>NHCX01000103.1 GCA_002168015.1 Verrucomicrobia bacterium TMED44
TCAAGATAAAGGGCGGATTGTCCACCTCGGAATGGCGCGGGAACTGGGATTCGAACCCAGGACCCTCGGTTTAGAAGACCGATGCTCTATCCAGCTGAGCTACTCCCGCATTCCAATATTTCTTAAATAATTTCCCTGAAGTTCGCAATGTCAAACATGTTACATTGTTATTGATTCTGTAGATTTTAAAGTCTTTTCTTGGCAAATCATTCAGTTCCCATAAAAATATAGGATTAACCCAAATTAAAAATTATCCATGAAGAACATTATAAAATTATCTTTGCTTTTGTTGCCTTCCTTTTTCTTTCATCATTCAGTACTGGCGCACTGCCAAGTGCCCTGTGGGATTTACACCGACCAGCTCAGGTTTGAACAGATGCTTGAAGACCAGTCGACTATCGATAAAGCTTCTAAACTCATTGCTGAGCTCAGCTCTAAAAAGGATGCACAATCCAAAAACCAGCTTTATAGATGGGTGAGTACCAAAGAATCTCATGCTTCAAATATACAGAAAACAATTGCTGAATATTTTATGATCCAGCGAATCAAGCCTTCGGCTAAGGAATACGATGTAAAACTTAAGAGTGCCCATGCCGTGATGGTTGCAGCCATGAAATGCAAACAATCAATTGCCCCAGAAAATGCGAACATTTTAAAGGAAGCTATCCTCTCTTTTCATAAAATTTACGAAACTAAGAAATAGGTTTTTTCCGTTTGCGAATTTTATTCTATCCACATGATATTTGATCCTTTCTACCTTCTTGTCATTGGAGCGGGAATGGCACTCAGCTTCTACGCATCCAGTGTAACTAAAAGCCGATTCAGAAAATATAGCCAATATACTACCCGTTCTCGTTTAACAGGAGCTGAAGTAGCCCAAGGTATACTGAGAGATAACAATATAAGGGATGTTCGAGTCGAACGGGTTGGCGGTGAACTAACAGATCATTATGATCCCCGTAGTAAAACTTTACGGTTAAGCGAATCTGTTCATGACTCAAACAGTATGGCTGCATTTGGAGTGGCTGCACACGAGGTTGGCCATGCGATCCAACATGCAAAATCCTACGCGATGCTGTCCTTCCGGTCATCTTGGGTACCTGTGGCCAATATGGGAGGTGGACTATCTATGATCGTAATTATGTTGGCTTTTTTTCTGGGAGGAGCCCAATCCGCAACCGGTGCTTCTCTTTCCTGGCTTGGCGTTCTACTTTTCGGATGCACCACTCTTTTCACATTAATTACGCTACCGGTTGAATTTGATGCAAGCAGTCGAGCATTGGCTTGTCTGCAAAAAGGAAATTATGTAACGGAAAAAGAGCTTGATGGAGCGAAGAAAGTACTAAACGCTGCGGCCATGACCTATGTTGCTGCCTTTGTTACTTCCTTGCTCACTCTACTCTACTGGATGTTTAGACTAGGGCTTCTTGGTGGACGCAGGGATTGATCCGTAGCATCCTCTCGAAATTCAATTCTTTGATATTTAACTGATTTACAGGGTGAGTCGTTATTCACCTCGATCATACACCCCTGCATCCCAACATCCTTTTCCGCCACAGGACACTTGCGGGGCATGCCATCCAAAAAGCGCCCGACGCACGCCTCGATATCCCTGCCCAAAACTGATTCTCTTGGACCCGTCATCCCCAAATCAGTCTGATAGGCAGTCCCCTTAGGTAAAATCCTTCCATCTGCAGTTGGAACATGCGTGTGAGTTCCAAAGACCAAGCTGACTCGCCCATCCAGATACCACCCGATTGATTCTTTTTCAGATGTGGTTTCTGCGTGAATTTCACAGATGATCTGATCTACATTTTGCTTCTTTAAATCGTTTACAATTCTGTCAGCCGTGGTAAAAGGGCAGGCAACCTTGGGTCCCATAAATGACCTACCAAGTACCGTAAACAACCCCACCATCGTATTTTCTCCCTCCAAAATAAGGTGGTCTTTACCTGGGTTGGAACCGGGTAAGTTTGCAGGTCTACAAACAAAATCCAATTGATCGATTTCATTTTCGAAATTTTTTTGATCCCACACATGGTCACCAAGGGTAATGGCATCGATACCTGCCGTTTTTAATTCGTGTGCAGTTTTTGCAGTAATGCCAGCACCACCAGCTGCGTTTTCCCCATTGGCAATACAAAGAGAAATATTTTTATTTTTAATAAAATTCTTCAAGTGGTCGGACATAAATTTTCTACCCGGTCTCCCGACAATGTCACCTAAAACCAAAATTCTCATTTTGCTGAGCGATTAATCTGCCTGTAGATCAGTAAACGATCATGCACAAGAAAAGCCAAGTCATCCAACCCGTCTCCATTTAAGTCGGAAATCAGACCTTCCCTAGGCTCATACAATCCACCTTTTTTNCCCTGATAGTGAAGGTTTTTTTCAAAAACCTCAAAATGNAGCGAACTCTTCCATTTTTGATCTTTTGTGTCGCGAGTAACGAACTCCAAAAGATTTTTCTTACCATCAAGGCATACTAAATCCTGAACGCCATCATTATTAAAATCACCACATTCAATTCCATTGTGTCGAATTTTAGGAAGATCCGTAAGGTATCTAGATTCTACCTTCAAAGAAAATTTTTGGGATTTCGCCAGAGAAATCATTTGAAATCCACCTTTGCCAAGAGCCACCATACTGATGCCTTTAGGAGCATGAAAAGTACTCACTTGCGAGGGAACAATCAAGGAACTTTCCAAACGATTCTTGAGATTAGCTTCCGGTTTCTCAGAGTGTAGTCTTTCCCAATACCCATCTTCATGAAATGCAAAAATTTCAAAAGTGCCATGCCCTTCCCAATCAATTTTAATAGGGGTGCTCAAATCTCCTGCCTGATCTTTAGAATTGAACTGTTCGATTACCAGTAATTCATCTCCTTCCCAAGAAATTACCCGTACATGTCCCTCACCTGCGACAAGTAATCTTTCCTTTTTTGACAAAGGATCGGTAAATTTCGAAATGTTTTCTTTCTCGATATCCTTTAGGAAACTTTTGCGAACCACCGAATCGCCAGCAACCAATTGCCACCCATCTTTCTTGTCAGACAGAAGAATGACTGGTGCATCCCGACTCGAGAGAATCAATACGTCTTGTTGCGTGTCTCCGTTTAAATCGCATACGAAAAGCTCACTGGGCTCCCGCTTTATATCTTTGACTTCATACTCATGAGTTACTTTAAACTTGTTGTCCGAAGACCATTCAAAAGTCTTAAGGTAAAAATCTGAATCTAGTTCGCAAAGAACAAGAAGTTTATCATCTTTTCCTTTACCGGTATTGGTCGATACTGCAGCCAAAGGAATACCATCCAGTTCGATCATCATAGGAAAACTAAAACCTTTACCTTTCTGATATTCAGAAATGCCAAGAACTTCCTCCTCTGCGCTCAGAAGAAGCAATTTTATTTTACCTTCATTTCGTAAGGCAGATAGATGGGTAATTCCTTTTAGTGAAGGGGATGATTTAACCTTACCTGAAAATCCGTTCTTGTCTGATTCAACATGAAAAACTTCTCCTTCATCTGGGGAAGCCGAAACCAATTCGGGAATCCCATCCAAATTAAAATCACCCAATGCCCAGAAACTTTCTGTATTAGATGTAGAAAAAATATCGTAGGAAATTAAATCAAAAGATGATTCCCGATTAACTATCTCTTCATCGGAAAAAGAGAAAATCACCGCCTCTCTCGACAAGGAATCAATCGAGCAAAACTTTTTGTAATTCAGAGACAGTGACGATTCCAAGGATGCCGGAAAGGACGAAAGCGAAATGTCAAAGGATAACTCCGGACCGAAACCCTCGTCTTCTCCAAGCCGAATCTTAAGCGAAAATTTATCACTTGGCACTAAATACATCCAATCAAGAATTTTATCGTCATTAAGATCAATCAATTCCACACCATAAGCACGCTTATCTCCTTCCCTGAATAAAGAAGGTGGGTATTGGGGTTGACCTTTCAAAAAAGAAATCTTCTCGAGCCCAGGTTCAGTAAACACAAACAACTCATTCCTCCCATTCTCATTAATGACCTGTAGACTTTTTGAGTAAGCTCGAATCTTATTGGATTCTATTTCAAAACCGTCACTCCATGTAGAATTATTTTCCCTGAAAAATATCCGTACACCATCCTCTGGACTTCCAATAATGATATCCGCAACACCATCTGAATTTAAATCGCCTATGGCAATATCAGAAACGTTTCCATTGATGAAGATTCTTTCAGGTTGATAATTTGCATCTTCAAGGACGGGTTCCCATCGATTTCTTCGGACAGGGCGAATATTTTTCGGAGCAATACCCTTTTGCGTACGATAGAGAATTTCTAGGTATGACTTATTTAAATTGAAGTAAACCAGATCTACCAATCCATCACCATTTAAATCGGCATGTTGAAGACAGCGGGCGTTCCATCCAGTAAGTAAAACCTCAGGTTTGGAAAGCTCTATTGGTTTTGAAATAACTTGAGTCAAACCCAAGCAGAAAAAAAGAATGAAAATTGAATTTTTCAAATTAAGTAAACTCACTCAGAAAAAGGGTATAGTTTTGCCTTTGAAACAAATCCGGTATCTGTGTCCTTCGACCAACCAAGGAGGAAATATGGAAAATCACCAAAATCATCCGAAGTGAAATCAAATTCATCGTCATCAATAGCTTCAAACATCACTTCAAAAAAAGAAAACATCTTGCTAACATCGACATAATCCACTTGCCGGATGCCTCGAGGAAGATCATTCAAGGCATTTTGTACATGAGCACTGTCCCACAAAGAATTCTTTCCATTCTTCATCCTATTTATAACTTGCTTAAGATAACGATCTTCACCCATAGACAGCAAGAGCCATCCCTCTGAAATAGCATATGAAATCGATAAGCCAGCACCTTGCAAACCGCGCATAGAACGAATGGTTACGCCTCGGTGCTCATTTTCTTCAAATAAATCGTTTCCTTGGCTTACTGAATCAACCATTGCTCTCATAGTACGATCAAAAAGTTTAGCGTTCCTTAAACTAATCGCATATATTGAAGATGAAGGTGAAGCCAATTCTTCCAAATCTAGATTATCCTGATGAAGATATGAAAGACTCACCATTTCATCTCCCAGTGAACCAAGCAAATCGGTCCTAATTCTAACATCTGACTGATCTTCAAAAGCCTGAATCTGAGTCGTGACCAGCAAGTGTAGAGCAGGGCTTACTCCCTTAAGTATATTTTCCATCTTTGGCCAAAGTTGCCCTAAATCGTTTTTGGCATTACTCACAGTGAAAACATCCTTTGAAACGAAGTCATGGTTTTCCAAGTCTCCTTTAACCGTAGAAAGAAAGGAAAGAATCCCTTCCCGATGATCCATGCCTAGGGAAGAACCCATTTCAAATTCCTTTGATTTCGCATCCAAGCAAACCCCCAAATGGTTTAAACCATTCAAACCTAATCCATCAATCAGTCCACTTGTTTCAATTCCAAAAGGGTTTTGAGGGATTTTCATTTTTTCGCTTTGTTCGCGTAGAACACGCATCCCTTCCTTAAAATTAAAAAATAGTCTCGCCTGCCCCATCCCAATTTCATCAAAGCAGTCAATATAGGATTCATTATCTTTAAGGGATTTCCCCCGATCAAAAAAGGTCGTGAAAACCGATTCGACCCTTTCTTTATCTCCCGAGACCAAAAAGAATTTCCCCTTATGCAATGATGCACATAAGCCAGTACTTTTAGCTTCAAGTTTTGTGAGTTCTTCATTTTTTGAATTAAGGAACCAACGAAGACTTACTTCACCCATTTTTTCTTCGATTACCTGCATCTTGGAACTTCCGAGATCTTCAAGTGTCGAAATGATTTCATTAAAATCATCATCGCCTAAAGATGAATCAAGAATTAAAGCAAAAAATGGCATTTTTTGGGCCCTCCAGCTCGCTCCTGTTTGATCATTCTTAATCATTTCCCTTTCCATTAAATTAGCCAAATCGGATATCCCTAAAACTATACCTCCTTCAATTGAATCCATCATAGGCTCAAAAACAGATTTTCTTATTTCTTCTAAATTAGATTTAGATTTCTTGGTATGGCCCCTTCCCAATTCATTTTCAATTTTGTCTTTTACCTTTTCCCAAATGGGAAAATCCATGATCTCCCCCCATGGACCACTATCTAAATCATCTTGGAGATCCTCCCAGTTATCTATTTCCATAGCAACAAGAGTATCTTCGGGTAAGAATTTGATTAAAGAGTCTTCCTTTTTTGCCACCAATACTGACAATGCACTCAGAACTGAAACAAGTTGGATTAAAAATTTTCTATTCATTAGTTAAGGTTAGATTGGAGGTTAATTCGACTGTCTCGGTGGGGTTGTATAACGAAAGCCAGCATTTGGATTCCGAGGATCAAATGCATATGCATCACGGTTGATAAGAAAAGTTTTAAGTGAGTCTACAGGGATAGAAAAACCAAGTCCCTCCGCCCCTTGGGCAACCACTTTCATATTGTTAACTCCGACTACCTCACCCTTATAGTTAAAAAGAGGACCGCCAGAATTCCCCGGACTTATTTCCGCTGTGGTCTGAATATGAAGACGGTCGGAAATTATGCGATTACGCAAACTGACTATTCCCTCGGAAACACTTCTCTCCAAGCCAAGAGGGCTGCCAATGGCAAAGACCCGTTCACCTTGCTTTAGATCTGGAGACGAGCCCAATCGAACAAAGGGGAAATTGAAAGAAGGAGAAACTCCCTCAATTTTCAATAAAGCCAAATCTAAATTTCCACCGGAAGCAATTATTCTAACATTATCAAAATTACGTTTAGTCAGTTCCGAACCCGATCCTTGGAATTGGGTAACTGAAATTTGTCGTTCCCCAGCAACTACATGGTCATTAGTCACTAGATATCCACTCGGATGAATAAGAAAGCCTGAGCCCAGTCCGATAGGGGTACGAATCAAAACAACTGCCTCGCCAAGAATATCTACAAGTTCCCTCAATGTAGAAAGCTTTGCATTTTCAGAAGATTGCATGAATATCTCACTCGCAAAACGCTCGCTTTGGGAAGCTGGTTCCTTTTTGTCCAGATTTTTGATGGCAATGACCGACGATCGAGGAATTTTTATTATGTCAAAGCCAATATCTACAAAAATTTCTGTGGTGGAGGACTTGATTAAATCTCCGGATATTGCTGAATTATTAGCTAAATCGACCTTGACCGGTTTCGCCAAAAGAAGGAGTGGTAGACAAATAAACGAAATAACGAACTTTAGCATAAAATAGAACAGCAATCTATGAAGCAGCACCTAAGGTGCGAGACAAAACTTCAATCAATTTGGATAATAAAAGCTAACTTGTGAGCAATTACCAAAGGATGGACCATGTAAAGGAGCGGGTTTTGCACCTTCAAGCTCAGTGTCCAATATCATGATTCTGGTTTTGCCAGTTACTGACCTCTCGGTGAAGTAGAGGTGTCTTCCATCGCTGGCCCAGCAGGGTTGCATACTGTGGACTGCTCCTTTGGTAATAATGCGCGATTTGCGAAGGGAAAAATCATATTCACAAACTTGAAACCCCCCTGAAACTGCGGCGGTGAAGACGAACTTATTGGGATCACGAGGATTCCAATTCGCTTCTGTACAGTGAGAACTAACATTNGTAGGGATTCGGGTAAGTTGTCCGCTTGAAACTGATACCTCATAAATCTGAGGCTTCCCTCTACTATCTGAAGTCACTAAAAGTCTCCTGCCATCTGGAGACCAAGCGGGTCCAGACTCGTTACTACGGTTGCGGGTTAAACGGCTAGGTTTACTTCGGGGAGAAGAAGCGAGCCAGACTTCAGGATTTCCAGAGGT
Source organism: Verrucomicrobia bacterium TMED44 (assembly GCA_002168015.1). Taxonomy (GTDB): domain Bacteria; phylum Verrucomicrobiota; class Verrucomicrobiia; order Opitutales; family Seribacteraceae; genus Seribacter. The sequence goes on from NHCX01000103.1 coordinate 7,832, forward strand.
TGAAAGAATCAGGGCAACCTGATTCGATCTCGGGTTTTGAACTGCTCTTAAATTACTACCTCGATAGTTGGCTATGGTGGAGATTTTCCGACTGTCTAGATTTAAGTAATATACATTGTTAAAAACTTTACGGTTACTGGTAAAGAAAATGCCCTGACCTTGATTATCCCAGCTTGGATTAAATGTAATTTTACCAAATGATGTCTGGGGCCGTGCAGTTGTCATAATCGCATCAGAGACAAAAATTTCTTTTTTTCCGGAAAGACTTGAAAGAAAGCTGATCCTGCCACTGAAAAAACCAGGGATCCCAAGAGTTTCCAAAACTAAACGGTCACAAGCTTTCGCAATGGACAATTGCACATTTGCCTCTTCAAAAGAGTATCTACTCACAGTTTTCTTAGGGACTCCAGTGGCTAAGGATAGACTAATTAAGTTCCCTCCCTTTGCTGAAAAGTTGGCTGAGAAACGACTTTTCTGAGGCTTGGCTAATCGTAACCCTCCATGAATACTAATCGCTTTTGCAACGATAGAGCCTAGAGATTTCGTCGTATTTCCTAAATCGACAGCCACTTGTTTTTTTTCTAACTCGCTCTCGATTGTGCTTAAGACAATCGTAGAATTCTCTTGAGCCACGAGCTGATAATATGAAATCAAAATCAAAAAACTTATGAAAGTTTGCATACAACGATATGACCATACACATGAATATAGAATATTTGTTCCCACCATACCTAAAACTTCTAAATTGAATGCTTTCTAGCAAGCGAAAACATATGATCCTTCCGAAAATTCTTATATTAATATCGTCTCAAACGATTTAAAACATAATGTGGAGTTGTGTATTCTTCCCCAAACAATTGTTCAAAATGGATAAAGAAAAATTATTGGAACTGTTAAAATCAGTCACCTATCCCGGATTCTCGCGAGATATCGTTTCGTTTGGGTTAGTCAGTGAAGTAAATTTTAAAGAGGGTAAAGCAGCCGTAAGACTTCAATTATCAAGCCCAGACCCAAAACTCCCTACACTGCTAAAAAATAAAGTCGAAGAAGTACTTGGGCAAGATCCAGGAATTTCTGAAATTGAAGTAACAGTTATCGTTAAAGCTCAAAGTACAGACAACCAATCTTCAACTGAAGACAGTAAAATTTCCGGAATCGATAAAATCATTGCTATTGCTAGTGGAAAAGGCGGTGTCGGTAAATCTACACTTGCAGTCAATCTTGCCTGTGCCATTTCCCGGCATGGAGAAACTCGTGAAAAACCTCTTAAGGTCGGACTCATGGATTGTGATGTCTATGGTCCCTCAGTCCCTCTTCTTCTCGGTTCCACAGAAAAACCTAAGCTTATTGGAGAAAATCTGCTTTCCCCCAATGAAAGCTTTGGAGTTAAGCTCATGTCCATGGGTCTGTTGATTGATGAGGAATCTCCAGTGGTATGGAGGGGGCCAATGGTCATGAAAACAATTCAACAATTTGCAAGTAATGTAGAGTGGGGAGAACTGGACTTTCTTCTCGTAGATCTACCGCCCGGCACGGGAGACGCACAATTATCTCTCGCTCAAACCCTTCCTCTCAATGGAGCTGTCGTTGTAACTACACCCCAAAAAGCTGCCGTAGATGTAGCCCGCAGAGGAGCAAGAATGTTTGAAAAAGTGAATGTGCCGATTTTGGGAGTGGTTGAAAACATGAGCTACTTGGAGTCCGATTCGGGTGAAAAGAATTTCCTTTTTGGAAAAGGAGGCGGGAAAGATACGGCCCAAGCACTCGCAACAGAATTTTTAGGTGAAGTACCTTTGAATCAAGAAGTTAGAGAGGGAGGAGATCATGGCATTCCAGTAATCAGCTCAAATCCTGAATGTAATGCAAGCAAAGCATTCTATGAAATTGCCTCTAAAATAATAGAAGCGATGGAGAAGTGAGTCTTAGCTCTTAATTTCTCGATGCATGGTATGCCGCTTCAAAAAACGATTATATTTCCGTTTTTCTACTGGATCAGTTTGCAATTTCTTATTGCGGCTAGATACATAACGGGAAGGAGGTTTCCCCTCTTTGCGTGCTTCTGTGCATTCCAAAATGACTGTTTCTCTTGGCATAGTATATCTTAAAATGCAAAAATGATCCTTCGAGGCAATGTAAAAGAATTTTTCTCTATCTTTCGATCTAAAGGTATTTCGATTTGCATCCGGGAACTTTATCTTTCATATTTTAAACATGGAAGTTCATAACCAAGACACTGTTGGACATGTCTCGGAAAATTCGAGACGTGAATCTCAACTCAAAAATGATGATCAATCATCCCTGGAAGTACCTGATCTTGGCAACGACCAATTGAACCGGGTGACCAGATTACCTGAAGCTTATGATCTTTCGGGTTCGTTGTGCAAAGAGAAGCCAACGCCCTGTCCTTCCACCTGCCAACAACCAGGCGAACCACCAGAGAGTGTTGATAATGTCGATGATGCAGGGATAGACTGCACGAGAGAGCCTGATTGGGAAGTCGTAAAACCCACCGAACTTCCCCCGGAGCCTGGTCCAAGTCAGTTTCACAACGACCGGTATTGGGATGAAAGAAGTCTTGACCGTGAACTTCAGGAAAAAGACCTGCAGGAAGAAATGATCCGAGAAGAAATTGAAGAATTCAATCAATCCGCAGAGATGGCCGAGGATCCTAGCCGCCCTTTTCAAAACGAAGTATTGGACCCCTACTACCAAACTGGATCACACCCATCAACTCCCCCATCTGCTGGACATAGTCTTGACTCCTTTGTCTAAGGACAACTCTCTCCTCGAAATCTCACATAGTGCCCACATCTCCCTGCAAAATTGAGATTGTTGGCAATTTTCTGGCTATCCAGTGGTCGGATGGCAAAGAATGCTTCATTGATGCCCAAAAACTAAGAAANAATTCTCCAAGTGCAGAAAATAAAGGCGAGAGCGATATCTTTGGGAACTTATCATTGACCNAGAAAAATGCCCGATCTGGCTCACCTGAATTGATGGGATTCGAAAAAGTTGGAAATTACGCAATAAGAATTCGATTTAGTGATGGGCATTCCACCGGGATTTACAGCTGGGATTTGCTGCGCTCCTTGGGCGACTCAATCGAATAAATTTATATACTAAGCCAAGCCCCTTTCGCTTAAGGCTATAAAGTGGGTCACTTCCTGAATGTAAGAATTTCCTTCCTCTGCGTTCATATGTTTTAACTTCTCGATAGCCTGCGTACGATTTAACTCTGACTTGTAAAGGGTTTTGAAGATCATTCTAACTTTTTCAAGATCATCACCTTTAAAACCAAATCTATCCATTCCGACCTTATTAATGGAACGAACTTCTGCCGGAGAACCATCTGCAAGCATAAAAGGTGGAACATCTTGGACCAATTTAGAGCAAGCAGAAATCATCGAATGTCTACCCAATCTGCAAAACTGATGGACACCCGTTCCCCAACCCACATTAACATGATCTTCAACTTGAACATGACCACCCAACGCGGAATGACTGCTCATCACTAAATGATTTCCGACTATGCAATCATGGGCCACATGACTGTAGGCTAAGAAAACATTATTCGATCCAATGATGGTAAAATCATCGGCAGAAGTAGCAACATGTGCGGTCACATACTCTCGAAACACATTATTGGATCCAATTTTAAGTTTAGGGCTCCCTCCTTGATATTTAAGATCGTGAGTTAAACCTCCGATCATAGCGTATGGAAAAACTTCATTCCCTTCGCCCATCGAAACTTGACCGTCCACCGTAGAATGATGATGAATGATCGAATTATCTCCTATAAGTGCCTTTGCTCCTATCAAAGCAAAAGGCCCAATGACTACATTCTCTCCCAATTCAGCACCTTGATCGACAATAGCTGTTGGATGGATTTTTACTCCCATATCTACTCAAGAATCACTGACATCCGTTATGGCAAACATCAAGCTTGCAGAAGAAACAACTTTTCCAGAGACCAAACAAGATACTTCAGCAGTTGCAAGTTTGTTACCCCGCACTTTTATCAAATTAGCCTTAATTTCCAATTGATCACCCGGTACGACTGGTTTCCTAAATTTGACTTTATCAGCACTCATGAAGAATGCGACTTTTCCTTCTGCTGAGCCCCGCCTTAGCAACAAAATTCCTGCAGCCTGCGCCATCGCCTCAAGTTGTAATACTCCAGGCATGACTGGATGACCGGGGAAATGCCCAGTAAAGAAAGGTTCATTAATCGTAACATTTTTGATACCCGTTAGCGATTCATTGCCCTCGATCGATGTGACCCTGTCAATCATTACAAAAGGAAATCTATGAGGCAGCACATCCAATACCCGACGAACATCCAATTCGGTCTCGTCTGGCATAACATATGATTTCTTCTCGTTGCTCTTAGACAATCTACCCGAACTTGCTTTCTTTTTCCTAGAGATTGATTCAAGAATCTTAGCGGCCAAATCAGAGTTGAGAGAATGACCGGGGCGAACTGCTATGATATGTGCCTTGAGCGGCTTCCCAAGCAGGCAAATATCCCCTACGATGTCCATTATTTTATGACGAACAAACTCATCCTCAAAACGGAGTGGTTCCTTGGACATAATCTTGTCTCCTTTTANCACAATCGCACTATCTAGACTACCTCCTCTTATTTTCCCCAGTTTTAAAAGCTCTTCAATGTCTTCATATAAAGTAAAGGTGCGAGCCGGAGCTAATTGAGCGATATAACTCTCCGGTTCTATCTCTAATGACAAATGTTGGACATGAACCCCACGATCATCAGCCGATGTGCAGGTTACCCGAAACCCGTCATAAGGGAGAGCAATCATCGAGCGGTTGCCTGCAGTAACTGAAACAGGTTCAGTGATTTCAATAAATGATCTTTCTTTCTCCAACTCGATAGTTTCTGCCTCCATAATCAAATTGACAAAAGGTCGAGCCGAACCGTCCAGAATAGGAGGTTCACTTGCATCCAGTTCGATAATGGCATTATCCACCCCGCATCCCGCCAAGGCACTCAATACATGCTCTACAGTATGAACTTTAGCATTTCCGTCTGAAATCGTAGTGTTTCGAACAAGTTCAGTAACCTGCTTGGATAAAGGCTTTATCTCAGGTTTTCCATAAAGATCAATTCTACGAAAAAGATATCCTGTATCGATTTCTGCAGGTTTAATAGTGAGCGTCACTTCATCTCCAGTATGGAGGGACTTACCTTTTATGCTTCTTTCTCTACGAATTGTTGTTTGCTTAATTGACATCTATAAACTTTTTATTTTATTACAGCATTCCACTTAAATATTTTAATAAAAATCATTTATTCCTCACCCTTTGAACGAGAGTACTGAAAAAAAGAAGAGATCTCTAAAAAAGAGATTAAAACAACAATACATGAAGTATTTGGATAAAGTGATAAGAACCAATGCACTTCAGAAACTGTTCAGAGGGATTTTATACCTAATTGGATTTATCATTTCTGTAATACTTGGTACCCTACTATATCTTAATAGTTAAAATATTAGAGGTTGGGGAATTCCAACTCATCTTTCTTAAGTCCCCTCTTGAAAGCTTCATCCCAATTAGTGTAAGCAGATTCTTTACTCTTTTCATCTATTTTTGAATCCTGAATGAAGTCTATCAGCCTTAAATACCCTTTTTCCTGGAGAAAACTTCCAAGATCACGATTTGATGACGCAAATGATGTGAGTGATTCAACTAATATTTCAAGTGCATAAGATCGCTTACCCTGCATTCTTGAATCTACACGGCATCCATTTTTTTCTAAAAAAGCAAACATCGATTCGATGCGTGGATTTTCTAGGTCGATGCGATTACCCGACAATTTTAAATCTTTAAGGGATTTCAGATTATGCAAAGGATGTGGATCGAAAATAACATTCTTAGCAAGGGATAGAGAATTGATATATTCCAATCTTGAGAGCGGGGTAAGATCGATCACATGATTGGACTGTAAACGAAGTTCCTTTAAGTTTCGGAGGGATTCAATAGGTCTAAGATCACAAATTCTGTTTTCGGTAAGATCTAGATGCCTTAGATTCGTAAGCTGTTGTAATCCACTTAGCTTGTAAATAAAGTTACTGTTCAAGGACAATCTCGTTAATCCCTCCAATTTCCCTATTTCGGTAATTGTTTCAATCTGATTACTCGATAGCAAGAGAACAGATAGGCTTGGAAGATCAATCAAGCTATCCACATCCTTTAACATATTGTTGTATAAATAAAGGTTTCGTAATCTTGGCAATGATTGCAATTCGAGCAAGGGGTCTGTGTCCCGCTTGCCATTACCACTTTGATCTTGTACGGGTTCTCCAAAATCATAAATTTTATTACGGTTTACATCTTCGTAGCCTTCCACGCGACCAAGTTGATTACCTTGAGCATATAAAGTAGTTAATGATTTAAGTTTGCTGAGTCCCTCCAAGTCGATCAAAGAGTTATCTGCCACATTTAACCAAGATATAGACTCCCACATTTCGATTCCTGAGACACCAAGCAGGCGATTATTGGCAAGATTCAACTCAGTTAAAGATCGATTCTTTAATTTGAATTTCTCNGCAAGTTCGGAAAGCTCAAGAATTAAAGCAGCTTTGTAATCATCTTCCAAATTTTTTTGCTGAAGTTCATTTTGAATTTCTACAATTCTTTGCTTAGTTTCAATCANCGGGAATTGCCCAAAAGTACGAAGCGAAGATATTCGGTTACCGGATAAATCGAGTTTTCGAAGTTTGGAAAGTTTACTAATTGGAGAAAGATCCTGAATTAAATTATCTCTAAGAATCAGTACCTCTAAATTCTTTGCAAACTCAAGTCCTCGAAGATCCCGGAGATTAGCATTATTCAATTCTAATGAAACTAACCCTTCTCCCACAAGCTGTTCTGTTAATTCACGACCCGAAACGCCAAGTGCAGCACACATCTCCCTTTCCAGAATAGATTCAGGCACAAGTAACCTGTCACCAGCTAAGCTTTGGGTTAGCATAAGGTGTAAAGCCAAAAGGCCAAAGCTCCTATATCCTAAATATTTTAAAATAAACACTTATTTAAATAATCGGATGTTAAATCTGAATCTTTAGGGATCAACGAAGTCGTGCAATTAAATCTTTCGACTCCACAGAGTCGCCGACCTGAACGAGAACTTGATCAATCGTTCCATCCGCCGATGCATAAATCGTTGTTTGCATTTTCATCGCTTCTAATACTGCAATCTTATCGCCCTTCGCAACCGTCTTACCAACACTTGTTGCTATGCTGCTGATGATAGCCGGAATCGGAGCACCCACATGTTTATCATTGGCGGGGTCTGCCTTTTCCCTGGCTTTTGCATCCCCCTTGATACTCTTATCTTGTACTAAAGTGGTACGGGCTTTTCCATTAAGTTCAAAGGTTATCGAACGGATCCCTTTTTCATCTGGTTCCCCCACATGGAGCAGCTTAATAAAAAGTGTTTTTCCTTCCTCTATAGTTATAGAAATCTCTTCGCCAGGTTCAAGGCCATGAAAGTATGCCAAGGTGGGCAAAACAGAGACATCTCCATATTTTTTCTTAAAGTTTTGAAATTCTGAATAAACCTGAGGATACATAACGGAACAAAACAAGTCATCTTCTGTGCAGTGCTTTCCGAATTTTTTGACCAACGCATTCTTTTCTTTTTTGAGATCTATTTTTGGAGCAGATGCACCCGGACGTCCTCTCATGGGTTTCTGTTTACCAAGGATAACTTTCTGAACAGCTTTAGGCCAGCCCCCCTTAGGTTGCCCAAGGTTACCAGAGAGCAAATCAATCACGGATTGAGGAAAGCCAGTCTCTTCTGGCAAATTGACTAAATCTTCCGGTTTCACACCCTTGGTGATAAGAAAAATCGCAAGATCACCTACGCTTTTACTACTAGGAGTGACTTTAACTATGTCTCCTAGTAAACGGTTACACTCCTGGTAAGTGGTAACGACATCAGGCCACCGTTTGCCTAATCCAAGGGCCCCGGCTTGCTCACGCAAGTTAGTATACTGCCCTCCGGGCATTTGATGTTGATAGACTTCCGCACTGCCAAAAGGAGGAGAAGTGTCAAAGGGTGAATAGTATTGTCTTACCGCTTCCCAGTAAATGGATAACTGATTTAATGCATCGACATCAAGTCCTGTAGATCTAGGAGCATTTTGTAACGCATGAACAATTGAGTTCAGGTTTGGCTGACTGGTACACCCTGAAAGAGAGGAAATTGCAAGATCCACGACATCCACTCCCGCCTCCACGGCTTTAATAATAGAAGAAGAAGAGATTCCGCTCGAATCATGTGTGTGAAAATGAATCGGGATACCCACTTCATTTCTCAAAGTTTTAACGAGCTTACTGGCAGCAATGGGGTGACAAAGCCCAGCCATATCCTTAATCGCAAGAATGTGAGCTCCCATTTGTTCTAGCTCTTTTGCCAACTCAACATAATACCCCAAAACATACTTCTCTTCATTTGAATTGGTAAAATCACCAGTAAAACAAAGTGCCGCTTCACAGAGAGATGGAGTTTTTTCAACCACAGTCTCCATNGCCACTTTTAAATTGGGAAGATAATTAAGTGAATCAAATATACGGAATACATCCATCCCGGCTTGTGAGGAGTGAACCACAAACTCTCGAACAACATTGTCGGGATAATTTGCGTACCCGACTGCATTGGATCCTCTTAAGAGCATTTGGAATAATACATTTGGTATTTTCTCTCTTAATGAATGAAGTCTTTCATAGGGGCATTCACCAAGGAATCGCATGCAAGTATCATAAGTGGCTCCCCCCCACATTTCCAAACTGAATAAACCGGAAACATTTTTGGCAATAAAATCTGCAACCGCCAACATATCGAAAGTACGCATTCGGGCTGCCATTAGCGATTGATGTGCATCGCGAAGTGTTGTGTCTGTGACCATCAAAGGCTTGTGATCACGAAGCCATTTTGAAAATTTTTCTGGACCTTGGGAGAGTAATAAATCTCGGGTGCCTCGTGGAGCAGTCTCGACTATGTCGCATTCAGGAATAATTAAAGGCAGGGGATTTTGGACTCTGGGTCTGCCCTTTACCTGGGGATTGCCGTTAACTATGACTTCGCCCAAATAATTTAAAAGTTTAGATGCTCGGTCTTTTCTTGCCTTAAATTTAAAGAGACTAGGCGTAACATCAATCATTCGGGTGGTCGCGTTTCCTTTGACAAATTCCGGATGTGTAATGACATTTTCAAGAAAAGGAATATTTGTCTTAACTCCGCGAATTCGCATTTCTCGTAACGCACGATGCATTCGATCCAAAGCCTGTGAAAGATTGGGACCAGAAGTGGTGAGCTTGACCAACAGGGAATCGTAAAAAGGGGTAATAATGGAACCAGTATCCCCCATTGCTCCGTCAAGCCTAACGCCAAAACCTGCGGCAGAGCGATAGGACAGAATTTTTCCATAGTCAGGGCTAAAATCTTTTTCGGGATCTTCCGTGGTAACACGACATTGAACAGCACAACCATTTCTTGGAATATTATCCTGATCAGGGATTCCGATTTTCTCCTCATGCAAGGGGTACTCCATTGCCACAAGAATCTGGGAGCGAACAATGTCAATCCCAGTAATTTGCTCAGTAACTGTGTGTTCTACTTGAATTCTAGGATTCATCTCAATAAAGAACCAGTCCTTGGTATCTTGATCTAAAAGAAATTCAACAGTACCTGCATTGTCGTAGCCAATCTTCTTAGCCAGCTCCACTCCTGCTTCACAAAGATCATTCACCACGCTATCAGGTAAACCAATAGATGGAGCCACTTCCACAACCTTCTGGTATCTTCTTTGAACAGAGCAGTCTCTTTCATGCAAGTGAACCACATTTTCATGCCTATCACCTAAAACTTGGACCTCTAAATGCTTGGCCCGCCCGACATAACGTTCAAGAAAAACTGCAGAATTGCCAAACGCTCTTTCCGCTTCACCTTGTGCTTCTTCAAGCATTGGTTTGAGTTCTTCCTCTTTGTTCACAACCCGCATACCTCGCCCTCCTCCACCAAAGGCCGCTTTAATGATCAAAGGGAAACCGATTTTCCTTCCCCATTTTAATGCTTCCGCCGGCTTCGATACCGGATTGGGAGTTGCAGGTAAGGTGGGGACACCCGCAAGATCCGCCGCCTTTTTCGCCGCGACCTTATCGCCCATTTTCTCCANAAGTTCTGGTTTTGGACCAATGAAAATAATCCCTGCATCTTCACAAGCACGGGCAAAGTCAGCATTTTCAGACAAGAAGCCGTATCCTGGGTGAATCATGTCCACCTTTTTGGCCTTGGCTATGGCGATAATTGATTCGATGTCAAGATAGGCGGCAACAGGACCTTTTCCTTGTCCAACGAGGTAGGCTTCGTCGGCTTTAAACCTATGAACTCCGAAGCGGTCTTCTTCGGCATAAATAGCCACCGTTCTAAGATTTAACTCGTTCGCAGAACGAAAAATCCTCACTGCAATTTCACTACGATTCGCTACTAAAAGCTTTTTCATTTATGGGAATAGATATTTATTAAAAATTACATACAATCTCTACAATCTTAAGCCTCTTCAATGATAAAAGGATCACACAATCGAAAAGAAATGAATAAAATTTGTAATTATTTCCTCAAACCAGGTATCCACAGCCTTGCGAAACCCCAGAAAATAAAGCAAGGAGGCCGCACCCAAAAAAGGCCCAAATGGAACCTCCACCCCCCAACCAAATTCATTTCCATCTTGATCTGTTTTTTTCTTACTTAGACTGCCCCAAAGCATAATTGGCAGAAGTAAAGCAGTTCCGAGCAAAGCCCCCCCAAAAATTACAAATAAACCACCTTCCCATCCACAAAACACTCCAACTAAACCGAGTAACTTAACATCCCCCTGACCGAGTGCTTCTTTGTTCATTAATCTTTCTCCCAATGCACCGACCCAGTACAGTAATGATGAAGATATCAGGAGACCGGTTACACCAGTGAATAAAGCCGCGGTTCTTTCCGCCAGAACTGGTTCGAGCGAAAACCCATGAAGCACAGGAAAGAAAAACGAAAAAGATAAGCCAACCAACGCCCCACCCATACTGAACCTGTCAGGAATCATCATGGTCTCAAAATCGATCGCAATTACGGCTAAAATCGTTGATGTAAAAAAAATAGAGCACAAAAGAAGACCCCACTCATCCACGCTCGAACATCTGTAAAAAAGAAAAGCAAATAATAGGGCTGCAGATAATTCTATAATAAAATACCTTAACGGAATTTTATACTTACAGCAGGTGGCATCTCCAGAAGTTGAAAGCCAAGTGAGAATTGGAATATTTCGAGACCAGGAAATTGGTCTTTGGCAATTGGGGCAAGAGGAGGGGGGAGAAATAACTGAACGACCAAGAGGGATTCTAGTTATACATACATTCAAGAAACTTCCCCCAACTGCACCAAGCACAAAACCTATCCCAATCCTGAATACAGGATCCATAAAAATATCAGGAAGCATATTAACCACTAAAATAATTTTTGGCCGCCTCAAGCATTCTCTCAGCACAAACTTCTTGATCAGTCCAAATTTCCAAGGATTTGGCTGCCTGATAAACGAGCATGGAAAGCCCATTGGCAAAGGATAAGCCCGCTTCATCAGCTTCAGCCAATAACTTTGTTTTGGCTGGATTATAAATCATATCATATACCACACTCTTTTTTCCAAGTTCAGTGCATGGCATACAAAATGGTGAAGGATCCTCTTCGCTTAAACCAAGTGAAGTCGCATTGATAACGATCCAATCTTGATCGATAAATTCAACTTTCCTAAAATTGCTCACGGTAGTCCCACTGATTCTGCTATGCTCAAAATGATTACTTAACAGACTTAGTAAATCATGCAGTCTTTCAGGTGAGCGATTATGTATATGTACGGTTGATGCTCCTTCCAAGAGGCACTTCACCGCGGCAGCTCTCGCAGCACCGCCTGCCCCTAAGATCAATATTTTTGAATTGGGGATCTCGCACCCAAGGTCTTTGCGTAAAGCCTGATGCAATCCATACCCATCTGTATTATAACCAAACCACTCACCATCTCTTAAACACAAGGTGTTTATTGCTCCAATTAGACTGGCTTCGGAATCCAGCCTATCTACTGACTTTAACGCTTCCACTTTGTGAGGAATCGTGAGGTTTAAGCCAAGGTATCCAGCTTCAGCAAACGTAACTAAAGCGTTTGCTAAGTTTTCCGCTTTTATATCTACTCTATGGTATGACCAACCCTTGAAAGCAGAATCTTTAAGAGAAAGATCGGAAAGGGCAGCATTGTGCAAGACTGGACTGATTGAATGAGAAATTGGATGTCCAAGAACTGCCAAGCCGATAGATGGAAGAGTGAATTGTGGGATCTCTTCTAAAAAAAAGGGCCTCTTACGCATTTGTCTCAATCCCACGCATTCTTTCAAACTCAGCGACAAATAACTGAAACATTTCAGACTCTTCTTTCTTCCCTTTTAATCCAAAATGATGAACTAGGTTCCTGCAACCTCGAGTGATCATTTCTGAAACTGTCACGGGAAGAAGTATACCACCGGAAGACTCATCTATGGACAAACCTATGTACTGACTCATATCCTCGAGATCAATCATCTTTCCTCCAACCCACACATCTATGTAGAAGGGAATTTCTTGTGCAAAGCAGCCAACCATGAACCTTCCTGGCAAACCAATTGGCTCTAGATCAAACCCAACTCGCCGGGCAACCAATATATAAATAAGCGAAAGCGTAATAGGGAGCCCCTGCTTTCTTTCTAGAACAGAATGTAAAAAACTATTATTTGGGTTTTCGAAATCTTTATGAGCAGCACGAAATCCAAACTCATGAAAAAGCACTCGGTTTAAAACATTACAAGTCTGGCGCGCATCCATGGGAGAGGTTGATAAATCCCTCACCCTATCTGCTAATTCATCGAGCAACAGACTGGAAACTGTAGAATCCAGGTTGTGATGGATGGTACGGTCAAGTAGATACCAACCGGTTTCTAATTCATATCTTCTCGATCGGATAAAGTTTATGAAATCTTCCTTATTATCGGTCCAACCTAATTCCTGCTGGATAACTTTTGCATGCTTGGCAATAAAATCATCGGATTCAGATATAATTTTTGTCAGAAAGGAACGCCCCTTATCGGGAAACTTTACCAGAAGACTCAGGACAGAATTACGAACAACTGATGATTCGTCGTCCAGAAGTGAACGAAGGACCGATTCCTCGGGCCAAGCCAAATTTTTTTTGGTATTGTGATTTGACATCTTTATTAAAATTGCACCTTCGAGATCTTCTAGCAAGCAATCTTGAAAAAAGGCTCAAAGTACTTGTTTTCTTTGACCAAAGAGTGCAGATCCAACACGAATCATTGTACTACCCTCTGCAATTGCTTCATCTAGATCACCTGACATACCCATCGACAACTCCGAAAAAGTAAACCCAAACCGCTCCACCATCCGATCCCGCAAACAGCGAAGATTAGCAAAACAAGTTCGTGCGACAGATTTATTTTCTGGATCGTAAGGGGCAATGGTCATAAATCCTCCCACCTTTAGAGAACTCAGCGAAAGGGCATGAGTGAGGATAGATTCAGTGTCATCCATGGAAACTCCGTATTTTGCGGGATCCTTACCCGCATTAACCTGAATTAATATAGACTGCATAATACCTGATACCTCCGCCATATTATTTAAGCGGTTCAAAAGTTTAATTGAATCAACTGTCTGAATAGAAGAAAACCTTCCAACTACTTGATTGGCTTTGTTACTCTGAAGGTGTCCAATAAGCTCAAAACGGACATCTTGTTCAAGTTCCATTTTGCTAATTGCCTCCTGTACACGATTTTCGCCTACCCTTCCAATTCCATTCTTTTTACAATAATGAACTGCGTCTATCGGCCAATTCTTGGTTACAGGAAGAAGGGTAATTCCACTAGGCGATCTACCGTGCTGATCGCATGAATTTTGAATCTCCTCCTTAACTTTTGAAAGATTTCTTAAAAATTCTTCTTCTGTAATCATAAGTAATTCGAATATAAAATTTGCATAGGATAAGCTGAAGTAATAAATATGATTTATGCATATTCAAAATTTCAAAACATTTTGCGATTTGGTCGAGACAAAAAGCTTTTCAAAATCTGCACGACTGAATGAAGTTACACAGTCTGCAGTAAGTCAGCAACTTAAAGCAATGGAATCTCACTATGATATGTTGATTATAGACCGTAACCAAAAAAAATTCAGGCTAACCCCACAAGGCACAGTGCTCTATACCACCTACAAAGACATCCTTGGGTTATATGAGAAGCTAAACTGCGAGATTCAAGAAATGAGTAATATCGTAAGTGGTACTATTCAAATTTCTACCGTCAATAGCATCGGTCTTCACGAGTTACCTCCCTACCTAAAGGTTTTTATCAAACAGTTCCCCTCAGTCAATGCACGCGTCGAATACCGCAGGGCGAATTTAGTATATGAGGATGTTCTTCATGGAACTGCAGACCTCGGTCTTGTTGCATTCCCCTCCCCCCACAAAGAATTNTCAGTAATTCCATTTGCCAATGACGAGCTTATCATCGCGATGAGTCCACAACACAAACTCACCAAAAAGCGGGCTATTGCCATTGAAGATTTGAGCGGTATGGATTTTATTGCGTTTGAAAGAGACATTCCCACAAGGAAAGCTACCGACGAAATCCTCCATCGTGCAGGAATCGAAGTTACTATAGCAATGGAGTTTGACAATGTGGAAACCGTTAAGCGTGCCATTGAAATCAATGCTGGTATTGCAATTCTTCCAGCCAGTACAGTAGTTACTGAATCAGAAAGAAAACAGTTAGTCACATATAAGCTCGAGGGTGGTATGCATAACAGACCTCTTGCGATTATCCACAAAAAGAGCCGTTTGCTTACTCCAGCACTTCGATCGTTTGTTGAATTGATGAAACACAAGCCAACAGATTTGGATTAAATTTCAGCGTCTCTGNAATCCTTTGGCATTTTTCAATTTGGCAGTAAAACTGCCAACAACTACTTTACTACTTATTTTAACTGGGATTCTACGCTTATCATTTGAATACCAAACCCGTAGTATTCCCTTCGGGCTTTTTTTAAAAACACCGCTTAAAGTTTTCATATTAGGAACCACATCATTTGCCTGAAACGAACCAAATGGAACACGCACTTTTTCCGTTTTACCGACTGTCACGGTTACATCTATTAGTTTCTTACCGTCTGAAGTAGGCAGAATTTTTTGCCCTCCCGCTCCAACTGGGTGGTATCTGAATGCATAAGCAATGGCTAACGGATCATACACCTTTTTATTTAAGGAAATACTCACTGGTTCACGACCTTTCTCGGAATAGATTACCTTTCTTTGATTATAATCGAAATCGACTACAATTTCTTTCTTCGTCTTACCCTCTTGTTGTGATTTAATGTATCTTAATGATTTTGTAAAATTACTGTCGACCCGACTGGTTATTTCAGTACGTACTTTATAAATTGCGTCAGCGAAATCATTGGTTCGAACGAAAAAACGTATTTCCCAAGGTTCATTGGAGCTAATTTCTTTAGAGGTAATCTCCAAGCTNGCATGCCCAATCGGAAAGATCCCCCAGCTCAAATCATACTCCAACTTTTCACCTGGTAAAAAAGGTAAGGCTGTAGGGTTACCCCTCAAATGAAAAGGAGTCAACAAGCCAAAGAAGGTAAAAATTAAGATGAAACGGATGATCGACATTCGCAACAAAACTAAGAATCAAGCGATTGGGTCGAGCTTCCAAATCTCTTTTGCGTATTGCCCAATTGTGCGATCAGAGGAAAATTTCCCTGAACCGGCAACATTACGAATGGCCATCTCCGCCCATTTGGCTTTATCAGAGTAAACTTCATCAATTTGCTCCTGGGCCTGAATGTATGATCGGTAATCAGCTAGCACATAATAAGGGTCTCCCCACTCCAGAAGGCTTTTGGACAGGTCGGCTAATACCTCACCCTCCCCTGGCGAGAAGTAGTCTGATGACAGCCAATCAATTACAGCTTTCAACTCTTCATCGCTTTCATAATATGATNGAGGGTCATAGCCTTCATTCCTAAGTTTTTGGATGCCATCAACGGTTTGCCCAAAAATAAAAATGTTTTCCTCGCCAACCTCTTCCTTAATTTCAACATTCGCACCGTCCAAGGTTCCCACCGTCAGTGCACCGTTAAGGGCAAACTTCATATTCCCAGTACCCGATGCCTCTTTTCCAGCAGTGGAAATTTGCTCTGACAAGTCACTTGCTGGAATAATTCTCTCGGCAGCAGAAACTCCATAATTTGGCCAAAAAATTACTTTTAAATGATTATTTATTCGGTCATCGTTGTTTATTTTTTTGGCCACGAGATTAATCGCATGAATGATCACTTTTGCTAGATGGTACCCGGGGGCTGCTTTTGCCCCAAAAAGAAATACTCTTTTATTAATTCCTAAACTAGGGTTATGCAAAAGTCTACGGTACAAGGTAAGAATATGTAAAAGATTAAGGTGCTGTCGTTTATACTCGTGCAGTCTTTTGATTTGAGAATCAAATAATGCTTCAGGATCAATTTCAACATCGACCAATTCCCGAACCATATTACTTAGAAATTGTTTGTTTCGAAATTTTATGGCCATGAACTCCTTTTGAAAATCAGGGTCTTCGGACACTCTTTCTAATTCCCGCAATTTATTCAGATCAGTTGTCCACCCTTCCTGTACCACACTGTCAATCAACTTCGACAATTCTGGATTGCATCCAAGAAGCCACCTTCTTGGTGTAATTCCATTGGTTTTATTATTGAATCGATCCGGATAAAACTCGGCAAAATCGCTCATTAACCGCTCTTTAAGGAGCTTGGTATGCAAGGCAGCCACTCCATTAACAGACTGACTGGCAACGACCGAAAGGTAGGCCATTTTCACTTGGCCATCAGCCACAATTGACATTCTTGCAACCCGGTCCTCATCATTAGGAAACCGGGTACGAATTTCTTCCTGAAAACGACGATTGATTTCCTGTACTATTTGCAAATGTCTGGGTAAAACTTTACCGAATAGCTGCTCACCCCATGTTTCCAATGCTTCAGGCAATAATGTGTGGTTAGTGTAGGCAAATGAGTTTCTCACCAAAATCCATGCCTCTTCCCAGGGCATTCTCTCCTCATCCAGAAAAAATCTCAATAATTCTAGAACTGCCACCGCGGGGTGAGTGTCATTGAGTTGTATAACTACTTTCTTGGGAAACTCATTCCAGTTATTATGCTCACGACGAAATCGACGAATCATGTCTTGTAGCGAACACGAGACAAAGAAGAATTGTTGAACGAGTCGAAGTTCTTTGCCACTTTCTGTTTCGTCATTGGGGTAGAGTACTTTTGAAATTGTCTCCCCCATGGCTTTTTCCCGTACCGCTTCTACATATCCGCCTTGATTAAAAACCTGAAGATCTAGCTCTTGGGAAGATTTCGATTCCCAAAGGCGAAGGAAATTTACCGTTTCTGTGTCATAACCTACAATAGCAAGATCGTAGGGTATTCCCTCAACTTCTTTAAATCCGACCCACTGCGGACGATAATTCCCTAGATCATCGTAGCCATGCTCAACATGACCATACAATTTAACTTTCTGAGAATATTGAGGGCGGGCTATTTCCCAAGGATTTCCCTCTCTCAACCAATCATCTGGCTTCTCCACTTGCCTACCATTAGTAAAGCTTTGGCGAAAAAGTCCGAATTGGTAATGGATACCATACCCAATCGCAGGTAAATCCATGGTTGCCATAGAATCAAGAAAACAGGCTGCAAGTCGTCCCAATCCACCATTGCCCAAGCCCATATCATGTTCTTCCTCAAGTAATTCCTCCAGATCATACCCAAGATCATTAAGTGCCGTTTTTGCGTCTGCTAATACACCCGAGTTACAAAGATTCGAATTCAGTAAACGCCCCATCAAATATTCTAGGCTTAGGTAGTAAACGCGGCGNGTTTTCGCTTCGCTGTGCCTCTCCTGTGTACGAATAAACCGATCGACTATCCGATCCCTTACTGCATAGCAAGTAGCCATCCAGATTTCTCTACTGGAAGCGTTTTTGATATGACGGGCAAGGGTTAACCNTAAATGCCTTTCGATGCTTTCCTTTAGATCGCAACTTTCACCAAGAGCACCTTCGGGATTTACTTGAGATTGATCAGGTTGGGGGGGGGTTGTATTCATATATAAAGCATATGGCAGAGCTCATGCCAATAAGTACTCTNGTAAATAGTTGTTTAAATCTTTAACTACAACTCATTGAGCATAGAACCGATGAACTGTCTTATGGGTGTAAAGTTCACCAGATCTGAGTACACATGACTGCCATCCATCTTGCCCCTGTCGATTCGGGCTATCGGGAAAAACCTGCGTTTCAAGACAAAGACCTGAGCGCAAAGGGTAAGGCTTGCCTCCATGACCCGTTATCGAACCGTCCAAGTAATTGCCAGAATAGAATTGAATACCTGGTTGATCCGTATGAATTTCTAGCATTCGCCCTGAACNTGGGTCCCTAAGTGTAGCGGCATGGCTCAGCCCTTCTTTATTTTTGACCGAACCAACAAGCCAAGTATGATCATATCCTTTACCNTACTTAATCTGAGGATGAGCAGATTCAATCCGATCACCAATTCTAGTGAAACTGGTAAAATCAAGAGGAGTGCCTTCAACAGCGGTCACATCGGTGGGGATATTTGTCTCATCAGTTGCCACAAATTGTTTCCCAGGGAGTAGCATTTCATGGTCTAGAATTGTCTCAGTTCCTTCGCCTGCTAGGTTAAAGTATGTATGGTTGGTTAGATTGATCACCGTTGCCTGATCAGTCGTTGCTTCATATTCGACAACAAGCTCGTTATCATCCGTCAAGATGTAGATTACCTTGCATCTAAGATTACCAGGGTAGCCTTCCTCACCGTCCGGACTCGTACGGGAAAACTCTATTCCTGTTCCATTTTCAAGGATTCGAGTATTCCAAACATATTTATCAAAGCCACGATTACCACCGTGAAGATGGTTCGGTTCATTGTTAGTTGCTAACTGAAATTCCTTTTCACCAAGTGAAAATTTNCCTTTGGCAATGCGATTAGCATACCTACCCGTTATGCATCCAAAGTAGGGACTTTTCTCACGATAACCTTCCAAGGTATCAAAACCGAGTGAAACATTTTCAAAATTACCATTCCGATCGGGAGCAAAGATTTCTTTAACTGTTCCTCCATAATCAAGAATCCCAACCTTCATCCCATTCGCATTAGATAAAGTATATTTACTTACGACTGTGCCATCAGGCATCTCTCCGAATTTTGTTTTAGTCACAGACATAGGTTTTACCGATGTAGATTGGGGCTTTTCGAAGCCAAGCTTCTTCTTGGTGGCGTTGTAAGCAGATTTACTTTTATCGCCGACATAGGAAGTTCCGTTGATAATTGCATCTTTGGTTTTCTTTCCATACTCAGTCACAACACAGGATGTTTGAGACATAGAAAAGATCAATAAGACGGGTAGAAGAGGATTTAGATGATTTTGGACTGTTAATTTCATAGAGAATGTAATCTAGGAAATTGTAAGGGAGGGAAAGCATATTCTTTTATTTTCTGCAATTCATAGCTTCCTGCGGAACCTGTTTTCAAAGTCACGACTTGGAATTTCGAAATAAGTGGGATTCCCCTTAGGACATGTGTAGGGATTGCGACAGGCAAGTAATTCTTTTGCGAGAAGAATCATTTCTTGGTCTGAAAAACCTCCGCCTTGCCCTCCCCTAACCTTTGATTCTCGAATCATTGCTTCCTTTACGATGTCAAGGGTTTTTAAACTACCCCCTTGTTCACGGGCAATTTCCAAAAAATCTTTTACAAATGCCACACTTCTCTCTGGGCTTAACCAATGAGGGCATCCATGCAAACGAAAAAAGTTTCGACCAAATTCCTCTATCTCGAAACCTAACTTTAGGAAATTTTCCATTTCATGATTCAAGTTTTTGGAATCCTCCGCGTCTAATTCTAGATTTTCCGTAAACAGAAGGCTTTGTGAACTTTTTGTAAGATTTCCCTCTAAACAGTCTTCGAGTTCTTCGAACCTTACTCTCTCGTAAGCTGCACGCCCATGCATCGCCACCAGACCATCCGAAGTTGAAAAAAGACCTAGATCTCCCTTAGGACGGTCAATCAAACGCCAGGTGGCGAGGCCTTGCCCTTTCAGATCTACAGTCTCTTCCGATATTAATGGTTGCGACCGTTTGGTAATCTTTTCATTCTCCTTGGAAATAGAATCGTTGCCAGTTGAAGAATCTGAACTGGGTAATAAAACTGAAGAAGCCGGATTTATATCTGGCTCTGGATGATCATTCTTCAGACCGTAAAACTGTAGNGCAGCTGGATCAATCTGGGGTACAATCTTTTGAGAGAATGAATCAACTTCTAGCTTAATTTCATTCGGGGCAAGCGACTTGTTGCCTCTCAAGGATTGATTGCGATCAAGAAGACTGCGCAGTAAAAAACTTCGAACTTTTGCATCCTCACGNAAGCGAATTTCTTTTTTGGAAGGATGTACATTTACATCCACACTTGCCGGATCCATTTCCAAAAAAAGAATAGCCGGNGGAAATCTTCCTTTTGGAATAAAGGTGTGAAATGCTTCAATGGTCGCATAAGTTAAGGTTTTGCTTTCAACAGGGCGATGATTTACAAAGAAAATCATTTCCTTACGAGTGGGACGGCTTTGACCAGGTTTTCCAACTAAACCACTTATTGAACACAGTGCTTCTTCATAGTCAACAGGTCCCAGGCTCTCAGCAAATCCTTTTCCAAAAATTTCGCGGACTCTTTCGGATAAATCTTCACATGCTGGCGATTTAAAAATAGTTCTGCCTCCTTCCAACAAAGTAAAATGAATCTTAGGGTGAGCCAAGGCATAGAGCTTTGCAAGATGCATTAAATGTGTCGACTCGGTGACCTCGGTCTTCAAAAACTTTCGCCTACCGGGGACCGAGTTAAATAGATGAGCTACCTCTATTCTAGTTCCGTGAGGCATACCACATTCCTTCACGTGAATCATTTTTCCGCCATTAAGCATGATCTCACTTCCCTCTTGATCTGATTGAGAGCGGGTTCTTAGAGTGAACCGACTCACGCTAGCGATAGAGGGTAAAGCTTCCCCCCTAAATCCGAAAGTCCTTACATAATTTAAATCTCCAGCTTCCCGGATCTTACTTGTCGCATGTCTCTCCAAGCTCAGGAGTGCCTGATCCTGGGTCATACCTTCACCGTCGTCTTCTACCCGGATATAGGATTTGCCGCCATTGCGAAACTCAACCTCAATTTTATTTGCTCCTGCATCCACACTATTTTCCAATAATTCTTTTACGACGGATGCTGGTCTTTCAACCACCTCGCCTGCAGCAATTTGATTGGCAACCCTGTCAGCCAATATGCGGATCTTGCTCATTACACATTCCGTAAGGGCAGATAGAGGATTGCACAATGTGAAAATACTAACATCACCTTTCAAGCTTGGGTATATCCGAAATCTTTGAAGAATGATCAAGATGTGTTCTACCCTTTCAAATCAGCAGAGCCCCTATTTATTACAGCATGCACAGCAACCGGTTAAATGGATGACTTGGTCAAAAGGTGCATTTGATAAAGCAGCATCCGAAGACAAACCTGTCCTTATTTCAATAGGCTATGCCGCTTGTCACTGGTGCCAAGAAATGTCGAGGAACTGCTTTGATGATCCATACATTGCTTCCCTAATGAATCGTCATTTCATTCCTATCCTCGTAGACCGAGAAGAAAGACCCGACTTGGATAATTTATACATGGAGGCAGTCCAGATGTTCAACCAATCTGCAGGCTGGCCGCTCAATCTCTTTTGCCTGCCAGATGGTCGCCCTTTTTGGGGAGGAACCTATTTCCCCAAAGAAGATTTAGGCAATGGATTGGCCCCCTGGCCACAAATCCTAATGCGGATTTCGGAGCATTACCGAAAAGCCAAGCACGAATTGGTGGAAAATGCCGAAAATGTGGTTGCTAACCTATCCCATGCCAATCATGCAGATTGCTCATCAAATGAAAGTTGGAGTAATCATCTTTTACTTGATGCCGCTGAAAGATTATGCCATTTGCACGATGATCAATTCGGGGGGTTCACGCCTGCTCCCAAGTTCCCTTCCCCTATGAAAATCGACTTTCTCTTGTCCATGACACAAACGAATCATATTCGAACGATTCCAAATACTCTTCAAAAAATCAATAATTGTATTTCGACAACACTTTCAATGATTGCGAAAGGAGGTTTATATGATCACGTGGGAGGTGGTTTTTTCCGGTACAGCACAGATGAGAAATGGACTCAACCTCACTACGAAAAGATGCTATCAGATAACGCGTTACTTCTGTCAACTTACTCCCGTGCCTACAGACATAATCAGGATCATCATTACAATCGGGTAATCAAGGACACAATCTCTTGGTTAAACCGGGAAATGGGCAGTTCATCTACTGGTTATGCTTCATCCTTATCAGCTGAATCAAATGGTATCGAAGGTGCCTATTATGAATGGAGTAAACAGGAATTGATCGAAACTTTGGGTATGGAAGTCGGGGAAAGCTTTTTCGAGGCCCTGCCAACCTCTACCCTAGGAGATAAAAACAAACTCCCTCAATTACTAGACCACCAGCTTTTCCCCCATGAGTCCCAATTAGAATGGTTCAACTTACTAAATACGGGAAAAAAGGGTAAATCTAAGCCTTTACAAGACACTAAAAGATTAATCTCTCATAATTCCCTTGTAGTGTCTGCTTTAATAGATGCATCGATTGCCTTACATGATACATCCATCTTGGGAGAGGCACTCAATCTTGAAAAATGGATATCTTCTGAATTCCTAAAGAATGATACCGAGCTAAGAAGTTATATTTATCCCGGCATCTCCAAAAATTCACATGGAAATCTCGATGATTATTGTTTTTATACTCAGGCACTCCTTGATCTTTCAAAGGTTTCCAATGTTTTACATCTAGGATCTTCCGAAGAATATATACAAAAAGCAATCAAGGTAATAGAGCAGACCATCTTAAAATTCAAAGATCCTCAAATGACGGGGTTTTTCTTTTCTGAAGAAAAACTGAGCCCTCCNCCTCCTTGCCGTAAAAAAGTTTGGTATGATAATGCAACACCTGCAGGTAATTCAGCTCTTCTAAGAATTTTTTCCCAATTGTATCATCTCACAGAAGAAGAAAAATGGAAAATCGAATTTAACCGAGGAATCACTGCTTACCCCCAACTCACCCAAAAAGTACCCGAAGGGGTTTGTCATGCCCTCAATGCTATTAGTGAAGACGCTGTTGGGATTATTTCTCTTATAACACCAAAGAATCAATATGACGAAATTTACCGGCAATTGCTTGATTCCCCACCACGACAAATCTTTTTAAATCCCAGAAATAAACTTATACCAAGTTTTGAGATGAGAGTGGGATCCCCCTCAAAAGAAATCAAATCAGATGGGATCGAAAATCTTTTCGATTTTCTAAAAAAATAAAGAAGCTATTTCTCTTTTTTTGATTTCTCCAGAAGCTTGCTTAGAGTCCTACCGTCCTCTCGAACAACTTTTTCAGCTATCTCCATCAAATCATAATTTTCTTTATTCAAAGATTTGGATGCAATTTGAATGGCTGCACGTATTAATTTCGAGTCTGTCTTTATTCTCTGACCCGTACGCGACATGATCCGCTCAATTCCATCCAACAACATAAGATCATCATTCGTTAAAGTAATCGTACGAACTATTCTTTTGGGTAAATTTTCTTCGTTATCCATATATAATAAAGTACAGACTCACATAAAAAAGTAAATGGGTATTTTAGATAATCCCATTAAATAATATTTCTATCGGTAATCAGCAGAGAAATAGAGCTGAAGAGTTATCAGGCGTTTCGATTAATACAATTTAAGTCTTCGAAAGAGCGTTTCAACCGATCAACAAAAGCGGTCTCACCGGACCGTAACCAAGCACGCGGATCATAAAATTTCTTATTTGGTTTATCGTCTCCCTCGGGGTTACCAAGCTGAGATTGTAAGAAGTCCTTTTTGGCTTTATAGTATTCGTGCACACCGTCCCAATAAGCCCACTGCATATCTGTGTCTAAGTTCATTTTCACCACACCATATCCTATGGCCTCCCTTATTTGCTCTCGAGATGAACCCGAACCTCCATGAAAAACAAAGTGTATAGGCTTATCAGACAGTCCGTGTTTCTCCTTTAAAAATTCCTGTGAATTTAGCAAAATCTTAGGAGTTAACTCTACATTCCCAGGTTTATACACGCCATGAACATTTCCAAAAGCTGCTGCCACTGTGAAACGGGGACTCACCTCAATCAAAGTCTCATAGGCTTGGTTAACCTCTACAGGTTGAGTGTATAATCTTGAACTATCAATATCAGTATTATCGACACCATCCTCTTCGCCACCTGTTACTCCGAGTTCAATCTCGATGGTCATACCAATCTTATTCATCCGTTCAAAATACTCTTTTGACTTGGACAAATTATCGTCAATGGGTTCTTCTGATAAATCAAGCATATGCGAACTGTACAAAGGTTTTCCCTCACGCTCATAAAATTTTTCTCCCGCATCAAGTAAACCATCAATCCATGGAAGGAGTTTTCGGGCAGCATGGTCAGTGTGGAGAATAACCGGCACTCCATAAGCTTCTGCCATTTGATGAACATGCATAGCACCTGAGACAGAACCTGCAATGGCGGACTTTTGATCAGTATTGTCTAAGGATTTACCCGCATAAAAACTGCCTCCCCCGTTTGAAAACTGAACCATAACCGGTGAATTAACTGCAGCTGCTGTTTCAAGAACCGCATTAACGGAATTTGTTCCGACGACATTAACTGCTGGTAAAGCATACTCATGCTCCTGTGCATCATTAAAAATGGCTTGTACGCCATCGCCCGTAATTACTCCACTTGGAAATTTTGAACTCATAGAATTTGTTATATGTTTACTTGTTCTTGTGGCAAAACTAAATTTCAGCTAAGTAGATCTTCGATATTTTCAGTACCAAGTGCTTTTTCAACTTCATCCAGTTTTATAAATGTGGTTCGAGTATGAGGAAGTTTGTATCTTTTAAAAACTCCTTTATCGAGGAGATAATAAAGCTTTCGACTCGACACTCGCAAAACCTTGGCAGCTTCCGCAACGCGAAGAATTTTGGGAGCGGGGGGTTTCCTCAGGTCATTGAGCGACTTTTCCTGTTCAAGAATGGAGAATTCTATTTTACAGATACGTTCATCCATTATTTGCAACTTGTCATTCATCTCTCCCAATAACCAAAAGAGAAGTTCGTTTTCGATCCCCTCTCTTTGGGGAACACCCAATTCTTGTTCTTTTTGGTTACGGAAACGAAGAGCATCTAGTCTGCTTCGAAAATATTTTCGGTATCTTTTTTTTCGGTTAATCCAGGTTATGCAATGCGGAGAAGCCCTTCCTTTAGCTATCGAATAATTCACTTTCATTGCATTTGATGTTTGATCGAAAAAATAAAAATCTTAGTACTTGTTGTGTACCCTAACCTTTTATGAGCGACAAGAATTTTCCCGAAGTAGTTAAAGAAATCCACCAAAAAGACGGAAGATATGCCAAAGGTGCATATTTTTTCATTCGCGAGGCTCTAGATCATACCTTAAAATCTTTAGACAAAAACTCTAGGAAAAATAAAGGACATGTCTCTGGAGATGAGTTGCTCGAAGGAATTAGGGATTTTGCATTAGATCGATTTGGTCCAATGACCCTACCCCTGATGAATCATTGGAATATTCAAAAATGCAGAGATTTCGGCAATATAGTCTTTAATCTTGTTGAATTTGGTATTCTCGGGCGAACGGATAATGACTCACTCGAAGATTTTGATGGCGGTTATAATTTTCAAGAAGCATTCGAATCTCCATTCTTGCCTGAGCAAAAAAACGATATTGATCATTCCAGCAATTAATTGTTCTCTACGCAGAAACCCACAAAACAATCAGCACGACGAGAGTAATGATCGCTAAGGCTTGTACCCAAAGCTTATTATTCTGAGGTTCGCCATTGAAGTGCAAATCTCTTCTCTTACTCTCATCAGAAGGGTTTTCTTTTAAACTACGATGACAAGCAGGGCAGCAACTTCCATCCCTTTGGTGCCATTCGAAATCACATTTTGGACAAACTTTGAACATTGAAAATATTACAAATTTCTTATTCTTTTAAAGTCGATCTAATATTTTAACTTGCTTAGTATTTTCTTCTCATAGAATAATAGAACTTTGCTTTGAAAATATACTCGCCCAAGTACAAATTTTATCAAAACAAATCGTGGCTTTTTTTGGCGATTACGATTTGCGTCTTCTCACTGCTGCACTCTCAATCATTCGCAGTCAATCCCTTGAAGGAAACATTAGCATCAATTCAGGAGAAAGCTTTTGATGGCGATGCTTATTACCAAGGTGTTTTAGCCCTGTACCATAAACATGGGGAGAGAGGGCTTTCCATTGACCTTGAAGAAGCCAACCGATGGGCGAGAATGTCTGCTGAGAAAAAAGGGGCACTGGGGCTTGCCACATTAGCGGCATTGGAGTTGGAGAAAGGCAACATTCCAAAAGGCAGATTTCTCTACGACGAAGCCTACCTTCACACAAATCTCAGGAAACTTGGCGGCCAAAATGACCCCTTAGCCCTCTATTGTTTAGGAATGATGGAGATTGATAACCCTCCTTCCAATATACCGAAGGCTCTACGTCATCTCGAAGAATCAGCAACAGCTGGCTTTTCAACAGCACAGGCAACCCTCGGTATGATCTATTTCACCGGGATTGGTACTGCTAAGAATTCCTCTCTTGCAATTAACTGGTGTTCCAAAGCATCTAAAGCCAAATTACCCTTAGGAATGTTTTATCTAGGTATGGCCTATGCTGTAGGGGATGGCTTACCGATGAATGATGAAATTGCAATGAGGTGGATTCACGCAGCGGCTAGCAGGGAGTTAGCAATGGCTCAGCTTGTTCTAGGAATGAAATTAGCCCAAGGCGATGGTATTTCAAAAAATCTCCCTCTTGCGATCCAATGGCTAAGAAGAAGTTCTCAAAAAGGTTCGGCGGATGCTGCGTTACAACTCCGTAGGTATGAAAACCTATTAGCCAGGACAGATTTGGCTCCTGTCTCATATCAAGTTCCTAATAGTCAATCAAGTTTACAACAGAATGTCACAAAATCCATATCAAGAAATTTACATGACAGCAATCAAACTACTCCATCCTCCGACATTGACGTCTCCAAAGTGATCCAAGAAGAAGTTTTGCCTGAAGAGGAATTAATTGATCTCACTATTTTTGATACCCCCAACGATCCGAGCCTCCCCCTCCTGAATCTCGGCCTAGATAACTACAAACAAAGTAAATTTATAGACGCTAAATTCTATTTTGAAAAAGCAGCGGCTGGTAACAATCCAGAAGCCATAAGGTATCTAGGTATTCTATATTTTTTAGGGCAAGGGGTTACGATCGACTACAAAAATGCAACGACCTATTTTGAAAAAGGGAAAAAATTGGGTGATTTAGAATCTGCCAGATATCTTAGGATTTTAAAGCAATTCAAAGAATAACCTAAAATAATCTACTCAGCCCAGGCAGCATCTCTCAAATCTAAAGCTACTTGATTTTGACCGTTACCTAGCTCGATCCCTTTAGACCATACCACTCCCACTTGGCCAAGTGTTGATGCACCAACCAGAAAATAGCTACCAGCTTTCACTTTTTCAATATTTGCCTCTCCTAAGGAATTGGTCTTGATCCGTAATAAACTCTGGTTTGCAAGAGCATTTCGGATAGAGGCGGCAGCTCCAGGGAATCGATAACCACGTTGCACTGAACGTGCCCAATATTCAGCGTATGAACCAATACCTTCATTGGCAGGTATTCTTATTCTCGCATCTGCCATGATCTGATCTAGATCCCTTTCTACAAGAAAAAATTCGGTAAAACCAGCCGGACGGTTACGGTTATTCAAAAACTGTACATTCACACTCAAACTTAAGGTCGCAGCACCTTCAGGAATATTCTGAACCCCTCCAGTAGACGCCCTTGGTAAAGTAACCGGGCGTTGCGATTGATTGATTGGGGGGGATGATTGGGGGACATTTCCTGAACTGAGTGGTAGGCTCGATACTGGATTCAATGTTGAATTTACAGGAATTTTATTACCGATATTCTGATCTCGAGGCATAGAAACGGCTATCGTGCTGGAAGAATCCCCTCCCCTCCGTAAGATGCGAATTGCTTCACGGGCACCAATCAGTGCTTTCTCCAATGACTGCATACGATTTCGGGCACTTGACAGTTCATCGTTTAGAAGCTCAACCTTCATTGCCGAAGAACGCCCGCGATCCAAAACCTCCTGCTTAATCTTTCGTGCATCGGCAAGTTCCTTCGTTAAATTAGCGACTTGCGTACGTTCTTGATCAAGTTGAATTTGGGCAGACATATTTTTTTGGTTCAAATCTCTTATCTTTTGATCAAGTAGTGCACGGTCTGGGTCAGGACGGTTAGTCATGGAAACAAGTTGCGACTGAAGTTTTTGATTTTCTAATCGTAAATCATTTAGTTCAGCAATTTGTTCATTTGAAAAAGAAGGAGGAGAAGGTAATGCGGAGGGTGGTATTGGGGAGGGTGAAGGCGCTAAGGGTGAGGGCGTAGTTAAACTTGGTAATCTTGCAGGCATATTTCGAAGTTCAGATTGCGTATTTCGTAATTGCTCCTCTAAACCTCTGGACCGTTCCTCAGCAAAAGCAAGTTGTTGCTTCACTGTATCCACATCGTATTTAGACTGGTTAGAGATATCTTGTGCATTCTGAAGCATGCCTTCTAATCTTATAATTTGAGCCTTCAATGCGGCACTATCTGCGGTTAAACCAGGTATGCCCGCCTGTGCTTGGGCAAGTTCTTCACGAAGGTCGGTTAGTCTATTGTCTTTCACACCAATTTGGACGGACAAATTCGCATTTTCATTGCTTAGACTATTGATACGGTTTTGTAAGGCATTGTTCTTTTGATCAGCCTGACTACGAGCCGCTGTTAAAGAAATGTTTCTAAGTCTAGCATTTTCATTCTCAAGCGAAGACACTTGATCTTTAATTCGACCAAATTCCTCCATTGCATTTTTGAATTCAACATTCAACTTTTGAGAATCCTCACGACTTAATTCTAGCTTTCTCTGTAAATCCGCAACCAGAGGGTCTTCCAAATTTCTAGCGTTTAGTAAATCCTGCTGAAGAAGACGCATCTCATCTTGCAAAACTTGAAGCTCTTCTTTTTTGGCCAAATCATCGCTAGGATCAACTGTCGGTTGATTGGCAAGCTCTTGCTTCAGAGAAGCAATTTCAATCTGTAGTTCTTGGTATCTAGGATCTTCCGTAACATCTACAGGTTCAGACTCTTGTTCACTAGCAACATTTAGAAGAGCCTCAGTTTCTTTTCTAAGTTCTTCGGATTGGCGCAGGGCGGCTGTAAGGTCATTGATTTTATCAAATGCTGCAAGTTCAGCATCTTTCGCTTTCTTAATAAGTTCTTCGTAGGGTTCAGAATCTGAAGTCGCTAGGGTAGTTTCTATGCGATTCATTCTTTTTCTAGTTTCATCAAGTTCAGCTTCCAATTCCAGACTCTCTGCTACAGCATTTTGAAGTTGCTCTTGTAAGGAAGTCACAACAGAGCTATCTGGCTTCGATAAGTTGGCATCCTTCTTGGCTTGGTCCAAAGAATTTCTCAAATCTGTAACTTCTTGATTTAACTTAGCAATTTCAGCATCAGATTGTATAGGATCGATATTTTTGGATGAAGGAGTTGCTTGAATAATTTCTAATTCAGATTCCTTTAAAGCTAATTCCTCGATGGCTTTACCAAGTTGTTCTTTAAGTGCGGCAATATTCTTATCCTTATTTATTATATCACTTCTTAAATTCTCTACATCGCCAGCTAAATCAGTATTCCCTTTATTTGGAGACAGGTTAGATTTTGAGATCAAGGCAATTGCTTTTTCTAGTCTTTGCTCAAGAGCAACCCTACCCTGTTCCTCTAACTCATTCTGTTGCCTTAATGATTCAACTTCAAGTTGTGAAGAGACTAACTGTTCCTCTAACAGTTTTAAAGAATTCGGCATTGGGCTAGGTGCCTCGCTCGGAGGAGAAGTAATCACTTTAGACGATTCAAGATTAGCAATTTTTTCACCTGCTGTTTTGAAGTCAGCCAAGAGTTTAGATCTTTCGCTTTTTTCAATAGCTAATTGATCTTGCAGTTCTGCAACAGTATCTTCTGACAAAGCCAATTGTGACTCAAGTTTAAGCATAGCTTCTTCGTTTAATAAACCATCATTTGACTGGTCACCAATTAATTTACCTTCAAGTTCAGCTAATTTTTCCAAAGACTGAGTTAACTTATCCTGCAAAGATATTATTTTTTGTTGATTGCCTTGATCATTCGCATCATCCGCTTTTCCAAGATCTACTGCAAGATCACCATTCTCTAAGTTTTCCAACCTTGCTGCCAACTCCTGAGCTTCACTTGTAATTTTATCTTTTTCCTCAAGGGCAATGGCCAATTCAGTCTCGACTAAAGTAAGTTCTTTAAAATTCTTTTCCTCAGAATCCTTTAACTTGGCTATCAATTCGCTATTTGCCTTGCGTAACTCATCAAGATCACTGGACCCACCCTGCTCCAAAGAATCCAACTTGGTAACAGCAGATGCTAATTCTTTCTCCAATAAATCAATGGTTCTGGTCTTTTCATCCTGCATCGATTCAAGCTGTGCACGCAGGTCTGCATTTTGTGCATTTGCCTCAAGTAATTCTTCTTCCACTGCGACAACAGCAGTGATACTTGAATCGTCCGAATTTTCCACTCTACTCTGTAATTTAGATATTTCTTTTTGGGAAGACTCCAAATCACGGTTCAGTTGGGCAACCATTTTTTTGGTTTCCAAAGAGGCACCTTTTCCCTCGTTACGCATGATCATAAGCTCAGCTTCAAGGTCTGAAATTTGACCGATGAGCTTTCCTTTTTCTGCTTCAGTCGACTGAATTGTATTAATTTGGGTAGTCATTGCATCAGCCAGTTCAGCTTTCAAATTATCAACTTCCACATTGTAAGATTCAGCCTCCTCGAGGCTTTCTTTTAGGATTCGAATGGTGCCTAGTGCTTCCTGCAATTGAGAGACTGCCTGCCTCGTCTCAACAGAATCTCCTAACCCTGCAGTTTTCATTCGTGCAATCTCTTCTCGGGCTTTATCAAGTTCAGATTTCAAATCCAAAACTAAGTCCTGCGATTCATCTGTTTGATTGACTAAATTTTCTTGTTCAGAAAGCAGTTTATTATGAGTCTCAACAAGTTGTTCCTCTAAGGCAGCAATTTGCAAAGCAGATTCCGCTTTCATCTTATCATTTTCCTCCCGTTCGAATACAAGTTCGACCTTTGCCTTATTTAATTCATCTCGTAATGATAAAACAACTTCATCAGAGTTTATATTGTTCTTATTCTGAGCATCTTTCGTTTCGTCAAGCACCTGATTAAGATCCTGTAATTGACCTGCAATGACTTTCACGACCTCAAGTTCTTCCTTGAGTTTTTGTTTCTCGTCTAGAACTAGATTAAGTTCTTCATCTTTTCCCTTAAGCTCAAGTTCTCTTCTCGATAATTGCTCAATTGCTCTTTTTTGCCTCAGAACAGCATTATCCAACTCTACCTTCAGTCCATCAATAACTTCGGAAGCTCGGGTCTGCTCCATCTCAAAACGTTGGGAAAGTTCCTGAATTCGATTTTCGGAATCCTCCAGATTTTGCTCCATTTCATTCACAAAAGGGATCGCGGGAAGTTTGCCAAGAGATGCTTCTCTCAGTGCCTCTTGGGCCATCTGGGCATCCTCCTCAAGAGATTGAATTGTATTGGCAAAATCAAACTCTCTCTTGGCCATTTGCATCTTGGTCTCGTCAAACTGACCTTTTGTCTTTACCAGTTCTATATTTGAGGATTTCAATTGATCCTCTAATTCCTGAACTTTCTCCGCTAGGGAATTCCTCTCCATTCGGTTTTCCTCTTTAGCCTTTAGCACCTCTTTCTTGGCAGCATTTAAGTCGAGTAGCAACTTATTCACATATGCAGGACTTGCAGATCTCGTTGGGGAATCTGCCACATCTTCCAACGAGCTTCTAAGCTGAAGTAATTGATTTTCTAAATCTTTCTTCTCTCCAAGCTCAACTTGCATACGAGCAATTTCGCCAAGAG
The DNA here is from genome assembly GCA_002168015.1 of Verrucomicrobia bacterium TMED44. Classification (GTDB taxonomy): domain Bacteria; phylum Verrucomicrobiota; class Verrucomicrobiia; order Opitutales; family Seribacteraceae; genus Seribacter. Next base: position 40,229 of record NHCX01000103.1, read on the forward strand.
CTTTCCTCAGCTCATCCTGTAGATCCAGGAAATCACGGGAAGACGCCTCTACGGGTGCAGACTGAGCCATTCGTAGAGCATT
>NHCX01000104.1 GCA_002168015.1 Verrucomicrobia bacterium TMED44
AACAACATGTTAGGCAGTGGAGTTTCATTGAGACTTAAAGCTGTTCAAGTACATGAATTAGTTTCTGGCGGAGGAGCATCTGCAGATAGCTATGGTTTTAAAGAAGAAGCTAATGGTTATGTTGCAGAAACAACTGACTCTTTTCCTGAAGCTGAGGCTACGAATGGTCAAGAAGACTTCTAAGAAATTTAGAAGTGGTTTAGAGGAAGCTATAGCTAATGAACTTGAAAATCTTAATGTTGATTATGGTTTTGAAGACATGGTTATTAGCTACCTCAAGCCAGAAAGGAAAAGTCGTTATACTCCTGACTTTACAATTAAAGTTAATGGACAGATATGGGAGAGTAAAGGTCGCTTTCAAACAGCAGACAGAAAAAAACATTTACTCATAAAACAACAACACCCTGAAATTAAAATAAAATTTATATTTAGTAATTCCAAAAATAAAATTGGAAAAAAATCAAAGACAACATATGGCAAATGGTGTGAACTCAAAGGGTTTGAGTATCACTGCATACAAACAACAAAGAAATTATTTCCTATGGAGTGGATAAATGGCAAGAAAGGCAACTGATTATATCGTTATACATTGTAGTGCAACTAGACCATCTCAAGACATAGATGCTAAAGAGATTGATCGCTGGCACAGAGCAAGAGGTTGGTTAAAAATTGGTTATCATTATGTCATTAAAAGAGATGGTACTGAAGAAGAGGGCAGAGATGTTATGGAAGTACCAGCTCATGCAAAAGGTTACAATCATAAATCTGTAGGTATCTGCTTAGTTGGTGGTGTAACAGAAGAAGATCACACAAAAGCAGAAGACAATTTTACTCCTGAGCAATGGGAAACTTTAGATAAGTTAGTTAGACAATTAACTGATAAGTTTCCCAAAGCTACTATTATTGGTCACAATGAAATTTCTTCTAAAGAATGTCCATCCTTTGATGTGCAAGAGTGGTTGAAAGATAAATCATATTCAAACTTGCAAAGGATTTTAAAATGACAAACATAAAAGATTTGTCAGAAAGTGTGTCATCACTTTGCGACATGCTCTCAGAGTACAATGGAAGATTAATCAGCATAGAAAATACAATAAAAAAATTACAGGAGAATAAAACAAATGGCATTAAATCTAGTAAAGCAGGAGAGCAAATACCTACGCAAGGAAAGTTGTCCAAAATGCAAAAGTAAAGATAACTTAGCTAGGTATGATGATGGGCATGCTCATTGTTTTACTGATGGCTGTGATTATTTTGAAAAAGCAAATGGAGAAGTTAAAGAAATAAATAAAAAGATTTCTGGTTTAATTGATGGAGAAATAAAACCATTAAATAAACGACACATTACACAAGAAACTTGTAAACACTTTAACTATAAAGTTGGTACTTACAATGGAAGTACAGTTCACATTGAAACTTACTCTAATAAAAACGATTTAGCTGTAGCTCAGCACTTACGATTTCCAAACAAGAATTTTTCTTGGGTGGGAACTACCAAAGAGAAGCTGAAACTCTTTGGTCAGTCTTCTGGTAGAGGCTCTCGGATGCTTGTTATTTGTGAGGGAGCTATAGACGCAATGTCTGTATCTCAATTATGGAATAACAAGTATTCGGTTGTCTCGATTAACTCAGGTGTTGGTGGAGCAGAAAAAGATATTAAAAATAATATTGATTGGATAGAAACATTTGAAACAGTTGTATTTTGTTTTGATAATGATGAAGTAGGTAAAGCTTCTGCAAAGAAGTGTGCTTTATTATTAAGACCCAACAAAGCTAAGATAGCTAACTTACCAATGAAAGATGCTAATGAAATGTTAGTAGCTGGAAGAGGTGGTGAAGTTATTGATGCAATCTGGCAAGCTCCAGTATTTAGACCTGATGGAATTATTTTAGGTGAAGATACTTGGGAGTTATTAAAAGAAGAAGATAATGTATCAACAGTATTATATCCATTTGAAAATCTTAATACAAAAACTGCAGGTTTAAGACTTGGAGAGATAGTAGTATTTTGCGGTGGAAGTGGCATAGGTAAATCACAAGTATGCAGAGAGATTGCATATCACTTAATTAAAAATGATGAGCCAGTTGCTTACATTGCATTAGAAGAAAATGTTAAGAGATCAATTAGAGGTTTAGTTTCTTTAGAATTAAATAAACCAATACATTTAGAAGATGTAAGAAAAGAAATACCTGAAGATAAATTAAGACAAGCTTGGGAAACAATTAGTACTAAAGCTATGTTCTATGACCACTGGGGAAGTTTACAATCTGATAATTTAATAAATCGTATTCGTTATCTTGTTAGAGGATGTGGTTGCAGATGGGTTGTCTTAGATCACTTATCTATAGTTGCNATCNNNTTTAGAAAATATAGATGAAAGAAGAACAATAGATAATACAATGACTGCATTAAGGTCATTAGTAGAAGAATTAAATATAGGATTAATTTTAGTATCACATTTAAAAAGACCTGATGGAAANAAAGGACATGAAGAGGGAGTAACAACTTCTTTATCTCANCTAAGAGGTAGTCATGCCATTGCTCAACTATCAGATATTTGTATTGGTATTGAACGTAANATTCAAGACAATGAAAATTCTAATTACGTTACAATAAGAGTTTTAAAAAATAGATTTACTGGTGACTGTGGAGTTGCTTCAATCCTATCTTACAACAAAGAAACTGGCAGACTTTTAGACTGTGAAAATCTTTTTGAGGAGGACAATGATAGACAAGCAAACACTGGATGATTGGTTACAAGAATATTTATCTCAGGATGAAGATTTTTTATTATCAACTGGAAAAGAACAACAAGAAACATTTAAAGTTTATAGAGCAATATTAAATGCAGTTGGTAAAACAATAGACCATGATAATGTTTATCCATTACTCATAGCATCAGANNCAANNAGTAAAAATATAATTGAGACAGCTATAAAAGATTTAGCAAAGACACTACCACAAGCAAACAGAATTAAAGTTTCATTAGTACACTAAGGAGGTCAACATGAAGTTAGTCTTCGATATAGAGACTAATGGATTACTTGATGATTTAAATACAATTCATACAATCGTAATTCACTATTTAGAAACTGGAGAAACAATAAAGTACAGACCACTCGGTGATGAAATCATTGAAGCTGTAGATAATTTAAAAAATGCTGAGCTTATCATTGGCCATAATATTATTAATTTTGATATTCCTGCCATTCAAAAAATTTATCCTAAGTTTAATCCTGTTAATGTATTTGATACACTTGTTGCTTCAAGGTTAATATGGTCAGACATAAAAGATAGAGATTTTAAATTTAATAGACATACAGATTTTCCTATAAAATTAATTGGTAAACATTCATTGAAAGCATGGGGTTANAGATTAGGAATATTAAANGGAGATTTTGCAGACAGCACAGACTGGAAAGAATGGTCAGAAGAAATGACTACCTATTGTGCAAGAGATGTAGATGTAACTACAAAGTTATATGAAAAGATTACAGAGAAAAAATATTCTCATAAAGCCATTGAGCTTGAACATAAATTTGCACAAGCAATATGGGAGCAAGAAAAGCATGGCTTTTACTTTGATGTAAAGAAAGCACAAAAGTTAAACTCACATNTAGCACAAAGAAGATTAGAACTAGAGGGTAACTTGCGTGAAGTATTTGCAGACTGGGAAAAAGAGTTGCCAGATTTTATACCAAAAAGAGATAACAAAACAAAAGGTTACAAAGCAGGTGTTGCTGTAAAAAAATTTAAAACAATGCAGTTCAATCCTGCAAGCAGAGATCACATAGCTGATAGATTAATTACCTTAAAAGGATGGAAGCCTAAAAAATTTACACCTGATGGTAAGCCAGCAGTAGATGAAACTGTATTAAAAGAATTAGATTATCCTGAAGCAAAACTTTTAGCTGAATATTTAATGATAACTAAAAGATTAGGACAACTTGCAGAGGGTAATGTTGCTTGGTTAAAGTTAGAAAAGAATGGGAAGATACATGGCTCAGTAATTACTAATGGGGCAGTGACTGGCAGAGCCACNCACATGTACCCTAATGTTGCACAAGTACCATCAGTATCTGTGCCTTATGGTAAACAATGTAGAGAATTATTTTATACTCCTAATGGATATAAATTAGTTGGAGTTGACGTAAGNGGNCTCGANTTACGAGTACTTGCCCACTTCTTATCTAAATATGATGATGGAGAATATGCAAATGAAGTTGTTAAAGGTGATATACATACATACAATCAAAAGTCTGCAGGACTTGCTACACGCAATCTCGCAAAGACTTTCATCTATGCTTTTTTATATGGNTCTGGTGATAGGCGNATTGCTAGTATCACTGGTAAGACAGTTAAAGAAGCTAAAGAATTAAAAGAAAAGTTTTTAAAAAATACTCCTGCAATAGCAAGACTAAGAAAAGATGTCTTAAATGCAGTTGAAGTAAAAGGATTTCTAAGGGGGATAGATGGGNGNGTCTTANNTATAAGATCACCACACTCGGCACTAAACACATTAATACAATCGGCGGGAGCATTAATTGTGAAACAAGCTACAATATTTTTACATGAAAAAATTAAAGAAGAAAATTTAAATTGTAACATGGTGGCTCACATACATGATGAGATGCAACTGCAGGTGAAAGAGGACATAGCAGAATATGTTGGACAAAAAGCAGTTCAATCCATTCAAGCCACCCAAAGTTTCTTTAACTTTAGATGCGAGCTTGATGGAGAATACAAAGTCGGAAACAACTGGGCAGACACCCATTAACAATCAAGATAGATTTGCNTACTACAGACTCGGTGAAAAGTATGAAGATAAATTCGTACAAGTTTGTCAGCATTANAAGATAGATGCTGANATAAATCCTGAGAAGAAAACAAATCCTTATGCTCCTGATATAATTATGAATGGTAAAATATCTGATTTAAAAACTCAGACCTTACCTTTCTTTAAAGCAGAGAGTAAATTTAATATGTCTCCATTAGATACGATAACTTTAAATCGTAAAGATGTGGAGAGGTATAAAAAAAATATCCAAATATTATAATTTATTTTTGGAGAGGATGGGAAGCACAAGATGCCTATGGTGTTNAAGTACCTGAGCATAGTGGTGTGTGGTGGTTGCCATTCAAAAAGATTTGTGAATTGATAGACNAAAATCCTATCGAACATTTTTATCAACAAAGAATAAATGATGATGCTAACGCAAAGTCATCTTACATATTAAATGCCAAAGACTTCAAAAGATTATTTGCCAAAGCAAATTAAAGTAGGACACTTCTTAATTGATATACAGTTAATTGATGGAACTGTATCATTAAATATTGCTGAACAACAAGGATGCTTCGTAGCAAGAGATCAAGTTATTTATTTAGATAAAGAAATAATGACTGGCCAGCCAGATAGAGCAATCAATTTAATAATACATGAGCTGATGCATGCAATTTATTATCAATATAATTTAAGTCATCAAAGCTCAGAAGAAGATGTTGTTAATGCAATGTCTAATGGCATCACAGAACTACTTACACGCACTGACTTACTTACATGGATTAAACATAAACTAAAGGAGGCATAATGTTTGATAAAACAATGTTGTTAGATGGCGATATATTTTTATATATGGTTACTACTCAGTGTGAAGAAGAAATAAAATGGGATGATGACCTATATACTTTACACTCTGATTTTAATAAGTGCAAAGATAAGCTTGCAGACACAATAACTTACTATCAAAATATTTTACTGTGTAAGCACATAGCTATAGCACTGACACATAAATTAAATTTTAGAAAAAAGATTTATCCTAATTATAAATTTAATAGAAAAAATTTACGAAAGCCAGTTGCTTATCAAGCAGTAAAAGAATGGTTAAAAGAAAATTATAAATGTTATGAGAAACCTTATCTTGAGGGTGATGATTGCTTAGGTATATTAGCAACATCAGATATAATTAAAGGTGAAAAACTTGTTGTATCTAAAGATAAAGATTTAAAAACTATTCCATGTCAACTTTATACAATCACTGGTCAAGGTGAATACCTAGACATTGATGAACATAAAGCTGATTACTGGCACATGCATCAAACACTCACTGGTGATGTAAGTGATAACTACAAAGGCTGTCCTAAAGTTGGAGCAGTAACTGCTTCTAAAGTTCTTGATGGATTAAAAACCAAAGAAGAAATGTGGGAAGCTGTAGTTGCACAATATGAAAAACAAAACCTATCAGCTCAAGATGCTTTGCTTCAAGCAAGACTAGCAAGAATTTGTAGAGCATCTGATTATAACTTTGAAAGGCAGAGACCAATACTATGGCATCCAAACATATAGAAATTTTAAAAGAAGCTGAAAAGATTGTAAGCAACAGTAGAGAAAAAGCTTACGGAAATAAACTTGCTAATCACACTAACATTGCAAAGTTATGGTCAGCATATTTAGATATAGGAATATCACCTAAGGAAGTTGCAATGATGATGTGTTTATTAAAAATTGCTCGTACTAAATTAGGAGAATATCATCCTGATAATTATGTAGACCTTGTAGGTTATGGAGCAATAGCAGGTGAGCTTGCAGATAAAACAGAAAAACAATTAGATTTTGATTTGGGTTTAACAGACCCTGACTGAGCAGTGATGGTGAAATAGGTAGACACGCAAGTTGTAAAAACTTGTGCCATTAGGCGTGAAAGTTCAACTCTTTCTCACTGTACTATAACTAAGCTAGGGGTAGTTTCGCTTAGGCTACCCCATTAATTGCATTTAGGTGCCACTACAGATAGCATTTAAGTGCCACTATTAGAGAGAAACCAATGAATGAAAAAAGTAATTTAGACAAGTTTCCTCCACTCTCAAAAGAACTTATCGAAGAAATAAATAAATTATTTCCTGAGTTAAGTGCTGATTTGAAATGGAGTGAAAAAGAAGTGTGGTTTAGAAGTGGACAACGATCAATCGTAAGATTTCTAAATTCACATTACCTTAAACAACAAGATAACATCATGGAGAAATAATATGTGTTTTGGAGGAGGTGGAGGACAACAGCAACAACAAGAAAGTCAACCTGTTGCACCTAACCCACCACCAGTAGATAATACTACTGAGCAAACTGAGCCAGAGCCTAGCGAAGATGATAACACAGTATCAAACATCAACGCTAAAAAGAAAGGTACGAGTCTTTTGACTATACCTCTGACTGAAAGCTCAGGGTCTGGCGTACAAACTGGTAATTAATAATTATGGATAATACAGAACAAAGTAGTATCGCATCACGATACAACAGTCTTACATCTATTAGAGAAACATTTTTAGAAAGAGCTAGAGAAAGTTCTGAATTAACTTTACCTTTCTTAGTACCGCCAAGTGGTCATTCAGATGCAACAAGATACCCTACACCCTATCAGGGGATAGGAGCAAGAGGTGTAAACAANTTAGCTAGTAAACTTTTACTTGCTTTAGTNCCACCTAATGCCCCTTTCTTTAGATTNCAGATAAATGATTTNGTTCTTAAAGATATGGAGCAAGATAAACCATTAAAGACTGATGTAGAAAAAGCTTTAGGGGAAGTTGAAAGAGCAGTCATGTCTGAAGTAGAAATGTCTGCAGATAGAGTACAAATATTTGAAGCATTAAAACATTTAATAGTTAGTGGTAACTGTCTACTTGTAGTNGAAGATGAGGGTACTAGACTTTTTCCATTAGAAAGATTTGTAATTAAAAGAGACCCAATGGGTNANGTATTAGAAATAATTACTAAAGAAAGTTTATCACCTAAATCATTACCTGAAGATGTAGCTGAAGTTATACAAGCTGATCTGAGTGGTGATGAAAGAACTGTAGATATTTACACGCATGTTTGCAAACGAGATAAACACTTTGATGTNATGCAAGAAGTCAAAGGAATAATTATACCTGATAGTGTTGGTAAATTTCCTTTAGACAAATCTCCTTACATACCACTTCGCATGTCTTCTATTTCACAAGAAGATTATGGAAGAGGATTTGTAGAACAATACTTAGGAGACCTNAGATCATTAGAGGGATTAACAAGAGCAATCGTAGAGGGTAGCTCAGCATCATCTAAAGTTTTATTTATGGTTTCACCTAATGGAACTACAAGAGCATCACACTTAGCACAATCTCCTAATGGAGCTATTGTTGAGGGAAGTGCAAATGATGTTTCAGTTTTACAAGTNAATAAACTTGGAGACTTTAGAATTGCATACGACACTATGCAAAGAATTGAACAAAGACTTGAACATGCATTTTTATTAAATGCTTCTGTCCAAAGACAAGCTGAACGAGTTACTGCTGAAGAAATTAGATTTATGGCTGAAGCCTTAGAACAATCTTTAGGTGGTATCTATTCTATTTTATCACAAGAGTTACAGCTACCTTACATAACTAGAAAAATGTCTGTGATGCAGAAAGGAAAGAAACTTCCTGCTATGCCTAAAGGNATGATTAAACCAACTATTGTAACTGGTTTAGAAGCTTTNGGTAGAGGTAATGATAGAACTAAATTAGTTTTATTCTTACAAACATTACAACAAAATTTAGGAGCTGAAACTATAGGTCAATATGTAAATCTATCTGAAGCAATNAAAAGACTTGCTACAGCAGATGGTATTGAAACTAAAGGTCTCATAAAAACAGAAGAAGATTTGCAAGGTGAAATGATGGCTCAGCAACAACAAGCACAAGATGCTCAGTTGCAACAAGCTGGACAACAACTTGCAGTAAAAGGCATGCCACAAGTCTCACCAGAAGTAATAGAACAAGCAGTACAAAACATTCAAACATAGGAGATAGATAATGAGTGAAGAAGTAAGAGTACAAACTACTGAAGAGGGTGAGGGAAGTAATCAGGTAACACCTGAAAGACCTGAATGGCTACCTGAAAAATTTGAAAGCGGAGAAGCTTTAGCTAAATCTTATTCAGAATTAGAAAAGAAAATGTCTTCAGAACAATCTACTGAAGCAACNCCACAAGATGCAAAAGAACAAGCNGAANAAGCAACTGGTTTATCATTAGATAAATATTATCAAGAGTATGCAGACAGTAATGAGTTAACTGCTGAAAGTTATGCTGAACTAGAAAAGTCTGGTTTAAGTAAAGACTTAGTTGATAGTTACATACAAGGTCAAAGTGCTTTAGCTGAGCAACAATCTACTAATATGTTTAGTGAAGTAGGGGGCAAAGAAAATTATGATAACATGATTAGCTGGGCATCTGATAATTTAAGTGAAACTGAAATAAATGCTTTTAATAAAGTTATGGAAGCAGGAAAAGAAGATGAGATGAAACTTGCTATCAGTGGAATGAATAGTAGATTTCAAGCAACAAATCCTAGAGAGCCTAAACTTGTAAGAGGTGATGCTCCTAAAGTTGCAATGGAAAGTTTCAAATCAACTTATGAAGTTGCACAAGCAATCAATGACCCTCGCTATACACATGATACTAACTACAGAAAATCTGTAGAAGAAAAATTAAAACGATCTGATATTTTAGGATGATAGGAATATTAGGAGCAGTTGCTCCAATGGTAAAAACTTTATTTAGTACAATAGATAAAACTATAGAAAATAAAGCTGATGCTGAAAAGATAAAACAAAATATTCAACAACAATTACTATCAGGTCAATTAAAAGAATTAGAAGCTCAGGCTTCTATAATAACTGCAGAGGCGAAAGGTGGCTGGCTTCAGAGAAACTGGAGGCCATTGCTTATGCTTACTTTTGCAGGATTAGTTGTTGCCCATTGGTTTGGATATACAGCACCTAACATACCTGAGTCAGTTCAAAACTCTTTACTCAATATCGTACTCGTAGGAATGGGTGGTTATATTGTAGGTAGAAGTGGAGAGAAGATAATGGATAAATATAAGGATAAAAAATAATGCCTAAATTAGATGGTAAATCTTATAGCTATGGAAAGTCTGGTATGAGTTCATACAAAAAAGCTTTAATGGCAAAAAGATTAAAGATTAAAAAGAAGAAGAAATAATGTCTACTGATAAACCTTTAAATAAAATTATTAGAGAAACAAAAGGTAATAAAAAATTTAAAGTGTTTGTTAGAGATCAATCTACCAACAATGTTAAAACAGTTCGATTTGGGGATGCCTCAATGAAGATACGTTCTAATAATAAAAATGCAAAGAAATCTTTTAATTCTAGAATGAAAGGCGTACTTGCAAAAGTAGATGGACAAAAAACTCTATCTCCTGCTTACTGGTCATTAAGAGCATGGAATAGTAATTTAAAAGTTTAGCATCATCTCTACAAGAGAGATGCTCTAAAGAAAAAAGTAAAGATGCCTCCTAACTATCATTGCGGTGATGAGTGAAAAGATAACTGATTGAAATTTGAATTAGTGAAAACTTTAATCATGGAGAATAACTATGGCTAACGCAACTGTATCGTTTTTAGGTCAAACTAATAGTTCAGGTGACGCTAATGCTCTCTTCTTAAAAGTATTTGCTGGTGAAGTTTTGGCTTCTTTTCAAAGACAAAACAAAATGTTACCATTAACAACTGTGAGATCAATCTCTCAGGGCAAATCTGCTCAATTTCCTCTCGTAGGATTGGCTAGTGCGGAATACCACACTGCTGGAGCTGAAATTAATGGTACTGCAATCAAACATGCTGAAAGAGTAATCACAATAGATGACTTACTTATTTCACATGCTTTCATCTCAAATATTGACGAGGCTAAAAATCACTATGATGTAAGATCAATTTACTCGCAAGAGTTAGGGTCTGCATTGGCTAAGAAACTCGATCAAAACTTAATCCAACTTGCTGTATTAGGAGCAAGAGCTGGAGCAACTGTAACTGGTATCGGTGCGGCTAACGCAATCACTGACTCAGACGCACACACAAATGCATCTTCTTTTGTGGACTCAATTTATGAGGCCGCTCAGATCATGGATGAAAATGATGTGCCTGATGATGATAGATACTGTGTTATGACACCTGATCAATACTACTTGGCTCTAACGAATGATAAATCAATCAATAGAGACTTTGGTGGTACTGGTAACTTCCAAGAAGGGTCAATCCTAAGAATAGCTGGAATGAACATTGTTAAATCTAACAGTGCTGTTTCTGCTTTCACTGATTTATCTTCTGCAAGTACAACAGGTCAAAATAACACTTACAGAGGTAACTTCTCAACTACTGTAGCGGTTTGTTTTCACAAATCTGCTGTCGGTACTGTAAAGTTACTTGATCTAGCAATGGAAACTGAAA
>NHCX01000105.1:0-8444 GCA_002168015.1 Verrucomicrobia bacterium TMED44
AAAAGCATTCAGTGTGACTCAAAAGACTCACAATTAAATTATTTTCCCGCAGATTCCCTATTCATATTGACGGGATTCCATTCAAATGATTCAATAGNNNNGGTGNCCCNTTGGTGNCCCNAGAAAGATAACTANATAAGTNTTAATGAAAGAAAGANTAGAAAGCGCAAAAGTNATTGCCATCACNCCTGAGTCCAGGNNNANANCTAAGAACACNAAAGTCACNNTTAACNNANACATTNNTNGCNNAAATAGAATCNCCNAANCGCGTTGCNAGAGGCACNAANAAAGTAAAATTACCNCGTNCNNNATANTANGACACAGAGGTTNNGGGNTTANNTGTNCNNGTCACNCANANNGGNNNTAAGACATGGAAGTTGCGCTATACNAATGAACGNGGNGNNAAGANNNNATTNTANNATNGGCGCNTTCCCNCGTNTCAANNCTNNNANNGCNCGNAGNATTGCNAAAGAAAAGNTNNCNCGNGTGACATTAGGTGAAGATGTTCAAAGAAAGAAACAACAAATGCGTGATGCACTTACAGTAGAGGCATTCGCAAAAGAGTATCTAACTAAAAGATGNTCACACCTTAAAACTTATGCAGACTTAGTTTCAATTTTTAAAGGCCACATTGTTCCGTATTTCAAAAAAGTTAAAGTNCCAACAATCACAAAAGAATTAGTTGAGAACTTTCATNAGTCTAAGTCACACACACCATACCTTGCAAACAGATGTAAGGCGGTAATGCATAAGATGTTCACGTATGCAATCGACAAAGAAATAATGGACCACAACCCAGCTAGTGGCATCAAAGATTTCAAAGAGGCAAAAAGATTNGGCTGGTTNAAAGGTGACAGTTTAGAGATGTTAAAAACTGCACTAGAACTACACTATAAAAAATACCCACTGCAAACTATGTTCTTTAGATTGTTATTGAGCACTGGTCGTAGACCAAATGAAATATATAAACTTAAATGGGCTGAGATTGACTTTGTTGAAAANCAAATCCTGATTGATACAAANACCGGACAAAAAACATTTCCAATAAGTGANCTAACAATAGAGCAACTTAATACATGCAGACAATTCAGTGGTAATTATATCTATGTATTCTCAAAGATGGCTATGAATGAGATCATAAAGAAATCAGAAACACCNNTTGATACATTTTGGAAAACTTACAAATGGCATTGGACCAGGATTAAAGCAAGAATGCCTGGTGTAAATTTGTGTGTTTACCACTTACGTCATTCATTCGGCAGTCATATGCTTAAAGCAAACAAAAACCTCTACAATGTAAAACAAGCTATGGGTCATACAAGTATCAAAACAACTGAACGATATATGCATGTTCTAGATGAGGACGTTCGTACTGATATNAACAATACAGAGGCATTAGAGATTTGAAGAAACCAGTATTCACACCAGAGGAAGAAATGAAACTGGAGGTATTACGTAAATCAATAGACCGATACCAACAAATTTTATACTGGCAGAAAATTCGTCGTGCGGAAAAGAAACTTTTAGAATTACGTCTAAGATATGATTATAGGTCCTACCGCAAAGAATATTTCTTAGACAAGTATCTAGTGACACTTAGGCCCTGGGCTAAANGAAAGAAAAACGATCTTGATTGAAGGAATTTTTTTACTCTATTGTTTACCGCTNGAGGATAACAAATTCAGAGAATTCACAGACCTAAAACAATATGCCAATTATCTCTCGGTCCAGCATCTACCNGAGGAACGCATATTTGATATTAATGGGCTGGCTAAGTCAGACAGTAGGGAAAATTGTTATTGGATAACAGTAGAGAAATATTGAATTCAGACTATTGAAATCTCATTCAGGATAATTATCTAATTATTAAACATACAGACTTTCTTGTTCAAACGCAGTGTATTCACCACAGTGGTTCAAGAAATAGCTGGAATGATTACAGGGTTCAGGGCCATGCTAGTCTTTTTGACTATGAAATCAGTGATTGGAATCATGGAAGTCCTGAATAGAACGAAGTAGTCTAGATCGCCCGCGCAGTCACTTGAATTGACGCGCAACAAGTAATGGCTTGATTCTAGAGCGCCCCATGTATCCCATGCTTTCGTCTTTTTAAACAAACTTAGGTTTGTAGAAAGAGAAAGAATATGGGTAGAGAAAACCCCAAATACAATCGACGTGACATGTCTAAGGCAGAGTATTTAGACTTGCAGACTATCTATGACATNTATGGTGTGAAACCNNCCACNATTCAGACGTGAGATATGGGAACAGAAAGCCAGAAAATTAAACGGGGACGAAAAAAGAGGCATAGGTGTGCATTGTCCCCACTATACAATTGGTGGCAAAATTGCATTTAAGAAATCAGAAATAGAAGAATTTTTGGCTAGTCAAAAAGTGCCAGCATTTTGCAATTCTGATTCAAATACAGATGGTCAGGATTAATGGTTATGGCCATACAAACGAATATATTTAAGCTAATTCAAAGTAAACCATTTAGCCTAAATGACTCCATTTACTGCCAAGTTATTGCGCTTTCATTAACTTTGAAAAAGTTTCGTGGGTGTCCGGGTATTAGCTTTAATTTACTTTTAATTACATTCGATAAAATNGTTTCCNCGCAATTGAATACAATTGAACGTCACATATCTTTGCGACAAGTATTGACGCAGATTCAAAAATTATTAGAATCGGAAAGTGAAATATCTGATATTTCATTCGTGTTTAAAACCACGCGAGTTTTAAAGAAACTCCATACAACAACTTTAATCCCCGTCGCCCGCTCCTTTCTTAATCCGAGCATGGCACGGGTATATTTGATTAATAAGAGGTTTTAAATATGAAAACATACGACGCAACTGAAACATATACCAAGCAATATCCGGTAGTCCTGGACCTAGCTAGTGAGAAAGAGTTTAAAGAATATCTTCTCGAAAATGGTATTGAAGTCACACCAGGACAACTAAGACAATACAGACATAGAGATCGAAAGTTTGTGTATATCAAACTAGGCAATCACGTGCTCTACCCCAAACACATTAACGAACATTTATTGGAGCAAATTAATGATTAAGCATAGAGGATTTGTAAACCTGCGCTCTTATAAAAAGGCTGAGAATAGTGAAGTGATGAAAAAGAAAACTAAGACAGAATACTCACTCGAAGATCGAAACAAAGATAGTGAGGATTTTATAATGCACTGCGCAAAACAAGTTAAGGAACAGAAGAAATGAGCGAAGTGGTGTATCTAAGCGACAGTCAAATAGATATAGGCAATTGGCAATCAGCACATGATGAGGCAATAGATAAAAAGCGCCTGGAGTATGTATTTAAATATATAGATCAAGGTGANTACANCAAAGCTAGATACTGGGCATACACAGTTAATGACAAAGATGCATATCCTGGTGAGGGTTTTATCAAAGAATTTGAAATATTTGTTCAAGAGTGCCAGCAAGAAAAACCAGAAGAACGAGACACTTTTCATTTTCCAGAGGGTAAGAAAATACAATGACGTTAAGCATGCCNGAGTTAATGAAAGAAAACAAAATACTCAAAGATGAACTTGTAATTACGCAGTACGAGTTAGGCAGACGCGCAATAACAGATAGAAATATTAGAAAACACCAAAAGGTAATAAGAGATTTTAATCTCACACCAAGAGTAAAACCAAGCAAAAGATTTGGTAAAAAACTATTAAAGCAAAGAGGGATTTTGTAATGCCTAAGAGGACAGAATTACCATACCTGGACGAACTATTTGATCTATTAGACCTTGCCCGGTCCGGCGGTTATGAGGGCACGTTAGATGATTTCAAATATGATTTGTTAAATAGACCTGAAGTTATTCCGTTTCCACAAAGTGCGGGACCAGACTTTGCATCAGGCGGAATTGTAAGGTCAATTCAGCTAACACCTGAACTACTGAGAACAGGATTAGGATTGTTGTTCAAGGAGGTTGTATGAGCATGCATGGGGCCGATAAAGCATTAAACAATTTGAACGATAATTGGACCGAAGAAGATTACGACAAATATTTTGATGCCATGAATCTAGATAAAAAAGAACGCAAAGAAGAATTAAGAAAACATTATGCAAGAAGTCCACAACATGGAACGAAAAGAGATTGGTATAAGCGCAAAGTNAGTAAAGAAATGCAAAGAACTCTAGATGAACTTTGTAATGGTCAAAGATTTACANCACAACAAGAGAAAAAAGGTAGAGCCGAAAGNCGCTGGGACAAAGAGGTTCAATTCAACAGGAAGATTTCTGATTGGGTTAAGAATTGTGCAAACTACATGATGCAAGGGGAATTTGGTTTATTTTGTAATAGCTTTGCTGGCACGTTAATTTTCTTTGATGGTGAACGTGAGAGTATGTATATCAAAGCAAATCACACTACACATGACCAAGATGATTCAATATATGCCGGTGTAGCAGAGGCACTACATTCAGCCGACAAATTCACACAAAAGATTTGGTTCAAAGGCAAAAACAATATGCTGAAAGATTATCAGCCAGATAAAGACATCAAATGGGTTTTCAATATAGATGCGCCACCTGGTCCAGGTATTGGTCATGCAGAATTAGGACCATACCAACTTGATCTAAGAGATGGCGGTTATTGCACGCGAGGCAGTCATAGGAAAGTCGATTGCGTGAATGCTCTGATTTTGAAACAAGAATTCGTACTNTCTAGACGCAGTGTCAGAGGGTTAGGAAAAGGCTCATACGATTTAGGAGCAAAAATTTTATACCAACTAATGGGACAATGGGAAAGAGAGGCAAACAAATATGCGCAACGACGATAAAAAATATTCAGCATCAGATTACTTGTTAGGAAATGTTGATCCGTATGACATGAATTTTCCNTACACAACTTCATCTACATTTAATGAACTATTTAAAACAAAACCTAAAGAAGAGGTTAAGGCAAAACCAGTGAGAACAGGAAATGCAAATAAACTACTGAAACCACAAAGACCACTACCAAAACCAATGACAAATAAAGCGCCAACAAATCCTCCAGGTATGGCTAGAGGTGTAAAAACAGTTAATAGCAATCCNTCATATTACGACTGCATACAACGCGCCCGGGTTTTAGATAAAAAGATTAAGGCGAGCAAAATGCCATCATATGAAGATTTAAAAGCCTTCCATGAAATCTCAAAAGAAATGGAGGAAAAATTATAATACTCAAAAACTAAGGTTGNATAATTAGAAAGNATGAAACTAACATTAGAAGAAATAGCAGAAAAGACNNNAGGNNNNGTAANGAACGGAAACGTAATGGCTCCGTGTCCTCTACACAATGACACTGCAAACTCTCTACAGATAACAATTGAAGATGATGAACATAGACCTGCCGGTGGATATTGTCATGCATGCGGAAAAAATGGTCAAAGAGGAATAGAAAAATACTTACGAGAACTAGGATTTAATAAACCTAAATATAAAAAGCCAAAAAGAACTAAGGTCACGGAAGAGCAACGTGGAACTTTGATTTCACCAATACCGAAAGACCTAATATTTACATACAGAACAGAAATCAATCATAAGCAAAGCGACCCNAACAAAGTCTATGTTTATAAATATCCCTGGTTAGATGAAACATATGGCTATCGTATCAGGACCGACACAGTCAAATCAGACCCGTGGACTATTTGGGAAAAAGATGGCGAGAAAAAACTCATAAACAAAGCCTGGGCAAAAGACAGACTAAAACACAAACTNCCNNTNTANNTAAAAGGTCCCGGGGATATTGAGGCATGCAACAATATTGATACATTGATTGTGCATGAGGGTGAAAAAGCTACCAATGCGGGCGCCCGTTTATTGCAAGACGAATACTATATGCACGTATCCTGGCAAGAGGGTGTAAATAATGCCAGTCATGCAGACTGGAACGCGCTAAAACAATTTCAGTTTAAGGAAATTATATTTATTCCCGATAATGATGAACCAGGTCATGCAGTGATGGCCCATTTATCAAAACATTTACTCGGCAAACTAATACCAGAAAAAATCTCACTTGTAGATACAACGCAGTTTGAAGATAGATTTGATTGTGCAGACGTGAACAAACAAAACCTAGAATTGTTTCTAAAAGCATTTGAACAGAGAAGAGATATAACCAAAGACACCATAAGGTCAGAGCCACAATGGGCCTATATTCAAAACACTGGAGCCTGGATTGACTTACATGAGCCAATGAATGCAGAAGAGGGAATNGTTTTGTATGGCAAAGATAAGTTTAACAACATCATGTATTCAAGATATGGAACATCACCGGAGCCNCATAANGTATGGCTGAGTAGTATGGTCAATCCACAGTTTCAAAAATTAACTTTTCAGCCAGGCAACAACAATCAAATTGTCACTGCAAAGAGTGGAAAGAAACAAATTAATTTATGGCAAGANGGTGACCAGGTAGCAACACCAGGTGATGCGACACCATTCTTAAATCATATGGAATACTTAGTGCCTGATGCAAAGCTGAGAGAATTTTTAATGATTACACTAGCCCATATNATTCAAAACCCNGGTGTCAGATGCAACTATGCAACTGTATTTGTGTCAGATCAAAAAGGTGTAGGCAAAACAACAATAGCAATAATTATGGAATACTGCATAGGCCGAATGTATTCATTAATTGCTAAAGAAAAATTAATCTCGGCAAAATTCAATGCCCTNCTCGCTAACAAAGTCTTTGTAGCAGTCGAAGAGGTAAGGATTGGAGGCAACTTTGATAAGAAGATTGATTTGATGAATGAATATAAACAACTGATTACTGGTGAGGATATTTATATCGAAAAGAAAGGCATAGATTCTTTCAGAATGCCTAACAATATAAATTTCTTTGCTATGAGTAATTTTAGGGATTGTTTTACACTGGACCCAGACGAAAGGCGCTGGTTTGTTTTATTCTTTGAGGGTGTGAAGAAAGAGCAACAATACTTTAGGGATTTATATAGCTGGTTAGAAAATGGAGGATTTGAAATTTGTTATTACTTTTTAAAAATGTTTCCTATTCCAGCATGGTATGACCCAAAAGAAGAGCCACCAAAGACTGAGTGGTTTTATGAAGTTTGTGACATGTCGAGAAATGAAATGGCAACGCAACTTGATGAACTACTCCACAGAGGTGTTGGATTATTTAAACCAGACACTATTCAAATTGATGGTGAAGGNGAGGAATTGCCAATGGAACTTGTATGTCCGAAACATTTTGTAGAATATTTAAGAAATAAATATTTTGAACTCCAGCATCTAAAATTACAAATGTTTGTGCGCTGGCTTACTGATAAAGGNGCTAGAAAAGTAGCCCAAGACGTGCGCTGGATAAATGACAACAAGATTACTTTATGGGCCTGGAGGGACGTNGATAAATACAAAGCTATGAAACTTACAGACTTAAGAAAGCTTTATGCAGAGCCAAGAGGAGGNCCAACAAANATACACACTTACTGGCAAACACTGCATAAGCAAAAAGTTTGGGAAGAGGAAAAGAAGAAAAAAGAAGAAGAGAAAAATAAAAAAGGTGAAAAGGACGAAACACCACCAGATACCAGCGAAGATTTTGAATATAGCACTGATGCAGAGGACAAAGAAAATGTACCATTCTAATAAGANGTTTTCTTTATACAGAAACAATGAACGCAGAGAGTATGAGATGGCTAAAAAGGACAACGGATATTTTGTNTATGTTCCCCAAGGACCACCAATGGGTAAGAANATATTATCAGCAAAAGAATATGGGCATTTGGTATTCCTGGAGCCAGAAAGATCACAAATAATTTANAGCCCCCAGCCATACGTTAGGAAAATGCAAAACTACCTNAAAGACTANAGAGATGGNGATTATATTTTGTGTATGGGTGACCCGTCTATGATTGGTATAGCGACTGCAATTGCACAAGATGTAAACCAGGGCAAAGTCAGTTTGCTCAAATGGGACAGACAAGAGGCCCGATATTACCCGGTCACGTTTGACCTACATAATGCCGATAGCCCCGGCGCCCGCTCCAGCCATATTGATTAATGCACAATAAAATACAGTCCCAAAGTGACAGTTATTGCTTAGACATTCGGCATGGCCCGGGAAACGGGGCCAAAAGAGTGCCGAAGGCGCCCCATTTAGGTTCGGCAAATGGTTATCATAAAATCCCATACCTTTCATTTTTCATAAATAATATTTTTTAAAATGCCTTTTAAAGGCTCAAAACGATATGCCAGAGTCCAAACATGAAGATCAAACATATACNNNCTAACNGATGACACCCATTCTACAGAAATCCGGNNTACCCACCCCNAAGACTCATTTTGGGTCAAAAATNCGNNTGGGNCCTNCTNNTNATTGGTATGTTCCGAATATGTACCTGGCCCCGCATTAGTATGGTCCTAATATGGTCCCNGCGNCAGCCANCGCGAGCGCNNNAGNNCGAGCGC
>NHCX01000105.1:8450-8630 GCA_002168015.1 Verrucomicrobia bacterium TMED44
TNNAAANNCNCAAGNACTTAGCAGAGCAATTGTATGTCGGAGTCGCCTATTTCTATGTTTTTCAGTGTGTGGAAAAAGTTNAAAGTCTAAAAGATGATTCTTTTCAACAACTTAAGTTTTGTTTGTACTAAATTTATACGTAGTTTATAAAGCCTGAACACACTTTCAAGACTCGAGTGT
>NHCX01000106.1:0-5691 GCA_002168015.1 Verrucomicrobia bacterium TMED44
CTGCTGCTCTCCCCCCCCAACTTCCTGTTACTCGACGAGCCCACCACACATCTTGACATGGCGAGTATTGACGCGGTAATCCAAGCTTTGCGGGACTACACTGGAACCCTGATCTTTGTCAGTCATGACATTCATTTTATCCGGGCTCTGGGTAAAAGGACGATTCGGATCGAATCCGGTAAGATCACCAATTTTGCAGGAAACTATGACTATTATCTATGGAAGTCGGGATCTGCCTCCGCTCAAACTGGACTAATCGAAGGTTTGCGGGATGCACGCCCTGAACAATCCAAAGCAATGGAGTCTGGAGAAAGAGCCGTCAGTGCCAAGGAAAAGCGTAGGCAACGCTCACAGGAACGAGAAAAGAAAAAGGCCGAAAAAGGGAAACTGGAAGACAAGGTGAGGAAATTAGAAAAAGAGATTTTACAACTTGAGGAAGAACAGAAAGTGTGCAACGAGGAGCTAGCCAACCCGGATTCCTACAATGATTCCGAAAAAGGGAAAGAATTAAATGAACGGGCATCCCGCCTCGCCCGTAATCTTCAGCAAAGAAATTACGAATGGGAAATCGAGACTGAAAAATTACTCCAATTGGATGAGTAGCCAGTCAAGCGAGTGGGCTCGGATGGGAACATAGAAGGTAAAGGCGAACTTGGCATCGGCCCAAAGTCTCTTACAAAGAGCATATGGTTTTTCTTAAATATTTCAGTGCTGCCACTATTGTCTCAGCTATCTGCCTTCACGCATTAAATATTCATCCATTGAATGTGATCATCCATTTGATCGGTGCCTGCACCTGGAGCGTGGTGGGCTTTGCATGGAAAGAAAAAAGTATCATTTTGAATTTTCTCCCCCAGGTTTTTATTCTTGGTGGAGGTTTAATTTACACCAATTTCTTTCAATAAAAAAAGCACCTCATTACAGCCTAAGTTCTTGCCAATAGCAGAAGCTCCTTCAGCCTTGAATTTTCAATTGTGGAAGTCTTGGCAATAAATCCCCGGTTGTGGGTAAAATGGACATCAGATTCTTCCGCTAACTGGCTGAAATCCAACGCCAAATTATCGTCGTATCTTCGCATCCCATAGCCCTCGCCTCTACTATCAGGATAAACAACCGCAACCACTTCCTCCTCCAGACCAAGTTCCCTGATTCGCCAAGCCAACCCTCCTGATGCTTCCTCGATCGGCGGGTCCGTTCTGGGGACAAAGGCCACCTTGATCTNATTTCCCTCTTCTCCCAGTTCCCAAAACTCTTCAACTTGGGCAACTTGATTCATCCNNGANCGNAAATTGACGANATAGGAAACTAAATCTGTCCCNATCATTTTCATCACTTCCCAAATCGGCTCCCCCGGATGGTGNGAGGACTGCCTTGCAAAAGCCTGAAATANGGTCACNTCAAGTGGTGAATTNAATTTNGCCATGGCTTCCCGTTCAACACCCAACCANTCAGCGGTATCNTTGGGNCCACGACANTCGAACCATTCCGTTGTCTCCAACCANGCACAAAATTCCTTGGCATCTTGGTAAATTTCCAGTTTCTGCAAAACCAGGGAAAGAGCNCAGGTCGGCTCCCTGTCGCGTGGAAATTGATGATGATCAAAGTTGGCCAANGCCGGTTCATGTCGATGCCCGATATCAACCACCGCAATTTCCGGNTCATNCAGTTCCTGCTCCAACGGNTCNCGCCTGTNAATTGACACAGGATACTTGGATAACAAGACGGAGCAGGCAAGGAAATCATCCTTGTGGGCGCCTCCGGGGTGAGTGATGATGGTTTTTATCATTGCCCATAAGGCTGAACAACTCNTCTTCCAAGTCGAATGCAAAAATAGATTTTTAAGGATCTGCTTGTTCAGATNGCTACTTTNGTCTATANNNTTCATCTTTGTGCAAATTTTGCACAGGNACANGGTGGNTGGGATTAAGAAATCTATTTTCTTACTTNAACGGAAGCTTGGTGCCTCATTTTTCACTTCAAAATNCTTATCTTTGTGTTCAAACTAATNTATCGAAAATTCGGCAATCGCGTNCATGCCAAGGATGANCTTCTCTCCGGTCTGACNGTTGCCCTGGCGTTGGTCCCCGAGGCCGTCGCNTTTGCCATCATTGCCGGGGTATCTCCTATTATCGGATTGTACGC
Organism: Verrucomicrobia bacterium TMED44; assembly: GCA_002168015.1. Classification (GTDB taxonomy): domain Bacteria; phylum Verrucomicrobiota; class Verrucomicrobiia; order Opitutales; family Seribacteraceae; genus Seribacter. The sequence goes on from NHCX01000106.1 coordinate 2,143, forward strand.
CGCCTTTATGATCTGCCTGATCACNGCGGTTCTTGGNGGNNGNCCNGGNATGATNTCNGGNGCGACCGGNGCTCTNGCNGTNATNATGGTNTCNCTGGTGATCCTCGGGAATGAGAAAGGTGTGGCCCTGGGACTGGGNCCCGATATGGGAGTGCAATACCTCTTNGCCGCGNTCATTGTTATGGGAATNATTCAAATTGCTTGTGGATGCCTGAAACTCGGACGGTTTGTCCGCTTAATCCCACAGCCTGTGATGTTTGGATTTGTTAACGGCTTGGCCATCGTAATTTTCGAGGCTCAGTTCCCAATGTTTACTGATAGCCCNACCACNCCTGGCTCTTCATGGTTACAGGGAAATGACCTTTATCTGATGGTCGGTCTGATTGCTCTTACCATGGCGATNATCTTTTTACTTCCTAAACTGACCACTCAATTCCCCTCCTCACTTGCTGCGATCGNAACCGTTAGCTTGATCGTGATCGGTCTGGACCTAGATACNCTNGTGGTNCGAGATATGGCTTCGATCGGTGGTTCATTACCCAGNCTGNTNTCTTTCTCTATCCCGATAGACTGGGATACCCTATACTTTATCGCACCCTTCTCTTTNATTCTTGCAGCAGTCGGATTAATCGAGTCTTTGATGACGCTTACCCTGATTGACGAATTAACNGAAACCCGGGGNAACAGTACGCGGGAATGTCTTGGNCANGGAGTCGCCAATGTGGTAACCGGGTTTTTCGGGGGTATGGGNGGCTGTGCGATGATCGGGCAAAGCATCATTAANATCCGCTCNGGCGGGCGGGGNCGACTNTCCGGTATCGCTGCCGGACTATTTCTGCTCGCCTTCATTCTTTTTGCCAGNTCCCTGATTGAGAGAATNCCNCTCGCCGCATTGACTGGGGTNATGTTTATGGTGGTGATTGGAACTTTTGAATGGTCCAGCTTACGGATTCTTCGGAAAATTCCCAGGACGGACGCTTTTGTAATTATATTGGTCTCAGGAATCACGGTGGTAACCCATAATCTTGCCCTTGCAGTAATTTCNGGAGTGATCGTNTCGGCCATTGGCTTTGCCTGGGAATCAGCCAAACATATTCACCGGAANTCAAAAATCCGGGAAGACGGGACCAAAGTGTACTACCTGCACGGCCCGCTCTTCTTTGGTTCNGTGACCGACTTCAACTTGGGTTTCTCACCTTCCGAAGATCCTGAATCCGTGATTGTGGACATGAAGGAATCCAGAGTCTGGGATCATTCCGGTCTGGAAGCGATNCATAAANTAGGGGAACGCTATCACAANATCGGAAAGACNGTTAAACTCCAGCATATAAGTGAAAACTGTCGNGTCTTACTGAGTAGAGCAGGNAGCATGGTGGACATCGCCGTNCTGCCCGACGATCCAAGTTATCAGGTNGCTCAACTCAAGGGTGGACTNCTTCCCTCAGACTGANAAATCAGGATTTTTATTTANNCCAAAGANTATGGNGCCTGANCAGTGCTCAACTCTTCCGTAAAGATTTNGATNTANTTTNTNCTTGTACAGAAAGTACTATTTGAGGAACGATTCTATTTTGGTGAAGCCGAATGCACCGCAGTCATTGGCCACAAGNGCCCCACCATCGGCAGTTATACAAATATCTTCNCCCGCCCAGTCATTTTCAGGGGAGCCATANACGCCCTGCCATTCCAGTTTTCCTCTCGAATCTGTCTTGATGAGATAAATCTTCCACTGCCCGGACGGACCGGATGGATGACCGCGTCCTTCATACCCTCTGGTTTCATCCCCCGAACCGGCAACAGCCAACCATCCGCCATCCGGAGTTGACCGTACTCCCCATACCTCATCNTGAATCCATTTCCCATCGTATCCTCTCGGCTGCCCGAAGAATTTTGTCCAGGCCTCCCGGCCATCTTTATCCAGACTCTTCATCTGCACATCCAAATTCTTGCTCAAAGGCGTTTTTCGTGTGTGCCCNGCAAGAAGAATCTCACCTNTTTCTTTCTGATCAAAACCCCAGTAAATCTCCCCGTATGATTTTGCCCACTGCACCCTCCCCTTATTATCAAGAGATAAAAGATTATAATCCTCGCTCTCCTCNTTTTTGGGATGACAACTGAGAATAAACCCTCTCCCGGACTGCTGGATTCGGTAGCCTGAACTGCTATACTTGGACAAATCCACTCGCCATTCCACCTCTCCATATTGATTGGTTTTCAGTAAAACCCCTCTTCCCCAGTTTAGGAATGTGCCCTCCGCCAATCCATTCCGGTAACCTGTGACCAGNATTCCCCCGTCCGGGCTAAGNCATAATCCTTCAAAGGAATCNTCTGANCCNANATTCCAAGTTTTCGACCAGAGCGTTTTTCCCGTCCTCGCCTCCACTTTGATTAAAGCTGCATCAAAGTTAAGAGTTCCCGCAACCAGATAATTGCCATCTCTTGCTTCAGCCACACAATTACCCAAATTAAATCCCCCCTTGCCAAATTCTCTTTGCCAAAGCAATTTTCCACCCGAATCAGTTTTGACCAGGAAAATTCTCGCGGAACGATCTTCCACAAATCCAGTTTCCCCTACCATCAAAAAACCCAAATCCATAGTTTGAATGACATAGTGCGGATGACTCTCCTCGCCACTCCCATTGAATGATCGATGCCAATCTATTTTAGGAGGATTTTGCTTTTGCCCAGACAATTCGACCAAGAATACGATGGTCATGATAAGAATTAATTTCGCCTTCATTGCTTATTTCCAGACATAGGAATCATTCACAAGCTCTCGGTAATGAATTCCCATAGTCTTTTGTAATTCCTTGAAAATAGATGGAGGAATTTTCGACAGGTTATTGGTCTCTTCCATATCCTGTGAAAGGTTAAAAATCTGAAAGTCATATAGCGTGGCAGCTTTTGCCTGCGATTCATTTTTTTGGTTTATGGATTTGATCTTGGAAAGATTTATCTTAGCTAAAACTTTCCACTTGCCGTAACGCATGGCCACCCGTCGTTCATTTAGAGCATTATAATAAACCCACAACAAAGGTTTCTTCCGCTTGATTGGTTCTCCTTTGAGTGAGGGAAGAAAACTCGTACCATCCAGTTTCAAACCCTGCGGGATTTTCGTTCTCGCCATCTCGCAAAAGGTGGGTAGGAAATCCAATGCTGAAACGGTTTCTCCACTCACTTGCCCCGACTTAATCCGTGCTGGCCAATGCATGATCCCTGCAACCCGGAAACCTGCCTCTGTGGTCCATAGCTTCATTCCCCGCAAAGGTTCCGGGCTACCGTAGGATCGGCCTGACCGAGGACCATAGCGCAGAAGGGTCTCCGGTCCATTGTCGGAAGTGAAGACAACCAGCGTGTTTTCATCGAGCTTCATGGCCCTGAGAGCCTTCATCAACTTGCCCACAGAGGAATCAATGTTGGTCACATTGGCAAAGTACTGGGCCTGGTTGTGGTTCTTCGCCAGACCGTCGTATTGNTNNACCANNTNCTTGGGCGANGCCACCGGNTCNTGNGGNTCNTGAAANGCNANNTANATAAAGAAAGGCTGNT
>NHCX01000106.1:5696-13507 GCA_002168015.1 Verrucomicrobia bacterium TMED44
TNCTTNGCCTGNTNTCNNTTCAACCAANNCANNGCNTCNTCCANCACNANCTGACANCTGTATCCCTTNANTNNNCCGACNGGNTNNCCATTGCGTACNAAATTNTTTGGNTTNTCATGGGANGGACTGGCATTGTTCTGNGTNNCNAACCANTGATCAAAACCGGCATCATCGGGTTGCGGTTGCCGACGGGAATTAAACTGCCCGTTACAATGCCATTTTCCACTCATACAGGTGGCATAGCCGGCTTTTTTCAAAAGTTGTGGAATAGTTACCTCGGATTCCCTCATATGAATATCGCGACCAGCAGGAATCCAATCGTATACCCCCGCCCGGTTCGGACTACGCCCTGTTAACAGACCCACACGAGAAGGCGAGCAAACCGGTGCGGTCGAGTAAAANTCAGTGAAACGGATCCCACTCTTGGCCATCCGGTCAAGGTATGGGGTCTTTATCTTCGGATGACCATAGCACGCTAGATCCCCGTAACCTAGGTCGTCACACAGAACAACCANAATATTGGGTCGCTCATTCTTTACAGCTTGAAGATTTAGGATACAAAAAAGACTTGCACTCAAATAGAAGAAGCCAGCTCGCTTAAAGAATTTCATATTGGAATGCAAAAACAACGAGTAGAAAAAGTCGCTACAAAAGTGACTATCCATACAATTTACTTGATTCAATGAAAGATTTATCAATGAATTGACCCCTTTCATATTACCCGTAACCTTTTCCCACAATTTCACACAGCCATGGAAATCAAAAATAAGTCCAAAGTAAAAATCGGGGTCGTTCCCACTCATCTTATGTTTGTTGGGGCACTTGCTCCTGATGAATCCGGTAAACTCCCCCGCACCCGGTCAGGCGATCTCAAGATCGTTTCCGGGATGCGCCTGCTCTGCCGAACTTCACCTGTTAAACTGAANACCGTACAGGTAACCCTTTTCCCCGGAACCGATGCCAANGATATCCANGANATGTTTCGTGGATTGAAAGCCCTTAAGCTTGAAGTGCACTTGATCATGATGGTGGGCGGGGCCAACCCCCTTAATCCCAAGGATGAGGATGCTGTGGTTGATATGCTAAACTCCGGACTCGAAATTGCCAAAAAACATAAGGTAAAACATGTGTCCTCCACTTCCTTCGAAGAATGGCTTGCAGGTAAAAAGCTAAAGGGCAAAGCTTTTGACAATGCAATTAAACAGGTAATTAAAGTCCATGCCCGTTGCTTCAAGGAATCAGGACTCGATAAGAGCCCGATCGAGGCTTGGCATCTTGAATTTCTCCGAGGCGTTGAATTTCAGAATTTCACTAATGCCGCCAAGGCTGCCAAGGTGGTCAACGGGATCAATAAGAAGATAAAAAAGAAATTTTTCAAGGTGATGATTGATGCGGCCCATTGCGGAGATTCCGACCTCTCAATCGCGGAAAACGAGAAAGTGATCCAAGAGCTGGCTAAAACCGATGCCTTAGGAATCTTTCATGCTTCAGCCAAAACCACACGGGGATGTCTGACAACCGACGACGGATGGATCGGAGCCCTTCTCGCTGCCTACGCTCCGACGGGTAAATTAAAGCATGTTTTTGTCGAGCTCTTCCACCATCAGGATCCTGCTCTTGCTCCACTCCGCAAAGCGGTTAAGGGCCACGGGATCGACACGACGGACGGAAGAACCTACAATAAGACTGTCACGGACGGTGTGATCGATGTTGCTCACCGTCTAAACAATTTGGCCGCCCGTAAGCTGATCAAATAAAAAAATTCAGAATCCAGACAAGGGGTTCTTGTAAGACAAATTTTTGTATGTCTGATTTGTCTGCCACAGTTTAGTGTATAGACAGCGAAATATGAGATATTTATTCCAATTGTTTACATTATCAATCTTTGCAATTACTTCCCACGCCGCCCAAAAGGTTACCATAACGGGCAATGACAGTATGCAGTTTGACACGAGAGAATTCACGGTAAAATCCGGTGAGAAAGTTGAACTGGAATTTAAAAACATCGGCAAACTTCCAAAGATTGCCATGGGGCATAATTTAGTAATCCTCAAAAAAGGAATCAGTTCCCTAAAGTTCGGGCAGAAAGTCATGAGTATGGGGGCCAACGCAACCAACCCCCTTCCGGAGCCCAGCATGGTCGATGTGATTGCTGCTACCAAGCTTTTGGGGCCAGGAGAGAGTGAAACCATCACCTTTACTGCACCCGAATCCGGTGATTACCAGTTTGTTTGTTCTTTCCCCGGGCATTTTGCCATGATGAGGGGAATCATGGTCGTTAAATAAATATCAAAATTGTAACTTTTTTGATCAAAATTCTGCTTCCGTCCAAGGAGTAATACGGGTAAGTTCAGACTTTCGGTATTCTGCAATGTCGTCGTTGGAAATTAAGCCAGCACGGTTGCCCCATGCATTGCGTATGTATGTAAGGATATCAGCAAGTTGATCATNCTTCATGAAGCCATGNGNTGGCATAATCGGAGGNATTNCTTCCACAGGTTTACCATTTACCTTAATCGGTCCCATGAGGCCATGTACCGCTACGCCAATCAACCGTCGGGCATCTCCGGTCACCCAGTCACTTTTAGCCAAAGTGGGGGCCATATGGGGTAGACCGTTCCCGTCCGCCTGATGACAGGCTCCACAACTGACTGCGTATTGATCACGACCTTTGCGATATGCAGAGAGCAATGCCTTGTCCTTTTTTACCCAATCCGCTTCCTTGTCTTTGTAAATTTTAACTGCACGGGATGGGTAACCGGATTTGCTAATTATTCCGGCATAAGATGCGAGAGTGGACGGGACCTTCCTACCGTCCTCCACCTGTTTCGCTAATTCCTTAAATTCATCGGGAAAGAAATCTACAACCCCTTTGCTCTCACCTGCCAAGCGAAGACCGCTCATGGAAACAAACCAATCCTTGTCCAGTATTGCCTGCGTGACAATCTCTTCCTTTAGTTGACCTAGCCCGGCAAGAGTCCACATGGCATGCACTCGTCCATGAGGCTTAGCTTTCTTATTCTTAGCCAGTTTTTGAATCTGTTCGACGAGATCCTGACGGTCCCCCTCTACAATTCGTTTTTGTACACGTAGACGCCACCAAAGATAGGGATGCCTTAATCCGGCAACCAATTGTTCGGGCGCTTTTATTTTTTCGTGTTTTTCAGGAACAATCCGATAAATTCGGCCCAGACCAATAGGTTTATCAAGCTCTCGCTCAGCCGACTGTCGGCGTAAATAAGAAGTCAGGTAGCGCTTGTGCTGAATAACACCTCGGTGAAAATCGACCACATAAAGACAGCCATCCGGACCCATCGATGCATTGACCGGACGGAAACGCTCATCGGTACTGGCGAGAAATTCCCGTTCTTTCCAAACCGCATCGGGGTAGAGTTGATGAACATATTCATCAGAGGCAGGAAATGGTTTTTCGGGAAGGAAAGCCCCCACTGTATTGGTTCCTGGAGACATCGAAAAAATGGCTCCTTCCCAATCCTTGCCATAGGCCCCATGACTGTGCACCGCCAGTCCACTAATGGTCGTAACGCTGGCCACCCGTCCATCCTCGAGGATACGACCGGGTCGATAGTTCCGGTTCAATGCGGTATTTGGACGAATTCCAAAAACACGATTTGTCGGTGATTTCACACTGGAACCTTTACTTGGCCATTGACGGTCGTAAGTTGCCCAGTCCACTTCAAACCAATTACTATTTGCATTAAAATATAAGCGTCCGAAGGCATCACTTGCCATGCCCCATTGTCCACGTCCTTTGGCTGGCATTTCTATGAGTTTACCTTTCCGCCACGCTAGTTTTCTTGATGACTTGGAATTGTACATCCAATTGTCCAGGGCAAAGTGTAATGCATTCTCCGCATGTTCAATATTGCTCTGGGCAGCAGTGGCAAAATCGATCAGTTTTTTCCGCTCATCACACCTCAAGTCTCCATCGATATCCTTACAAAACCAAAGACCCCCGGTTTCCACCACTAGTACACCACCGTCCACAAAAGCAATACAGCGTACATTGATCATGTCATCAACAAAAGGAGTGGCTTTGTCCATAACACCGTCCTGATCGGTATCTTCCAATACCATTACCCGGCTCATCCTTTCATTTTCTCCGGTCCCGTCAAGATCTCTCATGTAAGTGCGAAGTTCCCCAACCCACATTCTTCCTTCGTCATCCCAGTCCACGAAGACCGGATCCTTGACCATAGGCTCAGAAGCAACCAATTCAACCTTGAAGCCCGGGGCTACTTTGAACTGAGCTAGGGATTCAGCCGGGGTAAAAACGGGAACCACATCGGGCGACCATTTTTTCCAGTTTAAAGATGAAATGATATCTTTCTCGCTGGCCTTGTCTCCTTGCTGACCAAGAAGAATAAAATTCGGGACGAGCAACAAAATAAAAAGAAAAATCGGACTAATATGATGCATATATATAATTCTAGGGTATTTAGCGGATGAAACAAACTAATATAAGTAAAATTTTGGCTGATGCTGATTCAATTATGAAAATTGGGTTACGATTGGTGCAAGAAAAACTTCCCCCTACTCATTTCTCAAATACGATACCCAAAGCAAGGGGTGGCGCAAGGGAGGTTGCGAAGGACTTCGTAAGTTTTCGGGTCAGGTTCCAGTTTTTCCCAGACCTTTAAATACGCAATTTGATTCATCCGCATACCGGAAAATAACAGACCGGGGTGACGGACTGGCCATTCCTCCCAATACATCACATCCGGCTCATAGGGCCATTTTTCTTTATCCACGATGTAGGGGAAAATAAATTCCATTCCCTTTTTCATTCCACGGCCGTTCGGAGTGACGAATTGCCAGAGGTCCTCATCCTTGGTCGAAACGATCTGGGCAACTCCGGCCATGACATCAATCATAAAGAGGGAATACCCGTAAGGTTTGGTACGCTTTAATTCGGCGGGGAATCCTCCTTGTTCATCCATCATCACCGGCAAATAAACGGATTTAAACTGAGTCCGAATCCAGTCAATAATTTCCTCATTCCCGGTAAGATCAGCAAAAGCAGCAGCCTGGAGGGACCAGCAAACCCCGTGGTTGTTCGGGTGCACTTTTTCCTTCAGTCCGTATTCATGTGTATTGATCCAGTTCAGGTATTCCGAAAACCAGGCACGAACCGCTTGCTGATCAACCGTAATAAAGGACGGAGAATCCTTGAGAAGTTTGGCACCCCTCGCCACCTCGACGAGGTGAAGGGTGTCAATAATTCCGATGCTTCGTCCGGTGTATTTCCCCTTGATGGCCTGGCCATACAGCAGGCTCGGACGCATTTTTGTATCGTCCTCTACAAACCAGGCTCGTAAATGACGGACAGCAGGGCGGGCATATTTTTCCTCCCCGGTGAGGAGGTAGGCGGAAACCAGAGTACCAATCAGTTCGCTTAGGCGGATCATGGATTTTCGATGAGCAATAAAATTGGCTGGGTTGGTTTCCCCATCCCGGCGGATGTAGGGACCTTCGGGGTTTTCCGGATTGGGCCACCAGTAGTCCCCCTCAGAATAAAAGTCGTGCCTGTCCCCACTGCTTCTTTCACAGGTATCTGCAGTGACTGTGCGGGGCAATTCACGAAGATAGCCTTTTGCCTTCGACAGGATTCGGGACGATTCCACCGCCCGAAGGTCAAAGGAATTGTTGGTCTTTTTGGCACTAAACGACGCCGTAAACGGAAGCCAACAAAGGAGAGGAATTAAAAAACGGCTTACAGATCGATCCACTTTCTTTCCTCCCATGATTGTATTCCCAATTCCGCCAGTTCGACCCCCTTCGCACCCGATCTTAAATCGTAGGGAAAAGGTTCGTCCAAAGCGACATGGCGAAGGAAAAGTTCCCATTGGATTTTGAAGGCATTGTCATAAGTGATCGCGTCTGGCATTTCAGACCAGCCTTCATAAAAATTGATCGGTTGTTCGATATCTGGATTCCATACCGGCTTGGGGGTGACCCCAATCCCTTGAATCTGGCACCCTCTCAGATTGACCACCGCCGAGCCTTTGCTTCCATCTACCTGCATCACAAAAAGATCGTCTCTTCGCACCCGCACCGTCCAGGAGCTATTAAACTGGCAAAGAATTCCATTCTCGAGTTCCATGGTCGCATAGCAGGCATCATCCGCAGTGCATTGATACGGATTTCCCTTTTCATCAATTCGTTCACCAATGTGCGTAGCTCCCCGGCAGGAGATACTTTTGATCGGTACGAAAACATTATCCACGAGGTAGCGCCAGTGGCAAAGCATATCAATCATAATACCCCCACCGTCTTCCTTTCGATAGTTCCAGCTGGGACGCTGGGCTGGCTGGTCCCCGTCGTGCCCGGTGAATACCCAGTATCCGAATTCTCCCCGGACGGATAGAATCTCTCCAAAGAAACCCTGATTGATCAGAGTCTTAAGTTTTCGGATCCCCGGCAACCAGAGTTTATCCTGAACCGCTCCGTTCTTGACCCCCGCATCCTCGCAGAGTTGAGCCAGGCGAAGGGCTTCCTCCGTGGTGACCGCAGTGGGTTTCTCACAGTAAACTGCTTTCCCCGCCTTCGCGGCCATCTCCACAAAGCGGGAGCGGTGCAGGGTGGAACTGGCATCAAAAAAGATCTGATTGTCCGCATCCGCCAGCGCTTTCTCGATATTCGTGGTCCATCGGCTCACTCCGGTGCGCTCAGCCAAAGCCTTGAGTTTATTTTCATTCCGACCGGTTAGAATCGGATCAACCATGATCACTTCATCAGGGGAAACCTGAATACCTCCCTGATCCCGAATGGCACAAATAGACCGGATTAGGTGTTGATTCGTCCCCATCCTTCCGGTAACGCCGTTCATAATAATTCCAAGTTTGTGTTCTTTCATAATCAAGTATGTTGTAAATATGCTTGCAGGATAGAGTCCAAGAAATTTGGGGTTGGTTTTTCCCACCAGCGGTTGGAGAAAATCTCAACTTCGATCATGCCGGAGAATCCGTTTTTCTCAACCATGGCCCGAATACCCCTAAGATCAATGCAGCCCTCCCCCATTAGTCCGCGGTCATTCAGTAAATCAGTGGTCGGAGTCATCCAGTCACATACATGATATGCAAACAGACGATTGGATTCAACAGTCCGCTGAGTCTGTTCCTCCAAATCGGGATCCCACCAAAGGTGATAAACATCATAGGCGATGCCGACCAAAGGATGATTTAACTTATCGCAGACATCATTGGCCGAAGCCAGGGAATTGATCGCGGAACGATCATCCGCATACATCGGGTGCAGTGGCTCAATTGCCAGCTTAATTCCGAGTGACTCGGCTAGAGGTAAGGTTGCCGCGATCCCATCCGTGATCTGCTTACGCGACTCGGTAAGGGATTGCTCAGGAACAGCCCCGCATACCAGAACGACCAATGGGGCACCCAAGGCGGCAGCATCCTCGATCGCCCGTTTATTATCTTGGATTGCATCAAGACGGGACTTCTCCTCGACGGCCGGATAAAATCCTCCACGGCAGAGGGAAACGATCTTCAAGCCGGCTGCACGAATCGATTCACCGGCTTTCAATGGATCCCGACCTTCCAGCCATTGTCTCCAAACTGTAATTCCGGACACCCCCGCTTTGGCATAATGTTCGGCCGCTTCTTCCAAGTCCCAACCTTTGGTGGTGATGGTGTGCACACATAGACGGGAAAAATCAGTAAGTGGATCGGCGTTCATGATGGAAAAGAATAAAAGGGGATATTCATACGCCCGGCAATCCGGAGCGGGCGGATCAGTGCCTCCTGCATCCGGGCTCGTTCATTACCGTCACGCAG
>NHCX01000107.1 GCA_002168015.1 Verrucomicrobia bacterium TMED44
CCGCCACATCTCCAAAATAAAGTTCCTTTACCCCAGGTAATGGCCCAATTCGGTCTCTCCAAAGAGCGGAAATTTGAGGAGCAGTACGGGTACGGTCCTCAGACTTTATAAGTTCAACACTCACCTCTCCCATATTCGATCCCGATACAATATTGGAAGAGCTCTTTGGACCACCGGAGAATGGCTGTGCACCCATAGTTTTCATCACATACCTGAAGGGATTAGGTTCGCTTTGTTCCGTTAGAAAATCAATCACTTCCAACCTCGCCCGTTCGACTTCCAGGAGGGCTTTCTCGGTGGTCTGGGCAGGAACTCCATCCTGCATCGAAAGCTTCACGGATATATAATCTGAAGGTACGGGAGGGACTCCTCGAATACTTGGTACATGGCCTCCAATAATCAATCCGAAGGTCACAAAGAGCAGGCCCATAAAAAAGGAAAGAGTTAGGTAACGCCATTCTAGGCATTTTTTTAAAATCGGCTGATAGACCGTTTCTATCAATCCTTCCAGTCCGGTAGATATTTTGTTTTGTAATTTGGAAAGCCAGTTTTTTGGTAGTTTATCAAAACGGCAAAGACTGAGGTGATAGGGGAGAATAAATTTTGATTCGATCAGGGAGAAAAACAAGGCAGGAATAACCACCAAAGGGATATCCTTCATCAGTTTCCCCAGCCAGCCGGGCAGGAACAGCATAGGGACAAATGCAACCATGCTTGTGATAATCGCAAAGGTAACCGGCATCGCCACCAGATGAGTACCAAGGATAGAAGCCTGAAGAGATTTCTCTCCTTTCGACCCCAAGGTGTAGACCGATTCCCCTACCACGATGGCATCGTCCACGAGAATTCCCAAAACCACAATGAACGCAAACAACGAGACTAGGTTGATTGACGCTCCCACCAGTCCCATGGTGGCGAAGGCACCCATAAAGGATATGGGGAGACCCAATGCCACCCACACAGCCAAGGAAGGTCGCAGGAACAGGGAAAGTACCAGGAACACAAGTAATAGTCCCTGAAATGCGTTTCTAACCATCATTTCCAGTCTGCCCTGCAAGTAGTATGAACTATCTTTCCAGATCGTCATGGAAAGTCCTTCAGGCAGTCTCGGGTTTATTTTTTTAACATATTCACTAACTTTTTCAGAGATATCCAAAGGACTTTGCTTCCCCACACGAAAAACCCTCAAGGTCACCGCAGGTTCGTCGGCGAATTCGGTGTATAAGACTTTATCCTCAAATCCGTCTTTCACCCATGCCAAATCATTTAATTTCAGGTTTGAACCATTGGGAGTGGTCATTACTTCCAAGTTACTGAATTCCTTGCCGTCACGGGCTTTTCCCATTGATCGCAGGAGAGTTTCACCAGAGGATGTGCGTGCCACGCCTCCAGGGATATCTACCGAACTTCGTTTCAGGGACTTGGCCACATCATCAAAACTCATCCCGTGCTCCCGCAGGGCACTTTCTGAAACTTCGATTCCAATTTCAGGCTTACGGATTCCAGCAATTTCCACTTGGGTGATCCCAGGAAGATTGGTCAGGTCATCGAGGGTTTTATCGGCAAGTTTTCGTAGGGACTTAGGATCCGCGTTCCCATGGATGGCCACAGCGAGAACCTTTCTTTTCTGGGTGGCCNCTTCGACCATCGGTTTTTCCGCCTCTTCGGGGAAATTTAGGATCGAATCCACTCGAACTTTTATTTCATCGGCCAGCAGTTTTGCATCCTTGGTGCGTGCCACCTGCACGCTCACCACCCCACCATTTTCCCTAGCAAAGGATGTCATTTCCTTAATACCATCCAAATCCCAGATTTTCTCTTCAATCTGCTTGCAGATGCCATCTTCTACCTCCAAAGGCGCAGCCCCGGGGTAGGGGACAGAAATAGTTACCAAATCAAGGTCGAAGTCTGGAAAGAGTTCCATCTTTAAGGCTCGTATCGAAAAGAACCCTGAGATCAGGATGATTCCCATCAATAGGTTGGCGGCAACGCCGTTTCTGGCAAACCAGGCGATCATGGTTGAGTCTGGTTGGAATCTGTAGCGGCGTTCACCACATTAATCTGCATACCTTCGGAAATAATTTCGATTGGAGTCACGCAGATTTGTTCGCCGTCATTAAGCCCCTCTGTGACCCAGGCCAGCTTGTTTGCCCGGTGGATGACCGAGATTTTTCTGGTAACCAGCCGGTTCTCATCATTTACCAGCAAAATAGAATCTTGCGTACGGAAAGCGGATTCAGGGATAAGGAAAACATTAACCTCAGCTCCCCAAAGTCGTAAATTTACGAACTGACCGACTGCAAGAGGGAAACTCACAGGTTTTTCTGCGTAGGGGTTGGCAAAGCATTTATCTACCCTTGCGATGAGGTTAGTCAGGCGTGTTCTTGGGTCGACGACACCTTCCGAACGGTCAAGTATGCCGGTGTGCAAGACCTTCTCCTCGGGACTGAGCACCTCGACTTGGACGGATAATTCATCGGAGGGTTTGAAACCATCTGAAAAACCCAAGAAATTCATGGCAGATCGGCTTAAGGCGAAATTGATCTCGGCCGAATTCAGAGCATAGATCTGAGCCAAGGATGCGGAAGCACCTGCTCCCACCTGCTGACCGACATCTGCCATTGTCTGAAGAATCCTCCCTTCAAAGGGGGCTCTGACTTGCGAACGGTTCAAATCTCTAGATGCCTGAGTTAGTCGGGCNTCTGCGGCCTTGGTTTCGGCTACTGCTTTTTCAATCTGCGGTATGCGTTTGACCAAATCAGATGCTAAATTCCAGTCTCGGTCTCCCCATTCAATTTTTGCCTGCTTAGCAAATTCCTGTTCTTGGAGGAGCTGAAGTTCTGCCCTTCTTAAATTTGCCCGAGCTTCCGCTTTCATGGTGATTAAGTCTGTTTCCTCGATAGTGAGCAGCAGGTCCCCCTTGCGGAAAAAGCCTCCTGCTCGAAAACTGGTATTTGTTTGGCTTTCTTGGGCAAAGGGGGCCACTTGTTCAATGATACCCGGAACCTCTGCAATCAAAGTGGTCAGGGTGCGAGGTTGTATTGTCCCATAGGCAAGTATGGAAGAACGTAAAGGCTTCTTTTCTGCCCGGATGATTTCAACAAAGGGAATCTTTCTTTTCATCTCCTTGGCCTTGGGGTCAGGGCGCATTTGCACCAGATACCAGGATGCCCAGAGTAAAGCACCGAGTATGATTATGGGAAAAAGAATTTTCTTCATGGTTCTGTGGGAAGGGCAGGTGAGCCCAAGGCTAGAAATAAGTTGATGCGGTTTATAATTCTTTCTTTCCGGATATTGAGCAAGCGGCTCTTTGCTTCAAAAGCACCCCTCTGGCTGTCCAAGGTGTCAAAAATTCCCTGGACTCCCCGTTGATAACGGTCCCAACTAGATCTTGCAGCTGCTTCGGCTGCTTTCGATGCGGTGGTCAGGTAAGTTTCCTCCTTTTGCAAGAATTTCTCGTTGGCCAGTAATGTTTCCCCTTCAGTGAAAGCACGCAATGCGATTGCACGGTAGTTCGCTTCGGCTGCCTGTCTTAGGGCCTTAGAACGTCGAATGTTGGCTCGAATACGCCCTCCGCTGAAAATTGGCTGCGTGACAGTTCCAGAAACCTCCCATGTCCTGAATTTGTTATCCAGTAAATCCCCGAATTCCTCAGACCGGCTACCAGGACCCCCTGATAGGGAGATAGCAGGGAGCAGGCTCATCTTCGCTGCAGATAAATCATACCCGCACGCTTCGAGTTGCAAGCGTGCGGCTTGCAAATCAGGCCGGTTTTCGATGGTCTTGGCTGGAGTGGGAGGGAAGGGGGTCAGATCTAGTTTCGGTAACTGGTCCGTGAAGTTCCGATCCATATCTCCTCTCGGGTATTCTCCAAGGATCGATTCCAATTCTCTCACCTGGGAATTACGAATTCGTTTTCGCATGGCTTCGGTAGCCTGTGAACTAGCCAAGGCACTAGTTGCCAAATCATTTTCCAAAGAAGAGGCAATTCCATTGGCAAACCGGTTGGCGATAAAGACTTGGTTCTTCTCAAACGTTTCCTTCATCTGCTGGGCGAGGGAAAGTTGTTGGTTACTTTCCATAATCTCATACCATGACCTAGACACCTGTCCGGCTAAAGACAGGCGTGCTCCTTCGTAATCTGCCTGTGCTCCCTCAAATCGTTTTTTGGCCGAGTCCCTTTGATCTCTGATTTTCCCCCAAAGATCAAGTTCCCAGCTCAGGTTAATTCCGGATGAAAAACTCTCACTAGTGAAGGATGTACTTCCNTTGGGGAAGTTAAAACCGATCAAATTCCTCTTACTTCTTGATCCACTCACGCCAAGGTTGGCCTGAGGTAAAATTGAAGCCCCGGCAATAACTGCCTCTTCACCACGGGCCAAGGTACGCTCAGCCATAACCATCAGGCTAGGATTTGCAGCCCAAGCTGTGTAAATTGCCTCATTGAGCCATCTATTTTCAAAGGATTCTACCCAGTAAGTCACATTTGCATCAGTAGAAGGGGTCATTTTTAGGTCCAGTGAACTCCATTCAGCTGGTGCGATCGATCCCGTCAGGACATCACTTGGCAGCGTTTTGGTCGGTATACACCCATTCCATAATGGAATACTCAAGAGCAAGATAGTCTGGAAGCTGTATTGATTCATGGAGATTATTTGGAGATTCCCGCCTCAAACCCGTGGCTTGCGAACACCACCAACCGTTCAATCATTTCTTGGGTGTCTTCCTCCTTACAATTTCCTTTGGAAAAGTCCTTTAATCGGCGGTGTTGAGCGAGTGCACCCAGCATCGAGGAAATCGCCAAATGTAAATTCCAGTACAAATCTTCTTCTTCAGAATGAGGATGGGTCCGGCGTAACTCATCCATAAAGATTTCGCATAAGTCCCCGAAGAATTTGCGGTGCATTTTTTCAATAAACCGGGCCGGTTCTGTAAAGGTGCGGGCGACCAACTGGGCCAAGGTTTCCCGGCTATGTGTGCTTTTTGCAATTTCCTCTCCGATGGGCAAAATCAGGGCCTGAAGGATTTGCTGGGTGGTCAAGGGTTTGTCACCAGTTTTTTCTCGGGCCTCTTGTAAACATTCCATTCTTCTTTGATTGATCGGTTTTACGCGGGACTTTAACATCTCCAACACCATTGCCTCTTTTGAACCGAAGTGATAATGTGCTGAAGCCAAATTTGTTTGAGAACGCTGGGCCACTTCGCGTAGGGTCAGACCACTGAAACCACGGTTGGCAAAAATCGATTCTGTAGATTTCAGCAAACGGTTGCGGGTTTTTTCAGCACGCGTACTTGTGATGTTCGATGGATATGACATGAAAGGTCTAAATTAAACGTTTGTTTGAATTTTACAAGTCTGACCCAAAGTTTCTTTTTTTATTCGCTTCCCTCCTTTGTAGTGGAAAGTAACCCAGAGATATCAGTGGTTTATTTATGCGTTCCACTTATGGTCATCACAGTAACCCTGCCAGCGATCGTGACGATGGTATCGGTTTCCGCCTTAAGTTTTTAANAAGCCAGTGATTTCAACTCTTTCTATTGCTAGCTCTTAAGTCGAGGCGATCTACTGACCCTTTCCGACCGAACAGGTAAATCACTCCACATTTTCTTAAACTCGGTGGATTGTCGCGTCCCTCTTTTCGCTCTCTTCTTGCAATGACAATGTGAGTCTTGCTATCCCGAGCTCGTATACTCGTCTCGATCTCAATTTCGTCAATAATCGAATTGAACACTTCGAAAATGTTTCCTGGTTTAGAAATGTTTTCCGACATCGTTCTCCCGTTCCAAAGAAGAGGAGAGACAGGAACCGAAAAAATGTAAATTTCACCCATCGGTTCTCGATTTAAATTTCATCCCTTTTCTGATGGCATTGGGGATGTAGAGGCCTGCTTTGCCGTTGACAAAAAGGTGCAATTTCGGTTTATTTATCGCTTTTCTTCAAATTCTACCTAATTCCCCCCAGTACTCAGAAATGATCAAGATTCGCTTGCAAAGACATGGAGCCAGACATGCTCCCTTTTACCGCATGGTGGTGACCCCTTCTCAGGCTCGCCGCGACGGAAAGTTTATTGAGGTACTTGGTACCTATCACCCTCAGGCTCACAAGCGTGAAGAAGAGCTGAAGCTAAAGATTGAACGTATCGATCATTGGCTCGGAGTTGGTGCTCAACCTACGGATACGGCCAAGAGTCTTATCAGGCAGGGCCGTATGTCTCCTGAGGATTGGTTACTCCGGGCTGAGAAACTTTCAGAATCCAAGCTAAAGCGTAAGAGCAAGGGAGATTCCGCCCCATCTATGGAAGATAAATCTACCGAGGCAGCCCCTAGTGCAGATGAGCCCAAAGCAGAAAAAAAACCTGAAGAAGAGGCCAAGAAGGAAGAACCCGCAGCAGAGGAGATAAAAGAAAAAGCTCCTAAGGTGGAGGAGTCCGAGGAAGCCCCAGCAACCGAAGAGCCTAAAGCAGAAGAAAAACCTGTAGAAGAAGCCAAGAAGGAAGAACCCGCAGNAGAGGAGATAAAAGAAGAAGCTCCTGAGGAAGAGAAGTCCGAGGAAGCCCCAGCAGCAGAAGAGCCTAAAGCAGAAGAAAAACCTGTAGAAGAAGCTAAGAAGGAAGAAAAGCCCAATTTAAAAAAAGCCCCCAGTAAGGCTAAGAAATCAGACGAGAAGGCAAACGAGTCCGAATCCGAGGATTCCGTCGAGGAGGAGAAAAAGGATTCATAAGTCTTTTTTTCCGAAACCTTGCTTATGTATTTTTTGTTAACTGATGATTCGCATGAAAAATCCAGTTTTGCGTTTCGACGTCCTTTCTCTCTTTCCTAAAACAATCGAGGGATTCACAGAAGAAAGCATTCTAGGCAAAGCGATCGAGCGGGGTCTTCTGGAGATCAATTCACTTGACCTTCGCCGCTGGGCAAAAGGAAAGCATCGCGAAGCAGACGATCGACCTTTTGGTGGAGGTGCAGGAATGGTCCTTAAACCTGAGCCTTTATTTGATGCGGTTGAAGAAATAGCCAATGAAACCACCACAGTTGTCTATATGGCTCCGGATGGTGAACCATTGAATACCCCTCTGGCCCGCGAATTAGCAGAGTCGCAACATTTATTATTAGTGAGCGGACATTATGAGGGGATCGACCAACGGGTGAGAGATGAAGTGGTGGATCGTGAAATTAGTATAGGCGATTATGTGCTTACCAATGGTTCCCTCCCTGCGACTGTTTTAATTGATGCGGTGGCCAGGCAAGTACCGGGAGTCCTCGGAGATGAAGAATCCCTCACCAATGAGAGTTTTGAAAATAATTTATTAACCCATCCCCAATACACCCGGCCTGCTGAGTATAGGGGCATGAAGGTACCGGAAGTCTTACTCTCTGGGAATCACCAAGAAATTTCAAAATGGAGACAGGAACAACGCATCGAAAAGACGACTACCCTGCGACCTGACTTATTGAAAGCAACCAAGAATTAACGAGAATACTACGATGAACAATCAACTGCTGGATGAGATCACAAGTGAATACTTGCAAGAAAAACGCGACCATTTCAAAGTGGGGGACGGGGTTAAAGTCCATGTCAAGGTCAGGGAAGGTGAGAAGGAACGGATCCAGATTTTTGGGGGTATTGTTATTTGCCGAAAAGGATCAGGTATTCATGAGACTTTCACTGTTCGACGGATTGCATCCGGAGTCGGGGTTGAACGCGTTTTCCCAGTTCATTCTCCAATGATTGATAAGGTGGAAGTCGACCGGGAGTCCATTAAGATGAATGCCCGGATGTACTACCTGCGCGACCGTATCGGAAAGGAAGCGAATAAGGTTAAGGAAAAGCGTCTTTTTGAAGCCAAACGTGGTTCTGTCAAGTAACCCTCTTTCGTAATTTTATCTTTTAACTTGTACGCAGTAAGTTAAGGCGGGCGGGTGACAGATATTGATCAAGTAGAATTTGCCCATTGGCAAATTCACAGTTCGATGTGCTGCCTTGATTTAGCAAGGATTGGTATATAGAAATTATTCGGTCGGCATAAGAGGCCAAAGAAAACTGCTTCGCCACGGCTTGGCAGTTTTCGTCAATCATTCCGTTATCTAAAACCGCCAGTCCGCAGTGGTTTCGAATAGTTTTCTGTAAATCATGCGATGTTGAAAGGGTGCGAATAATGGCTTGCTGATTGGGTTCATCGAGTCTTCCAAAGTCAATGGCTTGGTCTTGAAGCATCGAATAATACGCTTGATGACAAGCGTCTTCCGGAAGACTTTGGTTATAGCTTTGGTAAAATTTCCTGAGGGCTTGCCCTATGGTTTCCTTGAGACCTTGGATCGATGGGATGCAGTCGAGCGGAACCGGTAGGAAATTATAGAGATTGTCAAGGGATACGCCGAGTTGCGAGAAATCCGAAGTGATCTCGGGCAGGTTTCTTCCACAAAGTCCTTTTCCAAAGGTCCAGGGCTCTAGAAAGCCGAGTCCAAATCCTTCGGCGACGCTGACGGACAAGATGGACTGGGCATGGCTGACCATTTCAGGGAAGGAAGCATGAGTTGTCTCTGCCAGCCCATAAGTCACCGAGAGTTGTAGTGACTGAGCAAAGCTTTTCCATTCTTCAAATTGAGGGGTGAATAAAGGGTTAGTGGGTCCAAGGCTGTTGGCAAAGTAAAAATCCGGGTGAGCAGTTGCGAGCAGGGCCAATTCGCCGAGATTCTTCCGCCGCACAGCCCGAACAGGATAAAGGAATAAATTTTCAGGGAGTTCTTTATTTGATTTTCCCTCTTCAGACTTGGAAAAAGTGGGAGAAGGCGGCACAGCGTTGGCCAGTAAATGAACCGGACTAAGGCTCCCGTCGAGCATGCGGTTAAGAAACCCACGGTCCCGTTGGTTAAGGGCCGTATAGTGGATATTTTTTCCGGTGGGGTAGGCCCGTGGATAGACTTCTTGTAGAGAGCGGTAATTTCCGGGTCTTCCATCTTCCGCAAAATCATGAGGGTGTAGGAGCATGGATTCTCCTGATTCTGCAAGGATGGCTACCGCCTCTGTGAGAGAGGGGTTTTTACCAAGAGAATGATTATGGATGTGCCAAATATCCGGTCTTTTCCCAAGTCCGGATTTAGCGGCTTCAAGCAGTCGATTGGCCAGAATTTGAGGATTGATTGCCTCGCTTGGGGTTGCATAGTCGAGCCCATCAACCACTTGGGTGTTGGTCAGTTGGTCACCCGGATAGGGACGCCCTGAAAGAGCCACTGCTTCAACTGTCTGTCCATTCTCCTCCCATGCCTGCAGGGTATTTTCTATGACCCGGGTGACGCCTCCAGGTTGCAAATGATAGTGGACGATGGCGATTTTCATCGACCGGAATTAAATAACTTAGTGGGAAAGAGAGGCCCGGTGGGTACGGTATCCTTCTATTTCAATCATGGGAGGCCGTTCTTCTTCAACCACCTTTTGGACGATTTGTCGGTAAGCCCCATCCTCGACTTCAAATCTACGATAAAAAGTCTCCATGTCCGGCATCTGGTCAATCTTACCCTGAGCGTGCAAACGATTAATAAAGGTTTGGAGGATACCGAAGCTCATTTTACCAAGAGCATTGGTTGTCTGGTTGCGATGTACGCGGCGATCGAGATCGGTTTGCCCAAAAGCTTCGATTCCGAACTTGTGATAAAGATCAAGCAGGTGGGAGGTTTCCACTCCGTATCCGATGGGGAAGGGAATGATTTCAAGGACTTCACGGCGGGCAGCATACTCTCCGGAAAGGGGTTGGATCACATTGGTCAGTTCTGGATAGAAAAGAGAGAAGAGAGGACGGGTGAGAATCTCTGTTACCCGTCCGCCACCACTCGGACGTAGACCGCTGGAGTAATTAAGAGGACGGTCATAGAAGGCTTTTACATATTGTATTTCTTCACGGTTGATTAGGGGTGCGACCAAACCATACACAAATCGGGGGTGGATGTTGGTGATATCAGCATCCACATAGCAGATGATGTCGCCCTTTAGTTGATGGATCGCTTTCCAAAGGTTTTCACCCTTTCCACGCTTGTCACCCACTTCGGGTAAAATATCGGAAGCTAGGTAGGTGTCTGCCCCATAATTTCCCGCAACTTCTAGAGTTTTATCTTCGGATCCCGAATCAATCACCGCAAATTCATCGACTAAGGGATAGCGTTCCATTAATTCAGAACGAAGGATTAGGACTTCCTTACCGATAGTTTTCTCTTCGTTTAAAGTAGGGATGCAAAGGGAAATGGTCAGTCCCTTTTTCTCTTTTTCCTCTACCAATTTAAGGATGTCCCAAAATTCACCGTGATGAAAGGTGTTTTTTTTAAGCCAGGTATTTTTTTCTTCTTCGTTCATTCTTCGCAAAGTTCTACGTCGATGGCCTGAAGTAAGGTGATCAACTGGGCCATTCCGGTGTAGAGGGGTTCAAGGTGAATTGTTTCATTTTCTTCCCGGAGGTTTTCAACGGTGGTCAGCCCGAGAGTGACCCCGGGGTGTCCTGCCCGGCTTAGAGCGTTCAAATCACCGGTGCTGGGATCGACCTTTGGGGTGATTCCTGCCTCATGCATGATTGAACGGGTGGTTTTGACCAGCGGGTGAGTGAAGGGAATTTCACAGTTTTGTCGTTTAGCGACTGTTTCCATGCCAACTTCGGTTCCGGTTTCGAGAGAAAATTGCTCACAAATCTCTTTGAGTTGGTTTTCCATCGAATCAATAACCTCGTCTCCTTCACTGGTGATTTCAAAACGCAAACGACCTGTTTTGGGAGAGGTGTTAAAACTCGAGCCAGCAGTGAGTCCGCCAAAAGTCATCTTGGATTTTGGTTCTTTGGGCAGGGGAATCTCCATTAATTGATTAATCAGTCGGTTGAGGTGGCTGATCGCACCGGCCGCTCCAAAGCTTGCCCAGTCATAATCCTTGGGTATGTTGAGAGTGATTTCTACGCGGAGTGCTCCAAGCCCTGAGTAACTGAGACGCCCCTGCGTAGCCCCTTCGACACAAACCCCAGCACGGACTGGACGACGCATAGTGTCAAGAAAACCGCGAGCTCCTTCCAAATTAGCCCGCCCGAGACTTTTGACATTTGCAACGAGGATCAAGTCGTCCTTAAATTGAATATTAAGATGGTTGAGTAATTTGGGGAGGGCGACCACCGCTGCTAGTCCGATCGCATTATCGGCAATTCCGGGACCGGTGATGTGGTCAGAGCCCACTTCCAAAACATGTCTGGTTTCGGAACTGAACACACTGTCCGCGTGAGCCATGACCAAAATAGCAGATTCTCCTGAAGTTCCAGGAATAATTCCACTGGCGTTGCCAAATTCATCGAGGGTTGGATCTTCCAATCCATTTTCCCGGAAGCGGTCAATCACCAGGCGAGTCCTTTTTTCCTCTCCAAAGGTGGGCGAGGGCACCTCCCCAAGAAGGACGGCATCAGTTAAGAAAGTTTCACGAACCGAACGAAGGCTTTCGATTTGGCGTGGAATATCTTTAAGTAAATTGCCCAAGGTAGTCTCCTTGGTCTGAGTTTCAATAGTCATTAGATATACGCTTTACGAAATATAGCGATAGGATGCCACGACAAACTATCCACAATCTTTTCTTCATTGAAAAAAAGGCTCGATTCTTGCATAAGATTGAATCGATTGGGTGAGGAAATCCCAACTTTACATATCATGGCACAAAACATAGGATTTATATCTACTAGATTTGCGGGGCAAGACGGCGTATCACTTGAAAGTGCTAAGTGGGCGGAAGTTTTATGGGAAGACCGTCATGTGAGTTATTGGTACAGTGGACAGAGTGACCGGGATCCGGGGATCAGTTATGTGGTCCCTGAAGCTTACTTCGGATTTTCTGAAAACCAGTGGATTAATCAGCGAGTCTGGGGAACTGAACAGCGGGAACTTTTTGTAACGGAGAGGATTCGGGCATTGGCTGACTACTTGAAAGGTACCCTGTATCGCTTTGTGGAAAAGTTTGGAATAGATATTTTGATCCCCCAAAACTGTCTGGCTATTCCTATGCATGTGCCTCTGGGCATCGCCCTCACCGAATTTCTCTCTGAAACTAGAATGCCAGCGATCACGCATCACCATGATTTCTTTTGGGAACGCACCCGCTTCACGGTAAACAGTATACCTGAATACTTGGACATGAGTTTTCCACCTAAGTTAACGAATATGCGAGATGTGGTCATCAATCAGGAAGCTCAGGAACAGCTTGCATTGAGAAAAGGAAGTTCGTCACTGGTGATTCCAAATGTGTTTGATTTTGATAACCCACCCGAACAAGCCGATGAGTATGCATCGGATGTAAGAAGCGAATTAGGTCTAAGTGAAGACGACTTTTTTATCCTTCAACCCACCCGTGTTGTTCCCCGCAAAGGGATTGAGCAGGCTATTAAACTGGTCAGCCTTCTAAAAGACAATCGTTGCAAATTGGTTATTTCCCATGAGGCGGGAGACGAAGGGTATGAATATTTGGGTATGCTTGAACAATTGGCGAAAGAGGAGAATGTGGATATGCGAATTGTGGCTCATCGAGTTGGGGAAGTCAGGCAGCGCGATTCAGAGGGCCGAAAAGTCTATACTTTATGGGATCTTTACCATCATGCAGATTTCGTAACTTACCCAAGTATTTATGAAGGCTTTGGTAATGCACTTCTTGAAGCAATTTATTTCCGTAAGCCTGTCTTAATTAATCGATATTCGATCTTTATCCGAGATATCGAGCCAAAAGGTTTCCGTTTATTGACAATGAATGGATTTGTCACTCCTTCTCTTGCCAAGCGAGTGAAGCAAGTTCTGGAGGACGAGAAACTTAGGCAGGAAATTGTTGATCATAATTACGAAGTGGCTCGACAATTTTATTCCTATTCGGTGGTCCGCAGTAACTTACGCGCTTTTATTTCAAGCTTTACCGGTTATTAATCCTTTCCAAATAAATTCAAGTGATTACACATATTTCCAGTTCTAAACTTAAGGTTATGCGCCGCAGGTTGGCTGCAGTCTACGGCATCGAGGAGGCAGATGTTCTTCTCAACCGACTTTATCAGATGGTTGGCCGGTACGGGGTGGGGGCACAGCTTACGGACTCTGGAGCGAATCTCGCTGCGAAAGATGTGGTTCTTATTACCTATGCAGATATGGTACAGTCCACTTGCAAAGATTCCAGTCCGCTTAGTGTCCTCAAGGAATTTTGTACAGCCCGTCTTAAAGGGGCGGTTTCCACTATTCATATTTTGCCCTTCTATCCCTGGACCTCAGATGATGGCTTTTCGGTAGTGGATTACCGAGAAGTTAGCGAAGACTATGGAACCTGGGAAGATGTGAGTAAGTTAGGGGAAGAGTTTGATCTCATGTTTGACTTAGTCCTCAACCATTGCTCTTCCAAGAGTCCCTGGTTCAAGGAATATGTTTCTGGGATCGAACCGGGATTAAATTACATTATGGAAGGTAATCCAAAGACGGATTTATCGATGGTGGTAAGGCCACGATCGACTCCTTTACTTACTCCTTATCAAACACGAAAAGGGGAACGCTTTGTCTGGACAACATTCAGTGCAGACCAAGTGGACCTGGATTGGACGAGCCCTGATCTTCTTTTTGAATTCCTAGATATCATACTCTACTATATTTCAATTGGTTGTAAAATCCTGCGATTGGATGCTGTGGCTTTTTTATGGAAAAAAATTGGTACCAATTGCTTGCACCTTCCGGAAACTCATCAAATTATTAAATTGATTCGAAATTTTCTGGAAGTGGTGGCTCCAGATGTGGTTATTTTGACCGAGACCAATGTTCCTCACGAAGAAAATATTTCTTATTTTGGGAAGGGAGATGAAGCTCATGCTGTCTATCAGTTTTCCCTCCCACCCCTCTTGCTACATGGTCTGCTGCGTGGAACTTCTGAACATCTGACAGATTGGGCGACCCATCTAGCTCCCCCTCCAAAGGGTTGCCATTTCTTGAATTTTACTGCGAGTCACGATGGGGTGGGTGTCCGTCCTTTGGAGGGAATCTTACCTCATGAAGAAATCCTTGGATTGGCTGACGAAATCAGAAAAAAAGGCGGATTTGTATCGATGAGGAGATTAGAGGACGGTTCCGAGTCTCCCTATGAACTTAACTCCACTTTTTTTTCCGCACTTTCTGATCCCGAAGATGAAGAATTGGGTATGGCCCGATTTCAGTGTTCACAGGCAGTAGCCCTTGCGATGAAAGGAATTCCCGCTGTTTATTTCCACTCCCTGTGTGGAACCCCGAATGATTTGGATGGTTATCAACAGACTAAGAGAAACCGGACGGTGAACCGGAAGAAGTGGGATCAAAAGGTGTTAAATGATTTACTGGACGATCAGGATACAGTACCCGCACAAATATTTCAGTGGTACTCGCGAACCTTGAGAATGCGGGCGGGTTGCCCAGCTTTTCATCCAGAAGCTCCCCAGGAAATTATAAACCTTGGTCTTTCAGTTTTTGCCTTTCGGAGGGATTCCCAAGACGGAGCCTTATCGGTTTTTTGCCTTTTTAATTTTAAATCTGATGAAACTGCTATTGAGGAGATGAAATTAGTAAAGAAAATTTTCCCTCAAAATAAAGCCCGTGATTTGATTAGCGGTGGAGAAATTGATTGGGACAAGACGGGTAGGTTACATTTGCGTCCGTATCAGGCTCTCTGGCTTAGTTCATCTTGAATCTGATTCTTTTACCCCAGCTTGTTAGCCGGGCCAAGTGGAACAACCCGGATGTTCGATTCAAGCATCTGTCCGATGTGTTACGGGTACAGCCAGGAAGTGTGATCGATTTTGCGGTGGAAAATGGGCCTAGAGGGAAAGGTAAAATTGAATCAATCAGTTCAGTTGAAGTGGAAGTCTCCTTCCAATGGGAGCAAACCATTGAGGCGAATTTTTTACCGGTCCGTTTACTAATTGGTCTATCGCGACCTCAGACATGCAGGAAGATTTTGGAACAAGCTGCGGCGATGGGTGTGGAAGAATTCCATTTCTTTGGGGCAGATAAAGGAGAGCCTTCCTATGCTTCCAGTACTCTGTGGACTTCCGATGAATGGAAAGAGAAAATAAGGGGTGGTGTGGAGCAGGCATTTTCCACCCATTTACCCAAATGTAAAATCTATGAGAATTTAAGTTCTGTCCTAAAGGAAACGGAGACAGCATCTGGGTTTCGAATTGGATTGGATAATTATGAAGCAACCGGCGGTCTTACACCGATCACTTTACAGCCTGAGGAACAGGTTTGGGTAGCGATTGGACCTGAGAGAGGATGGTCTCCAGATGAACGGAACCTGTTACGTGACAATCTCTTTGAACTGCGACACCTAGGGAAGCGGGTCTTGCGGGTGGAAACTGCGGTGGTGGCTGCGGTGGGGATTTTGGGAATAAATAGCCTTTCAAAAGATTAATTCGATTTCTGAAAAAGGTGAAAAATAGGTGAGCCTTTCCCTGCTTTACCCAATGTTCGAACTAGTTGCCAACCCTCGGGGCTTTCTGATTCTCCGGCGGGGCACTCATGGATAAGTAATGAGTCAGAGTGAACGAACTTGTTTTTGAGCAACCTGTCGAAAAGTTGCCCCTTAAGATCATTTAATTCAAAATAGGGTGGATCAAGAAAGATCAGATCGAATGGGTTCGCAGGGACTGATTTTAATAAATTCAAAACATCCCTGACTATAACTTTGGCGGCACTTGTGGGCAGGCAGGCACTTTTAAGAACTCCTGCTATATTCTCACATAAAACTTGTGAAACCTTACGATTTTTCTCCACAAAAGTTGCATGGGATGCCCCTCGGCTTAAACCTTCCAATCCGTATGAGCCGGTACCTGCAAATAAATCCAGTATCCGGGTTTGTAGAACTTGATCTCCAATCGAGGAAAAGAGGCGTTCACGGTTGGCTTCCGTAGCAGGGCGTAGTCCTTGCGCTTTCCGAGAGCGTAAGGGAATACCTCGGGCCTTCCCTCCACTTATTCGCATTTATTCGAGGCGCTCTGCTTCCATTTATCCATTCGTAAAGGTTGTAGGAAAAGGGATGGTTTGCCAAGGAGAGATCAATCATTTAATACAAAACAATGACTCGGGTAATTCGCAGTTTTTACAAGGCTTCTTTCGAGGAGATTGGGGCGGAATTGTTGCTGGACCGGGAGGAAAGTTTCCACCTTTCCAAGGTTTTACGTCGAGTGAAAGGAGACCGTATCGAAGTATTGGATGGTAGAGGAATTCGGGCAAAAGCTGAATGCTTGGAGGTTACAAGTCAATCGGTCAGAGTCTCCATTTTAGAAATACAAAAACTTCCTCAAGTGATCCCACAGATCAGAATGCTGATTTCTCTAACAAAAAGCGGCGGATGGGAAGATCTGATCAAGCCTCTGACCGAGCTAGGAGTTAATCAAGTAACCCCCCTGATTACCGAACGAACGGAGGTGAAAATGGATAAGAAAAAGTTTGAGAACAAGAAAAATAAGTGCGAAAAACTGGCCATGGAAGGCTGTAAGCAATCCGGCAATCCGTGGTTGCCGGGAATCGATGATCCTCAGACTCTTGCCAGCTATCTATCAGAGTGTGATCGACCGATTTTCATGGCTAGTCTTGCTGCAGGTGTTTCTGGATTAAGTATAGATCAGAATATACAGGCTTTTGATATCTTAGTGGGTCCAGAAGGTGGATGGACAGTTAATGAGGAGAGGATGAGTAAAGCAAATGGAGCCCGTTTTTTCTCGCTAGGATCAAGTACACTTCGTACAGAGACAGCAGTACTATCTTCTTTGGCAGTTGCGCGAAATCAGTTTCTTGATTAACTTTTAGAAAAAAATGTCTGAATTTAACGGAGAGCAAAAGTTGCGGGTCGTTTTAGAATCCATCTTACGCAATGTGCCCAAGAGCGAACAGTGTAAGAAATATGGGATTACTGAGGCAGAATTTGACAGTTGGAATGATAAGCTGATCCGGGAGGGTAGTACGATATATGATGATCCAAAACCTTCGTCCAGTGTTTATCGGACTCCTTGGATGGCCGCTGTCAGGTATCTTGGTAAATTCGGATTATGGCTTAGCATACTTGTTAATTTGGCAGGAATCTGCGTGCTTGGGGTCTGGTACTTTTCAGAGAAAAAAGAACAGGTGATTGAACCTGTCCCTGTGGTCGAAGAATTCGTGCAGGAAGATTCCCCATTCTATGGGCAGTCTGAAAACGCTGTTTTACAACAGCGAGAAAGTCCTCTCATGGATGAATCTTCAGCAGATGATGATATTGAGAACTACATTGCTGGGTTTGATCAACCAGATCAGGAAAAAAATTTCCCATTGGAAAGCCTCTTGGCC
The DNA here is from genome assembly GCA_002168015.1 of Verrucomicrobia bacterium TMED44. GTDB lineage: Bacteria > Verrucomicrobiota > Verrucomicrobiia > Opitutales > Seribacteraceae > Seribacter. Next base: position 17,323 of record NHCX01000107.1, read on the forward strand.
GACCCACTAAGATTACCAACGCCTGAAGTCCTGAGTCCTGTGAACCCCGAGGATTTAAATGCGGAAGTTACGCTTTTTAATAAAACCTATAAAGGAAAACATGTTGTATATGCCTTGGATGCCAGTGTGTATATGGTCGAAAATAACCGAAGCGTTCAAAGATTTGAGAAAATGAGAAATGAGCTGATGGATTCGATTATCAATTTGTCGAGTAATTCATACTTTAATCTCATCTTATACTGGAATTTACGAGAAGCAGCTGCTCTTAAGCGAACTATCATTCGGGCAAATCAGGAAAATAAGAAACTTGCTCTCGATTGGCTCTCGGGACTTGGCGGCACACCCAAAGAATTAAAAGTGAACAGGAATCGGTTTTTCCAAAAAGAACTTCTTTTTGCCAATCCTCTGCCTGGTATCATCGGGCCTTGGTATGGTGTCAGTACTGCCGTAAGCTATGACCCTGATATTATTTTTGTCTTTTCTGGTAATACGCCTGTTTTTAAACCAACCGAAGTGCCTAAATCACATTTCAGCCGTTTAGGCGTTACGCCCGATTCATCATNTGCAGCCCTAGAGACAAATTCGTCCCGCCCCATTTCTGTAAGTGACCTGATTCGACTCACCGCATTTAAATGGTTATCGTCCATGAAACCATCGTCCCAACTGCCATCGAGTCCATCTGATGTTGAAGAGATTGCATTAAAGCGACTGGGCTTATGGGGGAATTCCACTACTACGCCCTTTGGGATGAATCTTCCTTGGAAAAAAGTTTTTGAATATTTTTTAACCGGGTTGGAAGTTAATTACACTCAGGTTCCAAGAAGTCATTTTTTTGTGTATCTTCCTGAGCACACTGTCTGGCCACGTGACTTAGCTCAAACGGTCCAGGATTTTGCTCTTAGTTCAAAGGGAACTTTCGTGCTTAACCCCGATCAACCCTGAATAGCTCTGCTATTCTTTGATGTTTCAAGTGAGATTGCTGCACTCGATTATTTTGAGAAAAGGCTATTGTTCAGTTATTCTGCCAATTTTTTTCTTATCTCTTACCAAAGTAATAAGTTTAAATGCACAAGTACCTGAGGACTTGGTGGAGGTCAGTATTTCATCTGAAGTTAAAACAATTAAGCCGGGTGATTCAGTTTGGGTTATGGTCTCGGTTAAAGTACAGGCCGGATGGCATATGTATTGGAAAAATGCAGGGCAATCAGGTTATCCCACGACTATTGAATGGGATACGAGTGATGGGAGTATGGGACCTCTCAGGTTTCCTTCCCCCAAAGCCTATGATTTTTTAAATATGCTCATTTATGTGCATGAAGGAGAATTTTCACTCTTGAGTGAATTTTCCTTGAATGAAGATTTTGAGCTGGGAAAAGAAGTCGAAATCAATGGGACACTTTCAACTTTGGTTTGTAACGAAGAGAATTGTCTGCCTTTTGCTGTTGAACTTTCTCTGAAGCTTACCGCTGCTGAGCAAACTAAAAATATACCTGAGGAATCTTCCAAAATTGAGCAAGCTATTGCACTTTGGCCTGCGTCTCTCCCTCCTGATGCGACTCTTTCCGCCAAGGTAAGTGGGGATTCTATTGGTCTTCGGATTTCCCACCCCTCTTTTTCCACACTTGAATCCGATTTGTTCCATTTCTTTCCAGCAAGTGAATTCTTTGGTCATACCCTAACTTCAGCGTTCACTCTAGAAACAGAAAATGGAACATTAGATTTCTCGATGCCAGTGAAAACGGAATTGCGACCGCCTCGGATTCTTGCTGGTGTTTTGACTCACCCTGGGCTAGGAAACGGGTGGGCTGTGGAGTGGGGGATGGATNCAGTTCAGTACGGTAAGGGANATATGGACGCAATACCGGGACCGGTTTCCTATCAAATTATTCAGGATGATATGGGTATAGGTGTACTTTTATTGATGATAGGAATCGTTGTCATTGCCTTTGCCGTTTGGCTTTACGGTAAAGGAGGAGTCCCTGGAATTTCAAGAAAAGTTCAAATAAGATATCGGATCTTTTCGATTGCAGTTGGAGTATTTGGTTTGTGGTTGGCTTTTCCTTTTGAAGAATCTCCTTCCAAGGAAAAAATAAAATGGGGGGTATGGTCTCCTGAGTTGGAGCAAAAGCTTACAAGCGAAGGTAAGGCAGTTTATGTGGACTACACCGCCAAGTGGTGTGCTTCCTGTATTGCAAATAAGCGGGCTTACACATTCGATTCAGTCATCGATCTATTCAAAAGCAAAGAGATTGTTGCATTGCGTGCGGATTGGACTGATCGAGGACCAGTCATTCTTGAGTCCCTGCAGTCTTACGGACGATTTGGAGTACCACTCAATGTATTTCATCCATCCACTAAAGAAACCGGAGTGACTGCCTCTCCGGTTTTACTTCCTGAGATTCTTACCCGGGAAAATATTCGAAAAGCAGTGGAAGAAGGCAAGACTTCCATTGATTCGAATGATCTCAACTTTTGGGCAATTGTAGGATTTGCTTCATTAGGTGGATTGATTCTGAATCTCATGCCCTGTGTTTTTCCTGTGATTGGATTAAAGATTATGTCCTTCGTTAAACAAGCTGGTGAAGATCCAGCTGAAATTAAAAAGCATGGCCTTATTTTCACACTCGGTGTGGTGCTTTCTTTTTGGGTACTGGTTACTTCCCTGCTAGTGCTACGTGAGTCATTTTCCGAGGAGTTAGGCTGGGGTTTTCAATTACAAGAGCCTGTATTTGTTTTTGCATTGGCTGTATTCCTCCTGGTTTTTGCGATGAGCCTGAGTGGGATCTTCGAGATCGGTATGTCTTTGACCGGGGTAGGATCAAAGCTCACCCAAACCGGTGGTCTGTCATCATCATTTTTTTCCGGAGTGCTTGCCACGGTGGTGGCCACACCCTGCATGGCCCCTTTTTTGGGTGTGGCGGTAGGGGCAGCCTTAACGATGGAATGGATTCCCGCATTTATCGTTTTCACCTTTGTTGCTCTTGGCCTATCGACTCCCTATCTTGTTTTATCTTTTTTTCCAAAATGGATGAGCCGTTTGCCAAAGCCTGGAGCTTGGATGGATTCCTTTAAGCAGGCAATGGCATTTCCTCTTTATGCAACTGTTGCATGGTTACTTTGGACACTACAAAGCCTCCTCTAGTTGAGGATGCTTTATAATAACTGGTTTTAAAGAGAAATTCTGGTTGATCTACAGAGCTTCTTCTCCCTGCTCTCCAGTTCGAATCCTCACTGCCTGTTCGACAGGAATTACAAACACCTTGCCATCCCCAATTTTTTCAGTCTTGGAGGCTTTAACTATGGTGTCTATTACCTTGTCGGCAATATCATCAGGCACAACAACTTCGACTACTACCTTTGGTAAAAAGTCGATGGTGTATTCGCTGCCGCGATAGATTTCTGTATGACCTTTTTGGCGACCAAACCCTTTGGCCTCCAATACGGTCATTCCTTCTATGCCAATATCAGAAAGAGCATCTTTTACATCCTCTAATTTAAACGGTTTAATGATTGATTTGATAAGTTTCATACAGATCCTAAAAGATTTTAAGTTAATATTTAATTAAGAGAATAACCATTCTCCCCATGTGCCGATTGGTCAAGCCCCTTTGTCTCGTCTTCTTCGGAAACCCGAATTCCGCCAAGAAATGGAGACATGATCTTTACAATTAAGTAGGTTGCCACGATTGAGAGGGCAATGGCTGCGAGGCAACCTTGAGCTTGCACCGCAAACTGTTCACCTGAGGTATAAATAACTTCAGTTCCGTCTGCCAGTGTTTCCTTAACACTTAGACCTAAGCCACCTAGCGTACCTTCAACACCAAGAAAAGCTACAAGTAAGGTTCCTAAAATACCACCCACTCCGTGTACTGCTGCTACATCAAGGGAGTCGTCGACCCCCATCGCTTCTTTGACAATACTGCATGCATAATAACAAACAAATCCAGCAGATGCGCCAATTACAATTGCTCCGAGAGGACCTACGCTTCCCGAAGCTGGTGTAATTGTAGCGAGACCAGCGATGGTCCCGGTAACGATACCAACCAATCCTGGCTTACCCGTTTTTCTCCATTCTACAATCATCCAAACTAGACTGGCGGTTGCCGCGGACAGATGGGTTACAAGCATAGCCATTCCAGCACTTGTGTCCGCAGCACCAGCACTTCCGGCATTAAATCCGAACCATCCAACCCAAAGCATAGCAGCTCCAGTCATCACCATCCCAGGATTATGCGGAGGCTTTAAATTTCTTGGGAAGCCCTTCCTTCGACCGAGCATGTAAGCCAAGGTTAGGGCTGATGCCCCAGCAGTTGCATGGACTACGATACCTCCGGCAAAATCAATAACCCCTTTTTCGGCTAGCCAACCACCACCCCAAACCCAGTAGCATACTGGACAGTAGACGAAGAGAAGCCAGAGTCCGCTGAAAATCATAACAGCACTGAATTTGATTCGTTCTACAAAAGCACCTACGATTAGAGCAGGAGTGATTATCGCAAAAGTCATTTGGAACATGATCCATACCGTTTCAGGATGATCTCCATTCAAATCTTCAATACTGAGATGTTGGAGGAAGAACGCATCTGTTCCACCAATCCAAGATTTTTCACTCCCTGTGGTTAAGGATAAACTGTATCCGACTGCGAACCAAATAATAGAAGCTATACAGGCTATGGCAAAGCAGTGCATAAGTACGGAAAGTACATTTTTTGATTGCACCAGACCACCGTAAAAAAGTGCCAATCCAGGCAGAGTCATCAATAAAACCAAAGCAGTTGCTGTGATCATCCATGCTGTATTACCTGAATCCAAAGATGCTCCTTCTTCGAGTTTGGTTTCTGCTTCGGTGGAAGCTTGATCTGCGCCAACGGGAACAGTGTCTTCCGATGATAAAGGATTAGCAGGTGCATTAGCCTCTTGAGAGACGTGTGGGTTGGCTGTTTGATTGTTCTGCCCTTGAAGAGTGTAACTCCAAAGGTAAAGAGTGGCGATTAAGGCAAAGAATGTTTTCATT
>NHCX01000108.1 GCA_002168015.1 Verrucomicrobia bacterium TMED44
TATTTTAATCATAAAAATGAAAAATATGCATACATAATGTGAGTTCTTTTTATTTTAATGTTTAATATTTAGACATAAAAAAAGACCCGGTTCCAAAGAACCGGGTCTTAACATGAAGAGTAGACTTACTCTATCTGTAATATATTCAGATTTACTAGAGAGCTTCTTCTCCTTTTTCGCCTGTTCTTATTCTTACCGCTTCCTCAATCGGTAAGATAAAGACTTTTCCGTCACCAATTTTTCCTGTTTGTGACGCTCCTACAATTGCATCGACTACTTTAGTTACAAGATCGTCCGCGATTGCGATTTCAATTTTTACTTTAGGGAGGAAATCAACCGTGTATTCACTTCCACGATAAATTTCTGTATGTCCCTTTTGTCTACCGAAGCCCTTGACTTCGGATACGGTCATACCCTCAACGCCGATTTCGGATAATGCATCTTTTACCTCTTCGAGTTTGAATGGTTTGATGATGGACTTAATAAGTTTCATTATAATGTTTCCTTTATTTTAGATTAATTGAGGTAGGGATCATTCAGGAGCCGTAAGCTTCTTGACCGTGCTCAGAAATATCAAGACCACGTTCTTCCTCTTCCTCACTGACGCGAACTCCAATAGTCATTTTTAAGACATAAAATACAGCGTAAGAGAAAAGAAAAGCAAATACACTTACATAAATTGCACCTTGGAGTTGAACCATGAAATCAAAGCCATCTGCAAATATGGCTGTAGCAACAGTCCCCCAAATTCCGCATACACCATGAACTGAGATTGCTCCTACAGGATCATCAATTCTGACTTTATCTAAACTGATGATAGAGAAGACAACAATTATACCGGCTATAAAACCAATCATTAGGGCACTAGTAACCCCTATAACATCTGCGTTTGCTGTTATTCCAACAAGCCCGGCAAGCAAACCATTAAGAGCCATGGAAAGATCAGGTTTTTTGAGCAAGAACCAAGATGTGGCAATCGCACCAAGTGCACCAGCAGTCGCTCCGAGAGTGGTGGTCGTAAAGACTAAGCCAAGAGCAGTTGGGTCAGCTGATAATACAGAACCACCGTTAAATCCGTACCATCCAAACATAAGTAGAAATACGCCTATCGCGGCAAGGGGGAAACTGTGTGCGGGAATCGGTTTAATTCCATTTTCGGTATACTTACCTTTTCTTGCCTTAAGCACCATCACACAAGCCAAGGCACCAAATCCGCCAAAGGCATGAACTACAGTGGAACCTGCGAAATCTTTGAAGCCCATGCCTGCGAGAACTCCACCTCCCCAATGCCATGAACCTGCGATAGGATAAGCGACTCCAACAAATAAGACTGCAAAAATCATAAAAGCACTGAGTTTTACCCGTTCAGCAACTGCACCAGAAACAATGGTAGCTCCGGTAGCTGCGAACATGGCTTGGAAGATAAAATCCCCAAACCCGGTCATAGCTAAACCAAGGTTGGCGTACTCACCCCACACATCACCACCGTCAGCATTTAGGTCTCCAATCATACCTCCCCATGCAAACCAATCCGCAATAATCCAATCTGCTGGGTAATGAGTATTAAACCCAAAGAATGCATATGTGACGATACCGATGGAAATGATAAAGACATTCTTGAAGAGCACATTAACCACATTTTTCTGTTGGCATAAGCCTGATTCAAGTGTTGCAAAGCCAAGGTGCATAAGAAACACAAGCGCAGCAGCAATTACTGTCCATAGCATAGAGGTTGTAAAAAAATCAAAGGCTGGTGCACCAGCTCCTTGATGATCAAGCAACCCATTATAATCATCGATTGGACCTGCTTCTGGTTCGGCTGCTGCTTCTTCTGTTGAGGCTGCTTCCTCGTGGTCGTCGGCGTGAGCCGGCAAGGCGTATGAAAAAAGCAAGGTGGCAGCTAAAAGTAGAAACTTCCAGGGTGCAGCCCCAATGCTTGAGTTTGATGCGAGTGTTTTTCTCATTTTATTACTTGTTGATTTTCAGTTAGTTATCTATTAATTAGAATAATTTTACAAAACTCCTTTTGCAGATCGTATGCCAAGAATTGGAAAATGTTAAATTTGAACGAATTTTCGATGTACAATTTTATCAATTGTGTAAATTTCGTTCATCTAAGTCATGAAAGAAATGGCATTGAACCAAGCATACGGCTACTTCAGGAATATTTCTTTCTTAGGCTTACAGTGTACCTAATATTTACAAAAAGGACTTAAATGCTCAGAAAACCCCTTCTGTGTATTTGTCTTTACTTCTCTTATTTCACCGAAATGGAGGCATTGTTACGAAATAATGAGGCAGAACATCAAATATTTACTTAATTTAAATCCGTTTGGCGACTCTTCGCAGCAACTTGCAAGAAGCTGTAAACCCAAAAGCAAAAGCTTCTCAGGCGTCTTCAGCAGTGGATTTGACTTTTAAATCGCGGAGTTGACGCTCGGTAACCGTACCGGGACTGTCAGTCATTAAATCCTGACCTTTTTGGGTCTTGGGGAAGGCAATTACATCGCGAATACTCTCCTTGCCAGCTAAAATGGTAACTAATCGGTCAAGACCAAGGGCAATGCCTCCATGAGGTGGGGCCCCATATTCAAAAGATTCAAGCATGTAGCCAAATTGGTTCTTAACCACATCTGCGGGAATGTTCAGGACATCCTCAAAGATTTTCTTTTGCACATCAGGCTGATGAATCCTAATACTTCCCCCACCGAGTTCGACCCCGTTGAGAACGATATCGTAGTGTTGACCACGTACTTTTTTGGGCTCAGACTCGAGTAAAGGTAAATCTTCTTCTACCGGTGCAGTAAAGGGGTGGTGAGAGGCCACATAGCGTCCTTCCTCTTCTTCGAAATGCATGAGTGGGAAATCTATCACCCAGAGGAATTTCCAATCCTTGGGATCGCGGAGCTGTTGTCCGCGTTTTTCGAGAAGGGTCGCGGCTTCCAGACGGATACGCCCTAAGATGTTACANGAGCTTTCCCAACCTCCAGCTGCGAAAAATACAATGTCACCATCGCCTACTTCCAGTTTTGTCTTAAGGGTTTCCTTTTCGGAATCGGAGAGGAATTTAAGAATAGGAGATTTCCATTCGCCTCCTTCAGATTTAATAAAGGCCAACCCTTTTGCACCAAGGGATTTCGCGGTTTCCTCTAAATGTTTGAGTTCACCTTGCGTAATATCTGCGAGTCCTTGGGCATTAAACGCCTTCACAGATCCACCAGATTGAACGGTTCCGGCAAAAACTTTAAAGCCAGATTCGCGGAAGTCCTCGGAAAAGTCGTTTATTTCCATCCCAAAACGCATGTCAGGCTTGTCGGAACCGAAACGGTTCATTGCTTGATTGTAAGGCATACGGAGAAAAGGAGCGGTGATTTCTTCCCCAAGTGTTTCTTTCCATACCGTCGAAAGTAAACCTTCGATAAGTGCGTACATATCTTCGCGGTCAATAAAGGACATTTCGACATCGATTTGAGTAAATTCAGGCTGACGGTCGGCTCGGAGATCTTCGTCGCGGAAGCAACGGGCCAATTGATAATAACGTTCGATTCCCGCGACCATCAGCATTTGCTTGTATTGCTGGGGGGATTGGGGGAGGGCGTAAAATTTTCCTTCGTTGAGCCGGCTGGGAACAAGAAATTCACGGGCTCCTTCCGGTGTACTTTTAAAGAGCATCGGCGTCTCGATTTCAAGAAAGTCTTGCTTGTCAAAATATTCCCGAATCGCCATGGAAGCCCGGTGGCGAAGTTTGAGCGTGTTAAGGTTACTCTCCCGGCGTAAATCGAGATAACGGTAAGTGAGGCGAAGATCCTCGCCCACTTTATCAGCCGTTTCGTCCATGGGGAAGGGGGGCGTTTTTGACTGATTGTGTACGAGGATGGTACTAGCAAATAGCTCGATGTCTCCAGTAGATAAGTTGTGGTTTTCGGTACCGTCTTCACGGTTACGGACTTCCCCTTTTACCTCAATCACACTTTCGGGTTTGAGTTGAGGAAAGAGCTCGGAAAGGGTTTGGTTCTCCGGATCTAGAACAACTTGTGTTTTACCTTCACGGTCTCGCAGATCAAGAAAGAAGACTCCTCCGTGGTCGCGTAATGAGTCGATCCACCCGATTAANGTGGCAGGAGANCCGGCGTTGTCTTTGCGAAGTTGATTACAGTGATGGCTACGTTTCATGCCTAATGATTAAAACTTTAATTCATTACCGAATCGGTGCACAGTTGGCAAGCGGGATGAGGGAATATACTAGATTAGATGTGAATTACGATGGTCAAGGTGTAAAAAGTGGATTTTATCCTCGCAATTATTCAACTCTGAATCATGGGATGTAGGGAGGATGAAAAATAGATTTATTGTTATCATGGCTGGAGGCCGCGGCGAACGCTTTTGGCCCCAAAGTCGATTAAAACGCCCCAAGCATTTGCTTCCGATTGTGGGTGACGCTCCTATGCTCAGTCAGACAATTCGCAGATTGGAAGGTTTGGTCTCGGTTGATCGTATCTTTGTAATNACCAATTCAGAGCAAAGAGAATCGGTTCTTGAAACATGTCCGGAATTACAAGCAGATCGGGTGATTGGTGAGCCAATTGGCAGGGATACGGCAGCAGCAGTGGGCTTGGCTGCTCTCTTGGTTGCAAAAGAAGGTGACGNNGCATCTTTCGCCCTGCTACCTGCGGATCATGTGATAGAGGATGCTGCCGGGTTTCAGGCGACTTTAGCCACTGCTTTTGAGGCAGCCGAGGCTGAAGATCAACTCGTTACGGTGGGAATTAAGCCTACTTTTCCTTCCGTGGGTTACGGGTATTTGGAGCAGGGCAAAAATTTGGCTGATTATGATGGATCAGCGGTTGCAGAAGTGAGCCGTTTTGTGGAAAAGCCAAATTTGGAAAAAGCTCAGGAGTATTTGAAAGCTGGAAATTATTTTTGGAATGCGGGTATGTTCGTTTGGAGACCGGATGTGATTTTGGCCGAGATTGATCGCTTAGTACCCAAGCTGGCTGGGGGTTTGAAAATTCTGGATAATGAGTGGCAAACTTCCAACAGCTTGGAAGAGGCAATGGCAAAAGTGTACCCGGACTTGGAGAAAATATCCATCGATTTTGCTGTGATGGAAAAAGCGAAGCGTGTGGCGATGGTAGAGTCTTCTTTCGATTGGGACGATGTAGGAGAATGGCCCGCAATTGAAAGGCATTATCCTAAGGATGAAAACGGAAATGTGTTTAAAGGGGAGGGCATTGCCCTAGACTCTCGGGATAACCTTACTTTTTCTGAGACTGGGCATTGTATTACATTGCTTGGGGTTAAGGATCTGATTGTGGTACAATCGGGAGACGCAACGATGGTATGTCACAAGGACAAAGCTCAGGAAGTAAAAGCCCTAGCACAGGCGGTAGGGAATCAAAACCCTTCTCTGACTTAAAAAACTGTCTTATGCCCTCCTATCTTGGGATCGATTATGGAACCAAGCGGATTGGACTGGCCTGGGCTAATGAATTGGCGATAGCCCTTCCGATTGGTTCGATTGCCGGAATTGAGCTAAATAGGTGCTGGGAGGAATTGGACGGGGTGGTCAAAGAGCGTAGTATTGATGAATTTGTTGTTGGGTACCCTATTCATATGGGAGGCGAGGTCGGGGTACGGGCCCGAGAAGTAGACCAGTTTATCGGAAGCCTTTCGGCTCGTTTTAATCTCAAAGTACATCGGGTGGATGAGCGCTTGACAAGTGTGGCGGCTGAAGAATCTATGTCTAAGAAGGTTAGGAATAAGAAAGGCAGGAAAAAGCCTGACGGAAGAATTGACGCAACAGCTGCCAGTTTGATCCTGAGGGATTTTCTCAATGGAGGCTTTGGCAAAAATGAATGATAGCCCGCAGCGGTGGCGATGCGATTGTGCTTATGATGGGACAGGATTTGCAGGTTGGCAAAAACAGCCCAATCAAAAGGCAGTGCAGAATTTTATCAATGTTGCATTGGAGGAAATCTTTCATCATCCAGTCCGAACCGTGGGGGCGGGTAGAACGGATGCGGGGGTCCATGCAAAAGGCCAGGTTTTTCATTTCGAAAAAAACTGGTCCCATGGAGAGGATTCTCTTTTGCAGGCAATGCGTGCCCATTTTCCCGAGGGAATTAGTCCGCGAAAAGTCCGCAAAGTGGGGTCTGGGTTTCACGCCCTTTTGTCAGCCAAAGGGAAATGTTATCGGTACCGGACTACAAAAGGATGGGCATTTCCCCAAGATGATCGATTTGTTTTATCTTTAAGGAATACTGATCTAGATCTTGCAAGAATGCAGCTGGCTGCAAATTGTTTACTTGGAGAGCATGATTTTTCGGCTTTTTCGGCTTCCCGAGGAAAAGGAGATTATGAAAATCCCGTAAAAAAAATCTGGAAATTAGAGGTTGTCAGCCGTGGGGATGCGATTGATTTCGTCGTGGAAGGAAGTGGGTTCCTATATAAGATGGTTAGAGGTATGGTGGGTGCCCTCCTGGATATTGGGAAGNGGAAGTTATCTGCGGAAGCCTGTCAGGACATTCTCGCAAGTGCAAAAAGAACTGAATTGGTGGTAAGTGCACCAGCTCATGGATTATGCCTTGAGAAAGTCTTCTACAGAAGGAAATCACGATGAATAATAAAAAGCGATGGTGGGTTCCTATCTTGAACCGTACATTGAATTTTGTGTTCACGAGTTTTTGTCCAATCTGTGAGGGAAAGGTATTTAAAGATGGGTATTCATATGTTTGCCAGGAATGCCTGGATACATTGGCCTGGGTAAGAGGAACTAGTTGCAAACTATGCGGTATTCCGATGTCTGGCATGGATTTCAGTGGACTAAGTTGCGCGAGTTGCCGGGAGGAAAATTTACTTTTTGATCGGGGGAAGTGTCTGTTTGTAATGGAGGACCAAGCGAAAAGTTTGATTCATGATATCAAGTACCACGGGGCCCGCATGATATTAAGGGACATGACTAGTTGGTTGGACCGAAGTCCTGGTTTTAGGGAATATCTGGAGGGAACAGTCTTAATTCCAGTACCTCTTCATCGCAGAAGGCTTGGTAAGCGCGGATTTAATCAAAGCGAATGGATAGCCCATTCTTTTCGTAAAGCAGTTGGACCAAGTGTTGAGGTAATGGATATATTAAAGAGAAAGAAGAACACTCCGACTCAAACTGAGCTGGATCGGAGCGAACGAAAGGTGAATGTAAAAAATGCCTTTGCCCTTAAGCGTAGAAATCGTTTAAGAAAAGAAGATAGAATAATGCTTATCGATGATGTATTCACAACTGGTGCCACCCTTAACGCTTGCGCTCAAGTGCTCAGGGACCATGGTTTCAAACGAATTAACATCGCCACTTTAGGGCACGGATAAAACCTTTTAAAATATGGCCTTTTTTAATAAACCAAAATATTCAACAGTCAGCGTAAAATCCAGGGACGGAGTGCCCAAAGGGGTGTGGACCAAGTGCCCTGAAACTGGTGACATGGTTTTTGCTAAAGAACTCAGCAAGAACCTGATGGTTGTTCCCTCCAGTGGCTATCACTTTCCCTTACCTGCTCCTGATCGGGTCAATTCCCTTTTAGACAAAGGTACTTTTGAGGAATATGATAAGAATCTTCGTTCTTCCGACCCTCTCAAATTTAAAGGAGTTGCTTCATATAAAGAAAAGTTGGAACAAAATAGAAGAAAAACAAAACTTGAGGATGCAGTGATTTGCGGTGTAGGTAAGATGGAAGGGTATGAGGTCAGCCTTGCAGTCATGGATTTCAGGTTTTTGGGAGGAAGTATGGGTTCAGTGGTTGGGGAGAAAATTACTCGTGCCATTGAGCGGGGGCTGGAAAGAAAAATTCCAGTGATCATCGTATCTGCATCGGGTGGAGCCCGAATGTATGAAGGAATCCTCAGTCTTATGCAAATGGCCAAGACCAGTGCTGCCCTTGCCCGGTTGTCAGAAGCGAGAATTCCATATTTTTCGGTTCTCACCAATCCGACTATGGCCGGAGTTATGGCAAGCTTTGCCACTTTGGGGGATGTGATTTTAGCTGAACCAAAGGCTTTAATCGGATTTGCAGGGAGACGGGTAATCAAAGAAACTACTCGGGCCGATCTTCCCGAAGGCTTCCAAACCTCAGAGTTTTTACTTGAAAGGGGGCTGATTGACCAAATTGTTGATCGACACGAATTGAGAAAACGTCTCATTTCTTTGATCGGACATCTGGGGCATGCACTACCAGGGAAATCCATCGGTCAAGAAACGGTCAAAAATAATCCTAAAGGCACCCGCAGGAAATCGACGTCCCCTAAGTCTAATTTGAAAACTCCAGCCATGAAAGCATCCACTCCAACCGCCAGCCGGTCCAAGGCAAAAGCTGTAACCGCACGAAAAAAGTAGTTTCAAGGCCTCGCCTATCTCTTCCTTTTTGATTTTCGTCTTTGAGGGACTTTGCAATGAAACGAACACTTGATTATCTATATTCACTTCGTAATCAAGGATCTAATTATGGGATCGAAAGGATGGAATTGCTCCTCGATCAAATGGGCCGAGAAGTTTTGTCTTTTCCAGTCATTCATGTGGCCGGTACCAATGGTAAAGGATCCACTTGTGCAATGCTCGATTCGATTTATCGCTCCAATGGATATAAGGTAGGTCTGTTCTCTTCCCCTCACCTGGTGGAATTAGGAGAACGAATCAGGGTCAATGGAGAAATTTTATCTGAATTAGAATTACTTCAATATGTCGAGAAATTGAGGCCACTGGCTGAAGGGATTGAAAAAAAGCATCCCGGAATGCACCCATCTTTCTTTGAGTTAATTACTGCTGTTTCGTTTTATGTTTTTAATCGTCATAAAGTGGATATCGCAGTTCTTGAGACTGGACTGGGAGGAAGATTAGACTCAACCAATGTGGTTAGACCTGAGGTATCCGTCATTACCACAATTTCTTTGGATCACTGCCATATCTTGGGAGATACGGTGGAAAAAATTGCTTCGGAAAAAGCGGGAATCATTAAAGAAGGTTGCCCAGTGATTACGGGTTGGATTCCCAAAGCCGCGGAAGAAGTTATCCAAAAGGTTGCTAGGGAAAAAAAATCTCCATATTTTACGTTAGCAGGGCAACCTTCATCTAAAAACTTACCCCAAACAAATTTGCCTGGTATACACCAAGAGAGGAATGCCGCTTTGGCTTTAAAAACAGCCAAACTTATTCAGGAAAGATTTTCTGTTAAGGAGGAAATTTCACGAAAAGCACTCGGTGAAGTAAATTTACATGGCAGGTGGGAAACTATAAATTATAAGCCACAAATAATTCTAGATGCCTGCCATAATCAAGAAGGGGCCCAGATCTTGGAGCAACAACTCTCGGGTCTACCGAAAAATAAAGACTTAGTAGTTTGGTTTGGCTCGTTGGCTGAAGAAAGAGCTGCGGAGATTCTTTCAGTGATTTTTAAATTTGCCAAGGAAATCAGATTTTTTGTACCTAAGCAACCGAGAGCCTGCCAGCACGAAACTCTTTGCTCGATGGTACCTCAATTCTTCAAAGGAAAAGTACTGGTTGGCAAGATAAAGGAAGTGAACTCCTACCTTCCGGAGATCGGAAAAGATCAAATACTTTTGGTCACCGGGTCGATATATTTACTGGGAGAAATGATGGAAATTGTGAAAAATCAAAACAATCGATTTGGAGCAAGACTTCAGGATCTCATTTAAGTAATTTGGTTTAATCCTCTAGTTTTTGCTGAAAAGCCTTTTTAATAAATGCTTTCACCTAAAAGTGGACATAAATTTTGAGTTTAAAAATTTACTTAAATAGTCTCATGGTGTACTTAATTAAGTCAATTTTGTGCCGCTTATTCAATTCTTTTCGCTCCGAATAAGGTTGTCAATAAGTAGGGGAAAAACTTTGAAATAACTTTCAATAACTTAAGATTGGAAAAAATCAATATTTAAGGTTTTCTTGTCTTTTCACTTGCTGTTTGTAGTAAAGAACACTTACATTTAATTTTTTATCAAAACTTATTCACATACCTACATGCAGTGCTATTTTTCACCACATTACCCCACATCTAGTGGTGTTTTTTCAATTTTTTTTACATCATCTTCATTTTTTTCTTTTCTTTTGTTTTCACTTCGTCACTATCGGAATAAGAAAACAAAAAAGGCAATCAAAACAGAATCGATGCGCAAACAACGACAAAATTGTCCGATCAGCGTGGTAGGTTATAGAACGAAATAAAATGGATAAAATATACGAAATTGGCGGAAAAACCTTCGTTTTGAACGAGGAAAAGGCAGTACAAGCATATAATGAGAAAATGGTGATAAATGGTCGAGATACAATGACTTTTAATTTGTTACCCCTTAAGTATCAGTGGGCTTATGATTTGTATCGCAAAATGAAGGCAAACCATTGGGAACCTGAAGATGTTCCGATGCAAAAAGACCTTGAACAATGGAAAAACCATGGAGAATTAAGTGATGCTGAAAGATGGATCATTATGATGGGTATAGGATATTTTTCTGCAGCTGAAGGAATTGTTGGGGACAATATTCAGCATGTTGTACGCGAACTCGTTACCGCGCCTGAACTTAAACTTGCCCTTGGGCGGCACGCCCATGAAGAAAACATTCATGCGGATAGTCTTTTGTATATGATCAGCTCTTTAGGCATTAATCCCCACGAATGTGAAGCTATGTTTGAGCAAATCGAAACGATTCGACGCAAAAACGAGTTTGTGACTAGTGCATCCAAGAATTTGCGTCGTGACCTCGATTTAACCGAAACTTCCAACAAGCAAGAGTTGGCCAAG
>NHCX01000109.1 GCA_002168015.1 Verrucomicrobia bacterium TMED44
TTAAGTTATCACGAATTGTTGAAGTTTGAATTTCAATGTGTTTTAAAATGCTTAATTTTGAAACCTTACTTAAAGAAGTGTCATAGACTTCAATCTGTTTCACATTCATAAATTTATCGCAACACTCTACAAGTTGTATATGTTTAAGAATAACATAAGTTTTGTGCAGACATCTCGAGAACTTTAATTGATTTTGTAACCTCTACAAACTTAAAAGATTACAAATTCAGGACTGCTATTTTCAATGCTTATGCGATTACTTGTCTAAAAATTCATCAATATATCTTTGAATAATTAAATGCGTGCAAATAAATTTAATTGACCGTANAAATATCCTTAAATCTAAGGTTGGAATTTAGCCAGATTTAGATTTAGCAAGTTTACGAGCTTGTTCAAATTTTGCAGCTGCCTCAAGTAACTGCAATTGTGCTTCGTCAAAGTTACTTTTACGACCCTCGGNAATAGCTTCTTCTGCCCGCTTAATAGCAGCTTCAATTTCCTGNTGATCATCCTCTGCAACGAGAATTGCCTGATCTGTAATGATGGAAATTTTTTCAGAATATACTTCAACAAAACCCGAACTAACGGCTAGATAATGAGTATTGCCATTTACAACAACCTT
This sequence comes from Verrucomicrobia bacterium TMED44, assembly GCA_002168015.1. Classification (GTDB taxonomy): domain Bacteria; phylum Verrucomicrobiota; class Verrucomicrobiia; order Opitutales; family Seribacteraceae; genus Seribacter. The sequence goes on from NHCX01000109.1 coordinate 623, forward strand.
AACATCAGAAGGAACAAGCCTATCAATCAACGGAGCATGATGCTGTAGGATGTCGACCTTTCCATTTGCTGTTGGAATAACTGCATGTTCAACATCTTCAGANTACACAACACCACTTGGTGTTACGATTTCAAGTTTGATGATCGATTGAGCCATCCTAGGACGAGGTATTATCTTCCCCGATTACTGCATCGATACCGCCTTGCATGTAGAAATCATTCTCGGCAACATTNTCAAGCTCGCCATCNAGNATCATTTTNAAACCTCGAATAGTATCTTTNACAGGAACATATTGGCCTGCAACGCCGGTAAAAACTTCTGCAACATGAAAGGGTTGAGAGAGGAATTTTTGNATCTTACGNGCNCGAAAAACGGTTTGTTTTTGATCGGGAGACAATTCATCAATACCTAAAATNGCAATGATATCCTGTAAGTCTTTATACGATTGGAGAACCTCTTGCACTCTACGGGCAACTTGAAAGTGCTCTTCACCCACAATTTCAGGGGCTAATGCATTGGAGACCGAAAATAGTGGATCAACTGCGGGATAAATTCCAAGTTCTGCAATAGAACGCTCTAAAACGATAGTTGAGTCTAGGTGTGCAAAGGTATTCGCAGGTGCTGGGTCAGTCAAATCATCTGCGGGGACATAAACTGCTTGGAATGATGTAATCGAACCTTTTTTGGTTGAAGTAATTCTTTCCTGAAGAATACCCATTTCTTCAGATAGTGTGGGCTGATATCCAACTGCNGANGGAGATCGACCTAAGAGAGCTGATACTTCAGAACCTGCTTGAGAGAATCGGAAAATATTGTCAACGAACAATAAGACATCCTGGCCCATTTCGTCCCGAAAATATTCAGCCATGGATAGACCGGACAAAGCAACACGCATACGTGCTCCTGGAGGTTCATTCATTTGACCATAAACAAGTGCTACCTTTGATTTAGATATGTCATCCTGATTAATGACTCCTGCTTCAGACATTTCTTGATAAAGGTCATTTCCCTCTCTAGACCGCTCTCCTACCCCGGCAAACACAGAGTATCCGCCATGAGCTTTTGCGATATTGTTGATGAGCTCCATGATTACGACGGTCTTTCCTACNCCCGCTCCTCCAAAAGCACCAACTTTACCACCTTTGATAAAGGGACAAATTAAATCAATGACTTTTATCCCTGTCTCAAGAATGTTAGCTTCGGTATCTTGGTCTAGTAATGTGGGGGCTTGCCTATGAATAGGCCGAGTTTCCTCGTGTCCACAAGGACCCAGATTATCTACCGTTTCGCCTATAACATTAAATATGCGACCTAGCACTTTCTCNCCCACAGGAACGGAGATGGGCGCACCTGTGTTTCTAATTTCCATTCCGCGAACTATGCCTTCAGTTGATGACATAGCAACTGCTCGAACGCGATTATCTCCTAAGTGTTGTTGGGTTTCGAGNACTANNCTAGAATCACTATCGGAATTAGACAACTTGTAGGTTACTTCAAGGGCATCGTANATTTCTGGTGTAGAACCCGGGGGGAACTCTGCATCTACAACAGCACCAATGACTTGAACGATTTTTCCTTGATTTGAGTTTGAATTATCCATCTTAAATTTATTTTTTGGGAAAGTGATTAGTTTGAGAAACTCGCTGCTGATATTTCTAGTATCTCTTGAGTAATGGCAGCTTGCCGGGCACGGTTAAACTGCAAGGTCAAATCGTCAATTAAGTTACCGGCATTATCAGTGGCAGTTTTCATTGCGACCATCCGTGCACTATGCTCAGAAGCTTGTGACTCTAAAATGAGTTGGAAGATTTCTTGCTTTAAGTAGAGAGCAGCCAATTCAGAGAGGACTGCATCTTTATCCTCAAATAAAATTTCACGGTTATCTTTGGGAGCAACATGATCCGGTTCCCCAAATCTTTCATGAAGCTTTTGGGTCATTGAGTCTAGGTCATTTAATGGCAGAAGCCTGATTAATTCAGGTTCTTGCCTAAGAGTATTGATGAAACTAGTGTAAAGAATCTCAATTGTATCGATACTGCCTTCATCATAGCTCCTTAGTAAAAAGTCTACGATTTTACGAACATCAGCAAAAGTTGGCTTGTCGGGGAGAGAAAAGTCTGCAAGTAAATCCCTTTTGGTGCGGCTTAGAAACTGAGTGGCTCTTTTTCCCACTGCTATGAATTTAGCAGAATTCTCAACATCATTGAGCATACGGAAAAGATTACCGTTAAGGGCACCACATAATCCTTTGTCAGTACCAATGACAAGAATTCCACGATGCTTTACAGGCTTTTGAACAAAATAGGATTGCGTTATTTCTTGGAACTCATCTGCAATTGATACAATAATGTCAGCTAGAATAAGAGCATATGGTCGTCCAGTTTTGGCGACATCTTGTGCCTTTTTCATTTTGGATGTGGCAACCATTTGCATTGCACGAGTAATCTGTCGAGTACTCTTTACGCCTTTGATCCGATTTCGAATGTCGCGTGTATTAGGCATATATCAAAAGGGATGTGAAGTTATGCATATGTTCTTTTCCAATCCTCGAATGTGCTCTTAAGGTTTTCTTCAGTTTCTTCCTCAAGTTTTCCGCTTTGATAAATTGCATCACAAACATCTTTTCCCTGAACTTGAAGAAATTCCTTTAAGTTAGAAACTGCATCTGAAATTTGATCTGCATCAATTGAATCAAAGAAGTCATTTTGCATACCCCACATAATTGCAGTCTGAATTTCAACAGCAATGGGATTGAACGCGGTTTGTTTGAACATTTCAACAATTCTTGCCCCACGATCGAGTCGTGCTTTTGTGGCAGCATCTAAATCAGATTCGAATTGGGAAAAAGCGGCGAGTTCACGAAACTGTGCTAATTCAAGCTTAACTTTACCAGCAACTTTTTTGTAGGCTTTAATCTGTGCAGCAGAACCGACACGAGAAACAGATAAACCAACTGAAACAGCTGGGCGTATACCTTTGTTAAAAAGATCTGTTTCAAGAAAGATTTGTCCATCAGTTATAGATATAACATTAGTAGGGATGTAACCGGAAACATCTCCCATTTGGGTTTCGATAATGGGCAATGCGGTCAAGGATCCATTCCCATTATTTTCATTCAAACGGGCGGATCTTTCTAATAAACGAGAATGAAGGTAGAAGACATCTCCCGGATAGGCTTCTCTACCTGAGGGACGTTTTAAAATAAGTGATATTTGTCTGTAGGCTACTGCATGCTTGGATAAATCATCATAAACTATAAGAGCATCACGACCATTTTCCATAAACCACTCACCCATGGCACAACCAGAATATGGAGCTAGGTATTGATTAGCAGGATTATCTGCTGCAGGAGCTGAAACGATGGTAACATATTCCATAGCCCCAGTTTCTTCAAGTACCTTGATAGTTCGTGCTACATTAGAATTTTTCTGACCTACTGCTACATATATACAATAAACTGGACGAAAGTCTTTTTTCCCAGATTCTTCTCCTTGCTTGTTTATTTTAGCCTGATTAATGATTGTATCGATGGCAATGGTGGTTTTCCCGGTCGAACGGTCTCCAATAATCAATTCGCGTTGGCCTCGACCAATAGGAATCATAGAATCGACAGCCATGATACCCGTTTGGAGTGGTTGATCGACCGACTTTCTTGGGATAATGCCAGGTGCAATTCTTTCAACGGAATACTCCACCTCAGATTCAATAGGTCCTTTACCATCTATAGGGCGCCCTACGGCATCCACAACTCTACCAAGAAGACCCATGCCAACCGGTACCGAAAGGAGCTTACCAGTGGTCTTGGCATCGTCACCCTCCTTAAGAGAACTTGTATTACCAAGTAAAACGCAACCTACTGAATCTTCTTCAAGGTTTAGCGCAATACCTAGAACATCGTTAGGAAATTCGACCATCTCATTATACATGACTTTGGAAAGACCCTCGACTCGGGCTACCCCGTCTGCAAGCATGGTGACTTTACCAACATTTGCACGACTTGCGTCGATGGAAAGAGTTTCTATTTCCTTTCGGATTAAATCTGTGATTGAATTCATATAAATTTTAGATTTTCAAATAAGAGCTTTACGAAGATTATTTAGACGGTTTGCAATTGAATCTTCGTAGACATCATCTCCGATTCTTAGCCTCAAACCGGCAATTAAAGATTTGTTCTCAGATGTATCCAATTCAGAATTAGAATTATGATCAGATTCAATAGTACATAGGTTTTTGGCTAATTTTTGCCCATCTCCGCCGTTGAATTCCAAAACGCCTTTGTAGCATGCAATTCGCCTGTCAACAAGTTGAAGAAAGGCTTTCAAAATCTCAATGTGCTGTAGAGGTGGATCTTCTCTAAGGGAAGAAAGAGTTTGAACTACNTTTTGTTGATCGACCTTACCACTTGAATCGAGAGACTGANCTAATAAAAGCTGAGCAATTTTGAACACTCTAGTTTTGGCGGGCATAATTTTCAGCTTTCTCGGTGAAACGAATTCTTTCTTCTTCGGTTAAATCGCGGTCTAAAACTTTTGTAGTAGCAAGAATAACTAAAGATGCGATTTCAGCACGGGCATCATTGAGTATATTTTGCCTTTCTAATTCTAATGCAGATTTGGCTTTTGNAACGATAGCTTCAGCTTCTTTTCGTGCTTCTTNTTTTTGTGCCTCAAGAAGAGATTTAGCCTGCTCTTGAGCAACAGAAACGGTTTTTTTCGCTTCTATGGAAGCTTCCGAAAGTGTCTCCTTTTGCTTTTTCTCTGTCTCCTCCAATTCCAGTTTTATTCTATCTGCGTTTTTAAGGGAATCNGCAATCTGCTTTTCTCTTTCCTTTATGGTGGAAAGAATTTTTTTGAATGCGAGAAACCAAATGGCTAATGCGACCAACAAGAAGTTAACGCACTGAGCAATCAGCATGTTTGCGTCAATACCGAATTGGTTTACAATNTTTTCGGCAGTATCAGTAACGCTTGCAAGTGCGATCATGGAAATTTGAAGTTAAAGAATGTTGATTAAAGAAAAAGCGAGTAAAAAGCGACGGCTTCGGCTAGTGCCATTCCAATAATTGATTGAACCAAAATTGCACCTGAAGCATCGGGATTGCGTCCCACAGCTTCGGCTCCTTTCATCCCAACGATACCCACCCCAATGGCGGCACCTAAACATCCTAGCCCTCCTTGAATGCTACCTGAAATTCCTTCAGGTTGAGCGGCTGCTTGTGAAACTTGTTCTGTAGCTTGTGCGAGTACTTCGATCATGATATGTATAGTGGTTATTTATTGATTTGATGATGATCGCCTACTGTCAGTGCATAGTCACGATCCGAAATATTAGTGATGTTCTTCTCCATGGTTGCACATCAACCCGATGAAAACAGCTATTAGAAGCATAAATACTAGTGCTTGTACCATTCCAATCAAAACTTCTAGAAAATAAAATGGTACAGGGAGAATCCATTCAAATCCCGGTGCTAGAGTAAACATTTTATGTAGAAGATTTTCTCCTCCAAAAACATTTCCAAACAAACGAAAGCTTAAGGACACGGGACGAAATAAAATTGAGATAATTTCAATGAGCCCCACACCAATAAAAATCGGGATGAGACCAATAAAAAAATAGATGCCAACTTCTTTCTTATCTGCTTTGTTGCCAAATATATGGATTAAAATACTTTTAAGTCCTTCGTATTTAAATATGAAATAAAGCCAGCTGATATTAGCTACAGCTGCAAGTGCAAGCGTCATGTTCAAATCAGCGTTTCCAGGTCTTATCAAGTGCGAATAGTTACCATGTTCGTCATAATAACCAATGGTACCGACACCGGGTAAAAGACCGCTCCAATTTTGAGTAAGAATGAAAATGAAGAGCCCACTAAGAAGCCAAAAAGATGGGAAAAACAATTTTTTTCCAACGATTGGTTCTACAATATCACGTAAACCTCCAACAATAGATTCTATGAAAAGTTGACCTTTATTTGGAGCTAAAGTGGCTTTACCGACGACAATCCTTATTGCTAAAATTAAAAACATGGAAATAACCCAACTCGTAATCATGGAGTTTGTTATAGGAAAATCTCCAATCATAAACGCTTTTTCAGCGGTTAAGCTAACACCACCCTCAGCCGCTCGAAGCAGAAATGGGAAAAATGTAAAGATTAAGAGGAAGGTCTTATGAAACATTAGCTACACTCATAAGAAATTCTTCAAGTTGGTCAATCTACAAGACATCAAATAAACAATGAACTAACCTAGAATATACAGTAATAAGGTAAATAAGCGGTACAGGATAAGATTAACTTATGTTACTTTAGCACAAAAAAACATTCTTTCGGGTAAAAGATCGCTAAAATAGCTGAAAGCGTTGTGGGGCCACGCAAGGTCAACTATATTCCACTTAGAAGATTGTTCTATTTTAAGAAGTGACCATTTGAAATAGGGTTCGTGGTCTGTCATAAAGTAAAGTAAGCCATTATGGATAGTCTTGGAGGCAAGCAAATCTAGAAAAGCACCTTGAATAAGTCGCCTCTTGTGATGTTTAGATTTAGGCCAAGGGTCAGGATACATTATAAATGTTTTTGAAATAGAGAGATTTGAAGATTCAAGGAACTCGGAGGCTTCTGCTTTAAGAAAAAGAATGTTTTGTTGAAAGCGCTTATCGCACTTCAATTTAGCTTTTTCGACTCTTTTTGTAATTAAATCTATACCAATGAAAACTTCTGAATCGCAATCTAACGCAAATGAGGATAGCCAATGACCATGTCCACAACCAATTTCTAAATTAACAAAATTTTGTTTGAATTGGTTTTTTACTGGGTTGAGCTTGGATTTACACCACTCCCCTACCCTTTCTGACCTTTCTAGCTTTTTATTTTGTATCATTTGATACGAGTCATCAATTTGTATCATCGTTTGCGTTTCTTAATCATTACTGTGAGTACATTGAGGTCAGATGGATTTACACCTGGGATACGAGATGCTTGTCCAATTGTGCTAGGACTTACCTCTCGGAGTTTCTCTATGGATTCAGTGCGTAAACCTGGGATTCCATCAAAATTAAAATCACTGGGAATAGCCATTTTTTCAATATCTTTCATCTTCTCAATACTAAGAAGCTCCCTTTTTAAGTATCCCTCATACTTTACCCTGTAGATGACTTCGTTTTGTACATTTAGGCTTAAATTATTAAAATTGGATGGGAAATTAAAATTAGATCCCATACGTAATAAATCACCATAAGTTTTATTAGATGTGGTTTTGATCGAATTGAATTTCTCAACCCATTCATAAATTATTTTTGATTTATTTTCAATCATTCTTCTCCTGTAAGCTGTTACAAGAGATGTATTTCGGACAAGAGGCAGATACCTTAGTTCAGAACTGCCATGATTAAATAACAGACGATATTCAGCCCTACTTGTAAACATACGATATGGTTCAGTAACACCTTTAGTTGTAAGGTCGTCGATTAACACTCCAATATACCCTGTTTCACGACCAACGATAAATGGATCTAATTTAAGAGCATTATTTGCTGCATTAACACCTGCAATTAAACCTTGTGCAGCAGCTTCTTCATAGCCAGAAGATCCATTGATTTGACCAGCAAAAAAAAGAGATTTAATCTTTTGAGATTCCAATGATTTAGACAATTGTGTAGGGACAGCATAGTCGTATTCAACCGCATAAGCAGGGCGCAACATTACACAATTCTCTAATCCAGGGAGAGTATGCAGAAGCTCAAGCTGAAGCCTCTCAGGAAGTCCTGTGGAAAAGCCTTGAACGTATATCTCAGGTGTATCTCTACCCTCAGGCTCAAGAAAG
>NHCX01000110.1 GCA_002168015.1 Verrucomicrobia bacterium TMED44
CTGGCGGGCGTGACTTCTTCCGGAGTTCTTCTTGCTCTTTTTCAGTCAAATGCCGGAGGAGCATGGGACAATGCAAAAAAGATGGTTGAAGAAGGATATGAAATTGACGGCACGGTCCATGGCAAAGGATCAGATGTTCATAAAGCTGCGGTCGTTGGAGATACTGTTGGTGATCCTTTAAAAGATACTTCAGGACCTTCTTTGAACATCCTTCTTAAATTGATGTCAGTTGTAGCTTTGGTTTTAGCTCCATTCCTTAAAGTCTAGGTGAGTACCCCATGTGTAATCGTAGTTGATCAACTCAACTCGATTGAATTAGCAAAATCTTTTCTGCCTGCCTCATCTTTACTGTAGTAAGCAGTACCTGCTACAAAAATATCGACTCCTGCTTCCAGGCATAGTGTTACATGTTCAGGACCCACTCCTCCATCCACTTCAATTAAAAAGTTAAAATTCGATTCTGATCGTATAGCCGAAATTTCCTGTGCCTTTTTAAGAACATCGGAAATAAACTTCTGCCCACCAAACCCAGGAAATACGGTCATGAATAAAATTAAATCAACTTGATTTAAAAAGGGAAGCAACACATCGATCGAGGTGTCAGGATTAATCACTAAACCAGTCTTCACCCCTGCCGCTCTAATTTTTCCCAAACTTCCGAGGTGATCATATTGGGGTTCTAGGTGTATGCTGATCAAATCAGAACCAGCATCAATAAACGCGTCTATATACTTATCAGGTTGGTCAAGCATGAGATGCACATCAAAAAATAATTTCGATTTCTTGCGCAAATCAGCAACGGTTTGCGGACCAAAACTAAGATTAGGAACAAAGTGACCATCCATGATATCAAGGTGTATCCATTTTCTTCCGTCGTTTTCGGCTATAAGAAGTGCATCCATCAAATTAGCATGATTTCCTGCAAGAATTGATGGTGCTAAGAACTTCTCTCGATTTCTACTCATTCTTTTTAAAGTAAATTTTGAATTAAATCTCTAGCGATTTTCCTACTCAGATCTTTTCCCAAAGCAATATGTAATTGCCTATCACTTACATGTTTTAAATTTGCTAGATTTGAAGATGACGCAGAAGAAACATAGCTGTAATTAAGATTCTTCGTGGATCCTGCAAGGTCAATCAGGTTAGTTTCTGCCCATAAAGCACCTTGAAATGAAGCTGCTGCAATCGAATCACTAGCTCTGTATGATTCAGGGCTTACTTTGTAGTTTTCCAATGTAATCTCGAACAAATAATCTGCTTTCGATGAACTAGGATCTACAATTTTTATGTTTGGGTAGAGTAAAAATTCATCCTTCAGTAATCTACGGAAAATTGCGGTGAATTGTATTGCCTTGGAATTGTTCTTAACACTTATGCCTATGGAATATTGTTTTATACTAGTTGAAAGACCCGGTTTGTACCTACAACCAGAGGAGGCAATAATCAGCAAAGAAACTATGCTTAACTTGAATAAACTAATCATTTTTCGACCGCAATTGTGCGATCTTTTTTTCAGCCTCTCTAGCTGCATCTGATTCTGGTGCAGTGGTAATAGCTTCATTGTAAAATTGAATGGCTGGTTCACTACCAAGTTCACGCCAACGGGTAAGGTAGAACTTTCCGAATTTCTCAATGTATTCCCCTACTTCGACCTTGCTGGCAGCCAAAACTTGACGCATTTCTTTTCTACCTTTTTCAGCATCTAGATTTCTCATTTTAGTTTCCGCGAGTCTCGTCTTGTAGGAACTATCAGTTTCGTGGATGCTTCTAGGCGAAATTTCTGCAAAAAGAATCAGGTAGTCTTCAAAGAAATTGAGAGCCTTTAAGGTAGACCCTTGGTCATAGGAAGAACCCGCAACCTTATCTTTGTAAATGGTGGCCAATAAAAAATAGGCTTTTTCACAAAGATAGTTTTCGGGGTAAAGATTGACCAATCGATCCAATGCGTCCACCGCTTCTTCTGGTTTCTCATCTTTGATTGATATTTCAGCAAGGGACATCAACGCACGCGGGGCAAATCTCGGTCCTCTGGCAAGGCCTGCAATTTGATTAAGCCTAGAACGATCTTGGGTTCCAGACCTGAACCTGGGAATGAAACCCCATTTCCGAGGAAGTTTATCTTTCGCAAGTTTCTCTGAAACCCGCATGAGCGATTCAGCAACTAACTCGAAATTATAGCTAGTATAAGCTTGAGCGATAAGCCTGAGGTGATCAAAGGATTTGCTCCAATCCCCATTTTTTTCCCGAATTTGAGCTGCCCGGTATAATGACTCAGGTCCAACCTTAAAATCTTTTCCTTCAATGTTAAGCTGTGCATCTGATCTTCTTTTAGAAAACTTCTCATAAATTTTAAGGGATTTATTGGACCTACCATTCTGTTCCAAATCATAAGCTTCCTTAAACCAATTTTGGGCATTCATATCGTCATACGGCTTACGGTTTTTCACAAAAAAACCAGTTCCTGGAAAGAGGTACTCTTTTTCATTACTATTTAACCTTCGACCAGAATTACCTTTTTGAGCAGAGGCAAAGGTCCAGGCAACAAGTGATAGCAATATGTAAATGTGCAAAGTTTGAATTTTGGATATCATAATTAAATTAGAATCGAACAAGGGTTGCAGACCATGTCAAGCCTGCACCGAAGGCAACCATTACGACCAACTCTCCATGCACAAATAAGTCATTTCTTACTGCTTCATCAAGTGCTAGAGGAATCGAGGCCGCCGATGTGTTACCATGACGGTCGAGGTTACAGAAAAATTTCTCCAGAGGTATTTCAAGTCTATGCGCCATACTTTCGACGATTCGAACATTTGCCTGATGAGGAATAATATGATTCACATCACTTAATTCAAGACCATGAGCAGCAATAAGTTCGCGGGTGGCTTTTTCCATAACTCTTACTGCAGACTTGAAAATTTCTTTCCCGTTCATTTTCAAGAAATGTTCACGGTTAGCGAGCGTATTTTTAGATGCTGGTTTACTGGATCCACCTGCAGGCTGATGCAAAAGGGTTGGATTGGATCCATCTGCGCCCGAACGAAAACCTAAAAGCTCTGGCCCCTTTCCTTCCGCACTAAGGATGACTGCTCCCGCCCCATCACCAAACAGCACGCAGGTAGTTCGGTCTTGCCAATCCATAATCGATGACATCTTTTCTGCACCAATAACTAACGCACATTTATATCTTCCTGATGAAAGCATGCCATCTGCAACATCCAGCGAATAAAGAAAGCCGGAGCAAGCCGCCTCTAAGTCAAAACAAGCTACTTTTCCCAAGCCTAATCGGTGTTGAAGGATACAAGCCGTTGACGGGAAAGCCATATCAGGGGTAATAGTGGCGACTATCACGAGATCTATCTGGTCAATTTCTATCTTAGCATCAGCTATAGCATTTCTAGCAGCTTCATAAGCTAAATCACTTGTAGGCCGATCAATTGAAGCAATCCTTCTCTCAGTAATTCCTGTTCTCGTCTGTATCCATTTATCTGAGGTGTCCACCTTTAAGCTCAGTTCTTTATTACCTAAAATCTTATCAGGCACATATGAACCTACCCCGAGAATCACACTGCTCCTATACTCTTTTGAAGATAAACTCATCTTATTGGCTTTGCGAGTTGATCAAAGGTTCTGGTCTAAAAATTTCATTGGCTTCTTTCACATCTAAAGCCATCTGAGCAAGCATATCATGCTGGACTAAATCAAGAGCGATTTTTACAGCTCCACTAATGTGATTCCGGTTAGATGAGCCATGTGCTTTGATAACATTTTGAGTTAATCCAAGCAAGGGGGCACCCCCAAATTGTTCTGGATTTATTCTTTGCTTTAAACTCTTGAATGCACCCTTGGAAAGTAATGCTCCAGTCTTCCGCAATGCATTCCTGCGAAGTTCTTCATCAAGAAAAGAACTAATCAGCTTACTTAATGATTCACATGCTTTGAGAACAATATTTCCAACAAATCCGTCACATACAACGACATCCACGGCATTTTCGAAGATCTGAAATCCCTCGATTAATCCGCTGTAATTAATGATGCTTCCGTCAATGTCTTTTAACATTTCATGGGTATCATTAATCATTTCATTTCCCTTACCCTCTTCTGTGCCAATGGTTAGGAGACCCACCTTAGGCCTGACTAATCCTAAAGCAACCCGTGCGTAATTTGAACCAAGAATTGCATTCTGAGCTATATGAAAAGGTTTTGCATGAGGATTTGCTCCTGCATCAAGAAGAGTAAAGTATCGTTCACGACCCGGCCAAATTGTACAAAGTGCCGGACGCTCGACGCCTTCCAGCGTGCGAAGACGAATTGTGCTCCCAGCCATCAAGCAACCAGTGTTACCACAGCTTAACAAAGCTTGAGCTTCTTTGTCCTTCACACTTTGCAAGGCTAAGGACATAGACGATCGTTTTTTGCCTTTAATACCAGCGATAGGCTTTTCATCCATACCTACAACCTCGGGGGCATGCCTGACTTCCACTTGGTCAGTATCAAAATTGCCAAAAGATGAAATGCACTCATTGAGTTCTTCTTCCCGACCAAAGAGTAAAAAACGAGTTCCTCGAGGCGAGGTAATTAGAGACTGAGATATTCCGGCAATTACCTCTTTTGGACCATGATCGCTGCCCATTGCATCAACAGCGAGCGTCACATTAGCCTCGGTAGTATCCATGCCGAAGCTGAGTAAAAATATTAGACCTCTAGATCAAGGACTTGCTTGCCTCTATATTGTCCAGTTTCAGGATTCACTCGATGTGAACGAGAAAAGGTTCCGTCAGCTTCCTTAACAAGCAAGGGTGCTTGGAAACGATTTGCTCCTCTACGCTTACGGCTTCTTTGCTTAGATTGTTTTCTTTTAGGCTGTCCCATTCTTTCTATAATAGGATTCTACCTGCTATCGTCAAGATTAGACACGCTCGACTATTGAATTAAGTAAAACCCAAAAATTACCAAGGATAATATCACTCTGTATATTACAAATACTCCAAGCCCTCGACGGCTTAAGTATCCTACTAACCAAAAAACCGATAAAGCCGCACACACACCGGCAATCACACACCCAAATAGAACCGGTCCTAATGATAAATATTCGCTCATTGTTTTCCATTTGGTCATACTTTTATAACCTGCTGCCGCAGTGAGAGTAACTAAGCCCAGTAGAAAACTGAATTCAGCCGCATGGACCCGACTGAGCCCCACTATATACCCCCCCACTATCGTCATCATTGAACGACTTGTTCCAGGCCACATTGCAAAACATTGCAGAAAGCCAATAAGTAAAGATGAGCCGATCGTCAGGTCCTCAAGAGTTTTTTCAGTGGATAAAGAAGTCGAATTTTCTTGTGCTTTTTTTCTTTTTTCAGCCCACCCCATAAAAATCCCTCCCAGAAATAATGCAATGGCAACAGGTAAGAGTCCAAAAAGATAACTTTCAATCAACTCGTCTAATAATAATCCAAGAAAAGCCGCAGGCAAAAAAGCAAAAATTACATTGATCAAAAGCCGCCTACCCCTCGGATTTACCCCTGCTAGGCCTAGGAACATTGACCATACCTGCAGTCGATAGATTAGTCCGACTGCCAGAATTGCTCCTCCCTGAATAACAATCAAATAAGCATTAATCGCTTCCTCTTTTTGAGCAGATGCATCCGCATGTTCTAATATCTCGCTAGCAATTATTAAATGTCCTGTTGAAGAAATTGGCAAGAATTCGGTAAAACCCTCAATCACTCCGTATATTGCTGCGTCAAAATAATCCATGACTGAGGGAGGGGGTCCTGAATCATTTGAGTCTGACAACTCTGATTTTTTGCCCAGTAAAGAACTGGGGTCCAAAAGACCACAGACTGCAATTAGTAAGAAAAAGGTTTGTCGAAAAGGCATGAATAGTTCTACAAGGAGAGATAAATTAAATCCAACAAAATTCCATATTAGATTATTCCATCCATGAATGATAATAATCAACTTTCTCAATCAACAAATCGCATAAAACTTGATCATCATCTAAATGATGCTGAACTTGTCAGTTGCATACAAGAATTAACGCAAGAATCGATTCCCATACCCGCAAAAGAAAAATTTCTTAAAGCCCTTGCACGCAAGGGGGAGACCGATGAGGAATTCTCAGTTTTTATTCGCGAATTCAGAAAAATGTCCATTGATCCTGAACTACATGAATTCTCCACCCATGCAATAGATCTATGCGGAACCGGCGGCGACAAAGCGCATAGCTTTAATGTTTCTACTTTTGTTTCTTTTATTGTAGCGAGTGCAGGAGTCCCCGTAATTAAACATGGCAATCGTTCAATTACCTCAAAATGCGGAAGTGCTGACCTAATAGAAGGGATTGGAATACCGGTAAACAACTCCATCGAGAAACTTACTGAGAGTATGAAAGCCCTTGATTTTTGTTTCTTATTTGCACCCCACTTCCATCCAGTGTTCAAAAATATCATACCTGTAAGAAAATCACTCGCAGAAGAAGGCATTGTTACAATTTTTAATTTGCTGGGTCCGACTATAAATCCCGCCAAACCCGCCAATCAGTTACTTGGCGTATTTGATCCATGTCACATGAAAAAACTGGGTAACGCACTGACATCAAATGATGTACGATCTGGGTTGGTGGTACACGGGATTTTGGAAGAAGAAGAGATTACTGGAGTGGATGAGCTGACTAATTGTGGTGACAATAAAGTCTTTGGCATCGGGCAACACCAAATGGATTCCATTCAAAAATGGTCACCTTCTAAATGGGGAAGTAAATATGGGCAATTTTCTGACCTTAAGGGAGGTGATCTCGCCTACAATCTCAAGACCATGCAATCTTTACTGGAAGGAAAGGGCCCTCCTTCACTTCGCACAACTGTTCTACTTAACGCCTCCACTGCCTTTTGGATTCAGGGAAGATGCACTTCCTTGGGTGAAGGAATGGAGTTAGCTGAATCACTTCTTACTGATGGAGTGGTTAAACAGTGGTTAAGCAGAGCGGAATATTTTTTCAAATAATGAATGAATCATTAAAATATTTTGGTACTGATGGAATCAGAGGGCGATATGGGGACAGTATTATTAATGAGGGTTTTGCATACTCTCTAGGAGTAGCCTTTGCACGATACCTTGAACATAAAAACTACGACAAATCACAGCCTGTTTTTTTAGCAAGAGATACGAGACTTTCAGGTAAAAATCTACTTCTTTCATGCCAAGCAGGTCTAAATGATAACCATTTCATAACATACAATCTCGATATTTTGCCCACACCAGTTCTTGCATTTTCCGTTTTTAACCAAAATGCACTTGGAGGAATTATGGTCACAGCCTCCCATAATCCTCATTATGATAATGGATTGAAAATTATTTCTGCAGAAGGAGGCAAGCTTGAGCCAGTAGATGAGTATTTAATCGAAAGCTTTATTTCCGAGTTTACCGAACATCATTTAATGCCTGAAATAATCCACCAAGATCAACCGAAATATATAGGAGAATATCTAGAAAATCTTCGTAAATACTTTGGTACAAATTTCTTAAAAGGCCTAAAAATTGTGACCGATCTAGCCAACGGTGCCACCGCCCAAATTACCCCACAAGCTTTAAAACATTTTGGTGCAAATGTTGTTAGTATAAATCAGGGTGATGGACTAATAAACGAACATGTGGGATCAGAATTTACTGAAGGGTTGGCCCATAAAGTAATTGATGAAAAAGCCGACTTAGGATTAGCCCATGATGGGGACGGAGACCGTGTTGTTTTTATCGATAAAAAGGGCAAAGAAGTAGATGGAGACAAGATACTTGGTCTGCTCGCGATTCATGCAAAGAAAGATAATTCGCTAAGAGGAAACGGATTTGTTGCAACCATTCACAGCAATTCAGGACTGGCTTCCACATTAAAAGAAAGCGAGATTGAATTACATCGCTCAGATGTTGGTGACCGTAATGTTTTTGGTTTGATGCGTGAAACTGGATCTAATTGGGGAGGAGAGTCCTCCGGGCATATCATTTGCTCAGACTACATGAACACGGGAGATGGTCTATTTTCCGCCCTATCTGTTTTAAGGTGCGTCCTAGAATCTCAAGAAGACTTACTTCGTCTCAGTAATCGGGTTTCCCTATGGCCATCAAGATCAGTTGCGATTAAGGTAACTTCCAAAAAACCGATTGAAGATTTTGAAGAACTTCAAGAATTTCTTCGAAAAACCAAGGAGACTTGGGGCGAGGATACTCGAATTCTGATTCGATATTCAGGAACTGAACTAAAGATACGCGTCTTAGTGGAATCAAGAGATGAAAAAGTGGCAGATGAAGTTTTCCTAGTTGTCCAAAAACTTATCAAAAAGCATATTTAGTTTTTGTTCGCTTTTATGCTATTAGGTCTTATGCAAATGTCTTTGCCCCATGATAGAAGAAACAACCATATCAGAACTTGATCCCCGACAAATCAAGCAACTGCTAGCAGCGGATAAAGCTCTTAACTCAAATCCGAGTTACTCGATTGAAATATATGCTGCTGTATTAAAATTGGCACCAGGATGCCTGGAGCTTAGAAAAAAATTACGGGCTTTACAGCTTAGAATGGCCCAAAACTCAACTAAAGGTCTTGCTGGTCTGTTGGGAAAAGTGACTGCTGCTCCTTTCATGATTCGTGGTAAGAATGACAAGAATCCGGATCAAACTCTAGCCAAAGCTGAAGATTTAATTGAGAAATCAGTGGGAAATGTTCTCGCTCATCAAATGCTAGTTGACGCCGCCCAAAGTTTGGGAATGAAGCAGACTGCGGTGTTTGGACTCGAAACTATCAGGCAAATAAATCCTAAAGATCTTAAAAATCTTAAAAGTTTGGGGGATGCTTACCTAGAAATTGGTGATACAGAAAAGACGATCACTGTAGGAAATGAAATACAAAAGATAAATCCAAGCGATGGGGATGCCGAAGACCTTATGAAAAGAGCTTCAGTTGCAGTTGCGATGAACAAAGGCAAGTGGGAAGAATCTGAAGATTTTCGATCACAGCTTAAAGACGAAGCAGAAGCACAGTCACTCGAACAAGCTTCTAAAACTGTCAACGATGCAAAAGGACTTGAAGATCTGATTCGTCAAGCATATGCCAAGTGGGAACAAGAACCAGAAAACCTTAATCACTATCGACAATTGAGTGAATATTATCAGCGGTACGGTGACTTAGAAAATGCAATCGCTTGGATACAGGAAGCTCGAAAGCAGGAGGCGGGTAGAACTGATGTCTCATTGGAAGAAAAAGAAAGGAATTTAACTTTAGAGTATTATGATGATGTAATCGATCAATGGGAAAAGCAATATCACCAAAACCCTAACGATCCAGATGCAAAATCATCTTGGGAAGAAGCCATTAGTAACCGTAAGCTTTATCAAAAAAGCCAACTGGAGTCTCTTGTACAAAGATACCCTAATGACTTTGGCTACCGTTATGAACTCGGCGTTCTTCTTTTCGAAGAAGAGGACTTTGAAGGCTGCTTGGCTCATTTTCAACTGGCCCAGAAAAATGCTAAGGTCAGGTTAGATGCAATCTTATATTTAGGTCGTGCCTACAGTCGTAAGAATTTTCATGATTTAGCTATCGAACAGTTCAATCTACTGAAAGAAGAAATTCAAATTATGGATGATCGAAAAAAAGAAGCTATTTATGAGTTAGGCTGTTGCTACGAGTCCATGCAAAAAGGGGAAGAAGCAATGGAAGAATTTAAACTGGTTTATTCTGCGGATATTTCTTTCCGTGACGTAGCTGATAAAATCAACGCTTTTTACAATAAAGCATAGATAGAAATTGGCGGAGAGGGAGGGATTCGAACCCCCGGTACCTTGCGGCACACCCGATTTCGAGTCGGGCACATTCGACCACTCTGCCACCTCTCCTTAAGATTCAGCACTTTACTAATTCTTTTCATTCACAATGGCAAAACGAATAATTTGAAATTATCAAAGTTTTGTCTTTCAGGTTTGAACTTTATCTATGATTTACACGCTTGCCCGAATGCCAATTCTCATTTTTCATACTTATATGAAACAAACCATTTCTAGCATCACTTCATTATTTTGTATTTTTATATTCATCTCCTGTAATTCATCAAAAAAAATTACCACTATTGACTTCCATGACGGATCTTATGCTGGTGAAGTCGACAGTAAAGGACTCAAACATGGAAAAGGCCAATACAGTTGGCTGGATGGTTCCTTATATGAAGGTGATTTTGAAAAAGATCTCAGGCATGGAACAGGCACATTTAAATGGCCTAACGGTGAGTCATATAAGGGAGATTATTTTCAGGACCAAAGGACCGGACAGGGAATCTACAGTTGGCCAGATGGAGCAACTTATTCAGGTTCATTCCTCAATGGGAAAAGACATGGAACAGGTACTTTTACATCGGCAAGCGGAGCAAAGTATCAAGGCGATTGGTTTGACGACCTAAGGCACGGTAACGGCATTCTTATTGATCCAAACGGTGGAATAATAAGAGGTGTTTGGCAAAATGGAAAATTACTGACGACGCCTATGGCTCTACCAAAACCCACAACAAAACCCGATTTATCTCTAGACGCAGCCAGTATGCAAAACAACCCTCTATTCACTTCTCAAATTGCGAATAACAATGGAGTCACTGAAATAGTTTCAAATGAAAGTCTAGAGGATCCGAAAAATCCCGGAAATATGTCTGTGCAAAGTGCATATGATCCTGGTGGAAACCTTGACAAGGCTTCTACTCTTGAGCCCAAAGAGAATATTGAAAGCAGCCCGACCAAGGATACTGCAGTGGAAACTGAGTACGCAAAGAAAATAGTACCCGAAGAAAAACCTCTTGAAAAGCAAGCATCACCTTCTACAGGTTCAAATGAAGAAGACACCTGGTCCGGATCGGTCAACGAGGTGGAAGGCAGATTCGTAACAAAATTAATTGATGGAATTGATACGATCTTTGATCGTAAAAATGATATGTCTTACACTGGCAAAATGCGAATTCTTGATGACGCTGGCAACATCACCGGTGAACTTCATTTAGTCGATGGTCGTATGAATGGAGAAGAGTTATACTATGAGAAAGGTAAGGTTACTGAAAGAAACCTTTGGCAAAATGGTAAATTCCTTAAAAGTCTCGATATTAACTAGCATCTCTCCTGTTTATACTAGTGCAGGATAACAGTTCATCGATCCACTAATTAATATGTGAACAATACTTTATTTCTTTTTCTCTAGCTTTGAATAGATTGTAGATATGGGCATAGAAAATTTGGAATTTAATAATTTAGTTACGGGAGAGAAAGGTAATTTCTCCCTCCCCTTTGATCCCACGGAATTCCCGAGAGAAACCTCGAGGCACTACATCAGTGCCAGTAACCAAGATTTAAGGGATATGCTTTCTACTGTTGGCCTTACTGATCTGAATCAAGTATTTGAACATATCAGTCCAGANTTGCTNTTCCCCCAGCCACTAAATTTGCCTAAAGAACAAAAGTATTTTGAAGCAGCAAATTCCCTTTACGCAATCTCTGCACTTTCAAATCAAAAGGTTTCTTTTATCGGAGACCAGCTTCCTGTGTGGAAAACATCTAGTATTGTCGAGTTCGTTTCAAGCCTNAGACAACTCACNACATCATACACACCGTACCAGCCGGAAAGAAGCCAAGGCACACTCATTTCCCATTGGATTTATCAATGTGCCTTGTCCGCACTCACTGGTTTTGAGGCAATCAACACATCACTCTATGACCGGTCATTCGCCATTTTTGAAGCGATAACTTGCTCAATACGAATATCTAAAAGGCCTTCCAGGGTCCTACTGGCTTCTTCTCTTTTTCCCCAAGACATAGAAGTTCTTGAAACNCTGGTTAAAGAAACTGGGATCAAATTAGACTATTTAGAGTTGAACGCGGATGAAGGCCGATGCAAATATGAAGCCCTATCCTCATTAAATATCGAGGAATTGAATCAGTATGCAGCCTTTGTTTTCCCTCAAGTTAATTCATTGGGCGTACTCGAGGAGGTAGATTTATTAACCGATTTTTGCGATGACCATCAAATCCGTTCAGTTGCTTGTATTGACCCGTTCTTACTTGGCGAAGGAGGCCTCAAACCACCTGTTGAATTTGGAACTGCCGGAGTCGATTTTATTGCAGGTGATGCTCAACACCTTGCAATTCCTCCGAATTTTGGCGGACCCGGTCTAGGAATTTTTGGGTGTAGGCATAACAAACAAAAGAAATCAGACTTACGTAACACTCCCGGCAGGTATGTGGGACAGGCAAAAGATATCAATGGCCGGGACTGCCATGTAATGGTTCTATCCACTCGCGAACAACACATACGAAAAGAAAAAGCGACTTCCAATGTTTGTTCGAATCAAGCCTTCCTGGCCACTCTCGCTGGGGCTAGCTTGCTATCAAAGGGGTCTAAAGGACTCGGTATTGCCATTGAGTTGGCAAATCGGAACCAACAGCGTGTCATCGAAGAAATTAATTCTCTGGAGGGCATAGACATTGCGTTTCCTTCCCCTTTTTCTCCCACAGAATTAGTCATCCGTGTCACTAAATCTTCAACCCTTCTTATTCATAACGCTAGATCCAAAGACTTGCACTTAGGAGTTGATGTCACGAACCGTTGTAGAGCGAATGACTCTGAATGGCTCATTAAACTTTCTTTTTCTGATTTACATACATCTGATGATGTAAGTCTTTTACTTTCTTTTCTCAAAGAAGAATTTCCTCCATGCAAAAAGGTCATCAANCAGGATACTACTTCCACAATTATTCCAGAATACTACCTCAGGAGAAATCCCGTTCGCTTAGCTTCTTTCTCAGAAGAAGAGTTGAGAGAATACTATAACAAACTAGCTGAACTTAATGTTTCTCCTGACGATGGATGCTATCCTCTTGGTTCTTGCACAATGAAGTACAACCCTTTGCTGAATGACTGGGCTGCAGGACTTGAAGGCTTCGCCCACATTCATCCACAATCTCCACGTGAAGACACCCAAGGACCCNTTAAGGTTCTTTATGAGATTCAGGAATGGTTCAAAAAAATAACAGGACTCCCTGGCGTAACTACCCAACCGGTCGCTGGGGCTCAAGGGGAATTAGTTGGCATTAAACTTTTCCAAGCTTTTCATCGAAAAAACGGGCAAAGCCACCGGAAGTATATCCTGATTCCAAGGTCTGCACATGGAACTAATTTTGCCACTGCTGCCATGGCAGGTTATCCGGATGGCATTGTCTATCTTGAGGCAAATGAACAAGGNACNATTGATATCGAAGATTTTCATAAAAAAATAGAGATCCACGGTCCTGAACTTTGCGGTGTTATGATCACCAATCCAAATACCTCCGGGATTTTTGAAACAAACTTTAGAAATATTGCAGACGAGGTACACCAAGCAGGTGGGCTGGTTTACATGGATGGAGCAAATATGAACGCAATTGCAGGCGTGATCAATCTTAGCGAATTGGGCGTGGACGCGGTTCACAACAACCTCCACAAGACATGGACTATCCCCCATGGCGGAGGAGGCCCAGGAGATGCCATCGTGGCGGTTTCAGAAAAACTTATTGAGTTCTTACCTGGGAAGCAGGTCACACAACTTGCAGACGGAAGCTACGATGCAAGGACTCCAAAGTATTCGATAGGTTCGTTTCACCGTAACTGGGGTAATTTTGGTCATAAAGTACGAGCTTATTCCTATTTGATTCGTCTGGGTCAAGAAGGCGTGCCAAGGATGTCTTCGGTTGCAGTTCTCTCAGCGAGGTATCTTTTTGAAAAGCTGAAATCCCGTTTTCACACACTTCCT
Organism: Verrucomicrobia bacterium TMED44; assembly: GCA_002168015.1. Classification (GTDB taxonomy): domain Bacteria; phylum Verrucomicrobiota; class Verrucomicrobiia; order Opitutales; family Seribacteraceae; genus Seribacter. Next base: position 13,818 of record NHCX01000110.1, read on the forward strand.
GCCAATGCGAAAGGTTCCCCTCGCATGCATGAATTTATTTTAACCCTAAGCGAGAAAGATTTCTCTAACCTCGAAACAAATGGAATTCCCAAGAATCAGGCGATTCCTCAAATCGGAAAATTATTTTTAGATTTTGGCTTTCATGCGCCCACGGTTGCCTTTCCAGAAGTTTTTGGATTAATGATCGAACCAACNGAAAGCTACACCAAAGCAGAATTAGATCGTTTTGCAGATGCCGTGCTAGCGATCAAGGATATCATAGATGAATCCCCATTTGTTCTGAAAAGTGCACCGCATTTTACACCGATTGATAAAGTCGACGAGGTCGCGGCTAACCGTAATCTCTCTCTCTACGAACCGTTAGACAGGCTACCTCCCTTGCCGCATAATAGGATCAGTCCGTCCGAGCTAATGAGGCTTGAAATATCNGACATTAAAAAACGGGTCATTAAACTCGCCAAAGACTCCCAAGGTTTGATTTGACGAAGCAATCNTTTCACAATAAATTATAANGATGAGTGATGACAACACACAACCCCTTGTTTCCAAATTTGGTATCGGAGTAGATCTTTTTCTTTCCGTTATATTCTTCCTGATCATGCGCAAAGTACTTATTCCTCATGTGCCTTCACAGGATCCAACTGCAGTTTTTATTGTTTCCTCGATGACCGCATTTTGCATGACCGGGGTCTTTTGGATTGCTGCTAATATGTTTCGTGTTACTCGGGTCGATTACAACCAAAAGAAATCAAATTAAACAGAAATCCTAAGGATCCAGCATTTCGAAGTCAGCAAGTTCATTGAGTACCTCATCACTTGGGTAAGCTTGGATTCTTACCCCTATGTCTTCAGGTTTTTCCATAATAAGGCTTCCTTCTTTTCTCAGCTTNGCAACTAATTCATATCTTTGGTGCGGGATCAGAAAGGATTGAACTTCTCTTGATAATCCTAATTTCGCTTCAATTTTTTCTAACAACTTCTCTATACCATCACCTGTAAAGCAACTTAAAAATACCGCGTCGCTATTCAGATGATTCATGCGCAGTTTTAAATTTTGAAATGTATCCTTATCTAATAAATCGATCTTATTAAATACCGTCAGAATTTCTTTCTCCTGAGCTCCTAATTCTTGCAAAACCGCAACTGTTGTCTGCATATGATCTTCGTATTGAGGATTGGACAAGTCCACCACATGTAGCAGGAGATTTGCAACTAAGGTCTCTTCCAGCGTCGCACGAAAAGCATCTANAAGCCTATGAGGAAGTTTGCGGATAAAACCGACTGTATCGGTCAGAATTATTTTTTTCCCAGTGGGTAACTGAGCCTGGCGACTGGTTGGATCAAGAGTGGCAAATAGCTTATCCGCAGATAAAACATCTGATCCGCACACCCGGTTGAGTAAAGTGGACTTACCTGCATTGGTATATCCAACGAGTGCAACGGTTGGCAAAGGGATTCTTAATCTCCGTTTTCGACTGGTCTTTCTTGTTTTAGCTACCTGTTTGATTTCTTTTTTGGTTGCCGTGATTTGGTCTCGAACCATCCGCTGATCGAGCTCGATCTGTGCCTCACCCTCCCCTCTCTGGGTTACGCCTCCACCTCGCTGCCTACCTAAATGCGTCCAAGCCCTTCTCAACCTGGGTAAAGAATACTCCAACCTTGCGAGTTTGACCTGTAAAACTGCTTCTTTTGTTTGGGCCCTTGCTGCGAAGACATCTAAAATGATTTCTTGGCGATCTATCACCAAGACATTCGATTCCGCTTCCCAGTTTCTTTGCTGACTTGGGGACAGTTCATTATCAAAAATAATAACATCACAACCAGCAGCCTTAACTTCATCTAGAACCTCAGCTAATTTACCCGTACCCAAAAGATACCTCGCAAAAGTTTTTCGTACTCGCACAACTTTTTTTTGAGAAACCTGGATGCCAAGGTTAGAAACTAATTCATCTAATTCATCTAAGAGAGATTCAGCCTGATCTCTTTCATCTTCACGAACAATGACAGCTAAAAGAAAAGCCTTTTCGACCAGACGGGGCTTTTCTTTAACCTCAAACATTAAAATGAAAATGGGGTTCAGGCAAACTCATTGCCTGAACCCCATTAAATAATATTTGAAATGTAAAACCAAGAAAGATCAACTGACAGCAGCCTGGGCCGCTGCAAGTCGTGCAGTAGGTACTCGAAATGGTGAACAACTTACATAATTCAATCCGATTTTATGACAGAATTCTACGCTACTTGGATCACCTCCATGTTCTCCGCAAATTCCGAGCTTAATTCCACGACGTGAAGATTTTCCCTTCTTAACAGCAATTTCCATTAATTGGCCTACTCCGCTTTGGTCTACGCTAGCAAATGGGTTGGCATCTAAAATATCCAACTCAGTATAATTTGGTAGAAAGCTTCCCGAGTCATCTCTACTCATGCCCATTGTGGTTTGAGTAAGGTCGTTAGTTCCAAAACTGAAAAACTGAGCAGTTTTCGCAATCTCATCGGCAACTAAAGCAGCACGAGGAATTTCGATCATCGTCCCTACAAGATATTTTACTTTTTCACCCTTGGCTGCAAAAACTTTCTTAGCAGTATCATGAATTACCTGCACTTGAAGTTCAAGTTCGCGGGGGAATCCAACTAATGGAACCATTAGCTCAGGGTTTACTTCAATACCTTTTTTCNNAGCCAAAATGGCAGCTTCAAAAATAGCTTGTGCCTGCATCTCGGTTACCTCAGGGTACGAGATCCCAAGCCTACAACCGCGATGGCCTAACATAGGATTAAACTCATGAAGGTCCTCGACTCGTTTTTTTATGGAAGCTAGACTAACTCCGAGTTTTTTGGCTAGGTCGCGTTGTGCTGTCAAATCATGCGGAAGAAATTCATGCAACGGAGGATCAAGTAAACGGATCGTTGCTGGTTTACCCTCAAGTGCCTTAAAGATTCCTTCAAAATCACGTCTTTGATAAGGCAGTAATTTTTTAAGTGCTTTACGGCGAGCTTGCTCATCATCAGCCAAAATCATTTGACGCATAGCATCAATACGATTTCCCTCAAAAAACATATGCTCCGTTCTGCAAAGTCCGATTCCTGTGGCACCAAAAGCGACTGCATTAGCAACTTGAGATGGAGAATCCGCATTTGTTCGAACAGTCATTTTAGTTGCCTGCTCACACCATTTCATTAACTGGGCAAAGTTCTGATAAGCACGACTCTTTTTAGGGTCTAGCTTCTTTTCAATTAAGACCTGAATGATTTCAGATGGTGCCGTTTTTAATTCTCCGGCAAAAACCTCTCCGTTCGTACCATTTATGGACATGTAGTCGCCTTCTTTAAAGGTTTTTCCATCAACTTTAACTGTACGGTTATGGTAATCCACATCAAGTTCAGCTGCACCACAAACGCAAACCTTACCCATTTGACGAGCGACCAAGGCTGCGTGGGAAGAGACTCCCCCGCGTGCAGTTAAAATTCCTTCTGCAGCAATCATACCACGAAGATCCTCCGGAGATGTTTCTTGGCGAACCAACAAGACATTGCCTTTCTTAGCTGCTTCCACAGCTCTTTCCGCGTTTAAACAAATTTTCCCTGATGCCGCTCCAGGACCAGCTGGTAATCCTTTGCACAAAGTTTTAGCTGCTTTTTGAGCTGCTTGGTCAAAAACAGGTGCTAAAACTTGATCCAATTGATCAGCTGGCACTCTTTTGATAGCTGTCTTCCAATCGATTAATCTTTCTTTAACCATCTCGGCTGCAATACGTACGGCCGCAAGACCCGTTCGCTTACCGTTTCGGGTTTGCAACATGTAAAGTTTTTCATTTTCGATCGTAAACTCGAAATCCTGCATATCTTTAAAGTGCTTTTCCAACTTTTTCTGCACGAGAACAAGTTCCTTAAAGGGTTTCGGAAGAACCCGTTTAAGCTTAGCAACGGGACGAGGGGTACGAACTCCCGCAACCACATCTTCACCCTGAGCATCCGTCAGAAATTCGCCATAAAGCACTTTCTCTCCGGTTGCTGGATCTCGAGTAAATCCAACGCCAGACCCAGATTTCTTACCAGTGTTTCCAAAAACCATTGCCTGAACATTNACAGCNGTTCCCCATTCTGCGGGAATACCATATTTACGACGATACACAATAGCACGATCATTCATCCAAGAACTGAATACCGCACCCACTGAACCCTCTAATTGTTCCCAAGGACAGGTGGGGAAGTCTTCTCCTGATCTTTTCTTCACTAAATTCTTGAAACGCGTAACCAACTCTTTCATTTGCTCAACTGATATGCGAGAGTCGTCCACTTCCCCCTTTTCGTTAGGAAAAATTTCTTTTTTAAAATCCTCAATAATAGCTTCAAACGGATCATGATCTTCACTCGGAAGCTTCTGTACTCCCATGACTACATCACCATACATCTGAATAAATCTACGGTAACAGTCCCAAGCAAAACGTGCATTTCCAGATGCCACGGCCAAGGCTTCAACTGTCTCATCATTTAAGCCAAGGTTTAGGATTGTATCCATCATTCCAGGCATAGAATCTCTAGCACCTGATCTAACTGAAAGTAGAAGAGGTTTCTTTAAATCTCCCAATTTCTTTCCCTGTTGTTTTTCCATCAAAGCAACAGAGGACTTCATTTGATCTTCTAAAACAGACGGGTACTTCTTGTTATTTTCGTAAAAATATGTGCATACATCCGTGGAAATGGTAAAGCCAGGGGGTACGGGTAATCCAATTTTAGCCATTTCTGCAAGGTTAGCTCCCTTACCTCCTAAAAGTTCGCGCTGCTTAGCGTCTCCGTCAGTTTTCTTGCCGAAGTCATAAACATATTTGACTTCTTTTTTGGAAGCGGTGGATGCTGCCCGTTTAGGGGCAGCCTTGGCTTTTGCTTTTTTATTAGATGCTTTCGCCTTTTTTTTCTGTGCCATATGAGGTTTAGGTTAGCTTTTAGTCATAAAGAAAGGTAATAAACATTTTAGTTACCTGCTTTAAAAAGAAGAGACTTTTTCTTATTTTTATAGCGTTTTGTCAACGGATGACTTTGGAATTTTCTCTTTCTGATGTTTTAAAATGGAAGATTTCAGAATCGACCATACCGGATAATTAATTCTTAATTATACTCCCAAACTTAACTTTACGCACTAAAACCAACGCAAACGATGTCATCATCCAAAGATCATAGACCCGAAAGTTTCGGTGACCGATTTCGCGAGGAAGGCATTAGCGGTATCCTTAAAAAAAAGTCTACTAACCCTAAGGCAAATCCGAATGAAATGCATTTCCTGGAACACCTGGAAGAGCTACGTTGGGTAATTTTAAAGTCTGTCGTTGCTTTTCTTGTTGGATGTATCGGTGTAGCGATTTTCATGCAGGACTCGGTCAAACTCCTGCAAATGCCTCTTATCAAAGCGGTCGAAGATTTTGGGGAAATTAGCATCGATCTACAATCAATAGGACTCGAGCAATACACTAAACCTCTTGAGAAACTCGAGGTTGGATTAGGAGAACTAAGAAAAGCCAAAGAAAAAAATCTTACAGCATGGGGAATAACAGATCCCCATCATCAGACCCGGATTATCACCCATTTCGCCAATGGAAGTAATCGGAACCTGCTTCAAGTNATTCGGTCGTACTCTCCAATATTTATTGCCATGAAGATATGTTTTTTAGGTGGCATCGGTCTTTCACTACCCATGATTTTATATTTTATTGGCAGTTTTGTAGTACCCGGACTTACTTCTCAGGAAAAGAAAGTCTTTTTCCCGGGTTGCATAGCGGCCACTTTTCTATTTCTCGCNGGTGCATCGATGACCTACTTTTTTATCCTTCCCCTGTCGCTTGCTTTTACGATTGAATTTTCTTTCAATGTTTTAGGACTGGATGTCTATCGGCCTGAAGCTGGTAATTATTACAGCACAGTCATCTGGATGACATTTGCCGTTGGAATCGCTTTTCAGTTTCCCCTCGTACTCATACTCTTAATAAGAATNGGNATNCTCTCNGTCAAAAAGCTTCGTGAGAGTCGCAGACTTGTTTTGGTTATTTTGATGGTTTCGGCCGCTTTAATAACACCTGGGGGTGATCCAGTAAGTCTGTGCATTCTAACAATCCCACTTTATATTCTTTATGAATTTGCTATTCTCTTTGGTACTTTNATTGAAAAGAGCAAGGCAATCAGGGCATGGAATGAATGGGATGAGAGNTTAGANGGGAAACGGCCTCCGAAACCAAAAGCTGATAGNCTCTCAACATTTTTACTTCTTCTCACATTNGNNGTAATCTGTGNTTTAGGAGTATTNGCGTGGAAATACCAAGACGAAATTAAGCAATCCCTCAATTGGTTTGACNCGTCAGAAAGCATAAGCCANCAAGAGATNATAGATAACAACCAATCACTTTCACNAGTAGATNCAGNAGAATCCGTNCNATTACTCAACGGCAACCAGTCCGCGATTATTAAACTGGTTCCATTGCAAGACTCTAATCAGAGCCTTGAAAAAGGGGGGCTTTTCCGGTTAAATATAGTTCAATCGGAAAAGTGATCTGATTTTCTTGCATTTCTTAAATCAACCATCACAAATGGTTGTGTGAAAAACACTAAAAACAAGATTGGGAAACTCCTTAAACAATATCGTAAAAAAGCAAACCTCACGCAACCACAGTTAGCNGGAACAAGCGGCGTNGCCACATCAATTGTCAATGACATAGAAAACGGCATCCGNATTGCNGGNAGTAAAACTTTGGACAAGATTGCCTATGGACTTGAACTCTCCAATGAGGAAAGNTTCAAATTCATTATGATNGGGCTCGCCTTATCTAAGCGAGATTACCTCATTCCTGANTTTTCAGANTANCCACCTGANATTTTAAATTACCTTCCTTTTATTTTTCAAAGGTCTGGAATCGATCCTTCCTCTATCAAAAATGTCTCCCTGCCCGATAATCAACAGAAGAAGTTTCTTATAAACCTGAAGAATGGTAACTCTTTATCTATGGAAATCCGCTTAACCCCCAATAAGAAGTCTTAGCTTTGCAACCTCAGAAAGTGAGAATTGACCGCTGGTTATGGTCTGTTCGGATTTACAAGACCCGCACCCTCGCGACTGACGCATGTAAAAGAAACTGGGTGCACCTCAATGGGGTTGCCGCGAAACCTTCCCGGGAACTTAAGATTGGCGATTTGGTTACTGCAAAAAGCGGCCCGATGAAAAGGGAGNTTAAAGTACTGGGGATTCTAGAAAAGCGTATATCTGCTAAAATAGTTGATGATTATCTCGAAGATATAACTCCGCAGGCAGAGTATGAAAAAGCCCGTGCTCTTAAGAAAAATATCATCAGTAAACCATTGGGGAAAAGAGGAGCGAAAGGNCGACCATCAAAGAAAGAAAGACGAGATCTCGAAGATTTTTTTTATAATTCTGAAAANTTTTAAAATTTNGGGAANTNCTCATCGTATNNANCTTGGNNGANCTGNAGAGGCTNAATCTCANGTCNTGGTTATCAAATTGCACAGTTCNTACNCNNATAGAACCGACTAATTTAATTGAAAGAAAAACCTCTTGCCAGAAATCCGAGGTAAAGTCATCCTTTCATGCATGAAAAAGTCGCTTATTCCTTTGATTTGTNTGTTTGTAGTATTTTCCTTTTCATCCTGCATTCAATCTGTCCCTTCGCTTCGTTCATCCGACGATGAAACGGTGATGCTTCACTGGTTAGATATGGATCAGGAAGGGCTTGTCCGGAAAACGATGGATGAAGGAAACGCAACCGATCGAGATTCCTTATTTTCCGGCAATGCAATTGAAACTTTTGAACAGAGTCCGACAAAGTCAGTTTCTTCATGGAAGAGAGGCCTTCGCCACGGTGTCACCACGGAATATTTTTACAATGGCAGAAAGCGTCGTGTTATTTCCTATGAGAAAGGCGAACGTAATGGAATTTCAAAAGAATTCAGAATTACCGGCGAATTGCTTGCGGAAGAATCCTATTCGGATGGAAAGCTCAATGGTTCAAAATCCGAATATCACCCCAACGGTACTAAAATTATGGAAGTAGAGATGAGGGATGGAAAACCTCACGGCGATGCCACAGAATGGTATGAAGACGGCACAAAAAAATCCTTAACTATTTACCGGCACGGTCTTCGAGAAGGACCTTCCTCAGAATGGTATCGTACTGGGCAACAAAAACTCGGCCTCTTTTATCAAAAAGACAAGCAACATGGTCTCCGGACCATTTGGTACGATAATGGGAAAAAACGCCTAACGGCCCAGTTTGTGGACGATAAAATGGAAGGGAACTCTAAAGGTTGGTTTCCTAATGGACAGCAACAATTTGATTACAACTTTCGTAACAACTTAGAACATGGCGTTTGTACGGAGTGGAGTGAATCTGGACGAAAAATTTCTGAACTTCAGTTCATCGATGGTCAGCCCGTACAGGATTTGCTCAGTGGAAAATCCTTGAAACCAATTGAACAAGTTGATCCTCCCAAGATTTCAGAACCTGCAACTGAAATAGAAAAAGTAACCCCATCCGTTCCAGCTACCGTCGAATCGGTTGCGTCAGAAATTCCTGCCTCAGAAAAAGAAGCTTCTGGTACGGATGAGGCAAAGCTTACTCCTGAGGCTGCCATTCCTTCTGTACCAGAACCAACTGTTGATCCAGTGGGAAATCTATCCGGTGACAACATATCTCCTCCCCTTCCCCCCACTTTTGATCCCTTCAACATTTCAACTGATCCCACCCCTTCGTCTGAACTAACTAAACCAGGAAAACCAGAACCAGTTACTCCACCACCTCCCCCGCCTCCTGTACCCGCTCCTACATTTGATCCGTTTGCAATTCAGGGAAAAACTGATGGCGGTAATTCGGCGGGTGATTCACCCGCGGTTATTGACCCTCCCACAGATTTACCGCCACCTCCTCCACCTGAGTTTGATCCGTTCGAAAATAAATCCCCGGCACCTGCTGACCCTGCTAGCTCTATCTCCCCACCCCCTCCAGCACCTACTTTCAATCCGTTCGAAAACGAACCCGAAAGTGGGCCGAACTCCCAGGTTGAAAAATCTTCCCCAGACCTAGATATTCCACCACCACCTCCTCCCCCTGCTCCTACATTCAACCCTTTTGAAAGCGATCCTCTCCCACCTGCCCCTCCAGACATAAGCCCGAAAAAAAATAACCAGGAAGCGGGCAGCAGTAATCCTTTCGACTCAGTTAATTCAGAATCCAATGAAACTTCTGTTCCTTTAGAAAATATTTTTAACACACCACCGCCAACATCTCCTCCTGCAGACGGCTTTAATCCTTTTGATTTACCATCNGAAAACTGATTTTNTNCATTCAGACCACTCCTANAATAAGAGTGGCAGCCCGGCAGGGACTCGAACCCCGACTGAGAGTACCAAAAACTCCTGTGCTACCATTACACCACCAGGCTACTACTATTGATTATGAAACTGAGACTGATAAAGTCAAGTGTCTTGGGTAAACGAACGCACTCTAATGAACCAAACCAAATATAAACGAATTATTCTAAAAATCAGTGGGGAAATACTCGGTAGCCGTGAAGAAGGTGAACCTATTCACGCCAAGTCCCTTGAAAACATCTGTGAAGAAATCAAAGCCGTGGCNGATTTAGGNGTAGAGATAGGCCTTGTGGTCGGAGGCGGAAATATTTTTCGAGGNTTNCAGGGAAGCGATAAAGGAATAGACCGNACCACTGGTGATTCNATGGGAATGTTAGCAACAGTNATCAATGGTCTTGCCCTNATGGATCGTCTAGAAAAAATAGGGGCGGTGGTTCGNGTCCAAAGTGCGATACCNATGGATAAACTTGCGGAGCCCTACATTCAAAGGCGTGCAATTAGGCACCTCGAAAGAGGTCGTATTGTAATTTTTGTATCCGGAACAGGTAACCCTTATTTTTCAACGGATACCACCGCTGCTCTCAGGGCTAGCGAAATTTCTGCNGAAGTCATTTTAAAAGCCACCAAAGTTGATGGTATTTATGACAAGGATCCGCATAAGTTTGAAGGTGCCGAGAAATTTGAATCTTTAACTTACATGGAATGTTTAGAAAAAAGGCTTTCCGTGATGGACTCGACTGCCTTTTCACTTTGCATGGACAATGGTATGCCTATTCTCGTTTTTGACCTCCAGCAGAAGNACTCNATCCGTCAGGCAGTTTGNGGGGAAACAATTGGAACCATCGTTTCCTGAGCGTATTACCCATCTGCAAATTTAAATGAACCCAAAAAGATAAATTCACGATTATGGAAACTGAAGAAATACTCAACACNGTGAAACAAAACATGCAGAAGTCAGTTGAGCATGTCTCCAATGAATTCAACTCCCTTCATACTGGCAAAGCCAATACATCCATGGTGGAAAGTATCACAGTTGATGTTTATGGCTCAAATATGAAACTTCGTGATGTTGCTGCCATAACCATCCCGGATGCACGTACCGTGCAAATCCAACCTTGGGATAAGTCAACNACCGCCCCGATTGAAAAAGCATTAATTGAAGCCAAGCTTGGTATTATGCCTGTGGTAACGGGTGATCTCATCAGACTACCGATACCTGAGCTTAGCGGCGAAAGGCGNGAGGAGTTGTGCAAAATGGCTCAAGGTTACGCAGAACAAGGAAAAATCGGNATCAGAGCATCCCGAAAAGATGCGATGGATGCTCTCAAGGCTGCCCAAAAAGATGGATTACCGGAAGATGATTTCAAGCGAGGTGAAAAAGATGTCCAAAAAGAAACTGATGATGCGGTTGCAAAAATTAACCAAGCCCTCACCAATAAGGAAAAAGATCTTAGGCAAATTTGATTTGCCTGCGATTTATTGATAGCTCCAACAGAGCTTCAAAATAAATTTTTATGAACCCGCGAACGATTGTAATCAAATTAGGCACNGGTATTCTTTCCGCGGGATCAGGNCAAATTCATCAANACAGGCTAAACGCCATAGCTGCAGGNATCAAAAATTTATCTGATGAAGAAAATGTAAAAACGATCATTGTAAGTTCAGGAGCAGTCGGATTAGGAATGGGCAAAATGGGNATGAAGGAAAGNCCNACGGATTTAGCTGATTTACGTGCATGNGCTGCAATCGGACAATGNTGCTTAATGAATGCATGGACTGTTGCCCTTGGAAAAGTAAACTTGATGCCTGGCCAAGTACTTCTCACTAGNCAAGATTTTGCCGACCACCTTCGTGCCCAAAAGGTAAAAGAAACATTAANCAGCCTTACAAAACGTAAGATTATCCCTGTTGTGAATGAAAANGACTCAGTNAGTGATGAAGAAATTAAATTTGGGGATAATGATGTACTTTCTGCACTTCTCTGTTCTCTTACAACTGCACAAATGTTGATTATTTTATCAACAGCTAAAGGATTAATGACCCATCCACAAGCTGGAGAACTCATCCCATTCGTCGCTGAGATTTCACCTGCGATTGAAGAAATGGCAAAAGGGACGACCAGTGTAACTGCTGTGGGTGGGATGATTACCAAAATTGAAGCTGCCAAAATTGCCACAAAATCTGGGTGCGCAGTGTTTATTGGGAGTGGCGAGAATCAGCCTGATTTGGCTAGCATTCTCGCTAGTAANGCAGAAGGCACTTTTTTTCCGCCATCTGGATTGGATTTGAATCAAAGAAAAAAATGGTTGGCGTTTTTCCCACAACCCCAAGGAATTATCCATATTGATCAAGGTGCATCCTTTGCTATCCTAGAAAAAGGAAGTAGCCTTCTAGCCAGTGGGATCACATCAGTAGATGGTACATTCTGTAAAGCAGCAATTGTATCCATAATCGACCATCAGGGGACTACCATTGCCCGTGGAGTATCTCGGTTCGATGCGGAAGAACTGCTTTCCATAAAGGGAATGAATAATCAGGAAATTCTCCAAAAGTTTCCTGGTAGATCAAGGGCAGAGGTAATCCACCGAGATCATCTTGCCCCTCATCTTTAAAATGTTAATTGAATACGCTTGATCGAAGAGATCATTTGAGCGAAGTCTTGTACTGTGTACGATTATGAAGATGAGGATGAAGATGATGTGTTCGGTCCGCCACCAACTATTTCTGGTGGCACACAGTCGAATATTAATTTCGTAAACGAGCTTAATGCCGACCAACTTGCTGCAGTAACAGCAGAGGATGGAGCTGCCTTGGTTCTTGCGGGAGCAGGGTCAGGTAAAACTAGAACCCTCACCTACCGGGTTGCTTATCTTTTACAAAATGGCGTCAGCCCTGAAGCAATTCTTTTACTCACTTTCACAAATAAAGCTTCCAAGCAAATGCTCGAACGTGTCGAAGAATTAACTGGCGTGGGAGCACATCGATTCCTTGGTGGAACCTTTCATCATGTGGGTGGGCAAGTACTAAGACTCTATGGCGACAGCATTGGTCTGCCACGGAGTTTCACCATCTTGGATGACGGAGATTCGGATTCCCTGCTTAATGAAATTATTCGTGACATGGATCCTGATTTCTTTAAATCAAAAGAGAATCCAAAAGCTAAGCCTATTAAGGGATTGATAAGCTTTGCCAGAAATATTGATACTTCCTTTGAAGAAGTCGCCAAAGGACGCTATCCAAGTAATACTGAACTTTGTGCAAAAATTGATTCGTTTGCCAAAGCTTATCTTCAGACCAAGCTTGAAAGAGGCCTTGCTGATTATGATGATTTATTGGTGTACTGGCTTCAAGTTCTCGAAAACAACCCGGAAGCCGCCAACTATTATCAGCAAAGATTTTCCCATGTCTTGGTCGACGAATATCAAGATGTTAATTCTCTTCAGGCTCGCATTGTCGATAAGATCGCATCCAACCACCAAGTAATGGCTGTTGGTGACGACGCCCAATGCATCTACACTTGGCGGGGTGCTGATCTCGATCAAATTATGAGTTTTCCTGATCGGCACCCAGGTACCAAAATTTTCAAAATCGAAACTAATTATCGCAGTTCACCGGAAATTCTCAAATTGGCTAACGGCATTCTGGAAAGCCGGGCAATTGAGACCAGTTATTCAAAGGAACTCAAACCATCTCGACCGCATCAGGACTTGCCCGTTCTCGTCCCCACAATGGATACCTACCAACAAGCAGACTTTGTTCTATCCAAAGTTGATGAACTCTACAATAACGGTATCGACTATGATCAGATGGCCATTCTCTATCGGGCCCACTTTCATGCAATGGAGCTTCAAATTGAACTCTCTCGTCGAGGAATACCATTTGTCATAACCAGTGGACTAAGATTCTTTGAACAAGCACATGTTAAAGACTTGGTTTCCCAACTCAGATTTGTAATCAACCCCAAAGATCGTACTGCNTTTTATCGCTTTATTTGCTTATTGCCTAAAATTGGCGAGAAAACCGCGGCTAAGCTTTTAAAACTGGCAGAAGCAAAATGTCAGTCACAAGAAAACAATATTTTCAATGCGATGATGGATGCCAGTGTAGTATCGAAGGTTCCCGCCGATGCCAAGGAGGATTGGCTATCAATGGCTGAAACGCTTCAGAATGTAAATACTTTGGCCGCAAGTGCTACTCCTGCTCAAGTTGTCGAAGGAGCCATTTGTGGTTGGTATCAAGATTATTTACGCAGAACTTACGAAAATTGGCCGAGAAGAGAAGAAGACCTTGAAAGCCTTGTCGATTTTGCAACCAAGCACGAAAACCTAGCAGAAATGCTATCGCAGCTAGTTTTGTTAAGTTCAGAATCTGGTGACCGAGTAGTCAGACAAGGAGAGAAATGTCTCCGTCTATCTACGATTCATCAATCTAAAGGTCTGGAATATCCCCATGTTTTTATAATTGGATTGGCTGATGGACTATTTCCGGGCAGGCGGGCAATTGAAGGCGAAGGAGATCTTGAGGAAGAGCGAAGACTTTTTTATGTGGCGAGCACTCGTGCCGAAAAATCACTGCATATGATTTACCCCATGCTTTCCTCGCAGAAAGGCACGCCGGTGCGTTTAATGCAAAGTCGCTTTCTTAAAGAGATTCCTGACGGTTGCTATGAAGTATTGAATGCCCACTCATCCTTTGGAAGAGGTCGGCCAAGTTCATCAGGCTGGAACCATTACGGATCGGGTGGTTATGGTGGAGGGTACGGTAGAAAGTCTTACTAACCCGAAAGTGCCTTTGCTAATGCTCGCCATGCAAGTAGCGCACAATCATGCCTCTCCGGGAATCTGGCAATCGACTGGTATACACACAACTCACCCCGTAAATCTGCTGGTTCGCCTAGCTCAAGTAATTGACTTAAACAAAGAATCAACTCTTTCACTTGAGTAGTTGTCTGCCTCAATATCTCGCAGTAAAGTAAGGACGCACTGGCATTAGCTAGAGCCGACCCTTGAATCTCAAGCCCCATAGCTATGATCACATCTTTTTTTACCTTGAGTCTTATCCCGCAAGTATTTCCCGTTTTTAAACTTTGAAAAACTGCCTGATGCGTATGATCATCTAATTCACTCTCAAACCTTGGGTTCCTAGCATGTTCCTCTAAAATTTCACGATGTAAGGGCTCCTCTTTCACTTAGAAAGAATTTTTCCACATCATGGATTCCACGGGCTTGGGTGTTCGCTGATTATATTTAGCGGATGCCTTGGTCGCGTAATCTACTNCTACCTGACCGTCCACGGTGAAGTAAATCAATTGCCCAATCGGCATACCCGCGTATACCCGAACCGGTTGAGAAACCGAAATCTCAAGTGTCCAGTGGTTGCAAAAACCTACATCTCCTTTACCAGCTGTTGCATGAATATCTATGCCTAAACGGCCAACACTTGATTTCCCTTCCAGAAAAGGAACAAATTGGCGGGNTTCAGTGTATTCCTCAGTAGAACCAAGGTAGGTTTTCCCCGGATTTAGCACGATTCCCTCTTCTTGAATTTCGAAATGTTCAACCTGATTGTGCTTCTTGGCATCTATCACTTTATCCAAATAACAGGCTAANTATTTTGAAAGGTGAACATCNTAACTATTGGTACCCAAGCAATCCCGACTGTAGGGTTCTANGACAATGTCATGGTTTGCTATAGCTTCGAGAATGGATCGGTCGGAAAGAATCATATGTAATAGGTTAAAGAAATTTCTGTCTCAGCAAGCGATCTAACAAACTACTCTGCAATAAGGCAATTTTTTGTTTTAGGCATATTAAATNTCTGTTTTTTCAACAAAAAAGCCCCTCTNNTGAGGGGCTTTAAATTGGGTATCTCNATTTACTTACTAAGCAAACGGACGATAAATNCCNGGTGCAGGAACTGGATACTCGCCANTTTCGCCAGGCACGACTGGTGGGGTAGAATCCCANGCGTAATNATCAATNCCNGGNGCATAGTCTCGACCNTTTTTCATNAGTTCATCNGCAATNANTTCTTTNCCNGAATAACAGGCTTCNCGNCCCAGNATAGCNGTAAATGTACTCNTNGCNCCNTAATCNGCNTCATTGTAATANTCACCNTTATGNANNGNTTCAATCAANTCTTTTTGCTCCTGATAATGNCCGCCTCCGGCACCTGTAATNCGAGATGGNTCNCCTTCAAATGGGTAAATNGCNCGGGCTACATCGCAAGTTCCCTTTGNNCCATGAACGGATTCAGAAACATTTGACCANCCCCCTTTAAGATGACGNCCCTGNCTATACATCTTGGTGCCATCTTCAAAAGTATACTCTACAAAAGTATGATCAAAAATTTGNGACAANCTNCGNTCNCCTCCCATTCNCATNTCACTTCCNCCCATNCCATTNGCTTTTACNGGATACATACCNTTNATCCAGCANCCNANNTCNAAATTGTGAATATGCTGTTCGCANATTTGATCACCTGAGGCCCAAGTGAAATGGTACCAATTATTTACNTGGTATTCCATNTCNGTCATACCCTCTGCTCTCGCACGGTGCCAGATTCCACCTCCATTCCAGTAAACACGCAGAAGATTTATNTCTCCAATGGCACCGTCTTGNAGTTGCTTTACGCAATTCATGTAACGNTCCTCATGCCTTCTNTGNANNCCNANNCCAACATTNAGCCCTTTTTCNTTNGCNTTTTTNGANGCTTCNANNACCCGNCGNANNCCAGNAACATCACTGGCNACNGGTTTTTCCATGAANACNTTTTTTCCNTGATTAATNGCATATTCGAATTGCTGGGGTTTGAAACCNGGAGGNGTNGCAATCACAACCATGTCGACATCTTCATTAATCGCCTGCTTGTACCCATCAAGTCCGCCGAAAATACGTCCTTCCACATCTATCCTCTCATCGCCGTACTTCTTTTTAAAACCCTCAATTTTACGAGCACTTTTTTCAGGGAAAGCATCGGCCACTGCAACTAGTTTCGTGTTACAACGGATCCCTTTTTGCTTTTCTAAATCTTTNGGNGCATCCAAAATTTGNGAGANTGCNCCNGANCCTCNNCCTCCTAGNCCNATNGCNGCNACNCNGATNGTNTCNCTNTTAAGATCNTCACCNCGAGCNACATATGGAAAGGANGCNGCNGCTCCNGCCAATGCTGAAGTTCCAATGAATTTTCTACGNGTTACGATTTCTGATTCGTTCATATNTATTTATTAGAGGTTAGGAATTTAGTGNATAAAAGAAGTTTATTATTTNGTNTGAGGAATACTAGCGGNTAGNCCTTCNACATCCCCCATTGCCCACTGTATTCCNTCAAGAAAATGTTGCAACATAAAGGGNGTCCACCAGGANGCTTTATTGTGTCCAAAATTGGAATAAAAAATTCTNCCTTTCCCATAGGACCTGACCCATGAAACAGGATAATCATTTGTTTTCGAATTACCCTTTTTGCCTGACTTCACGGCATCCAAGCNTACCAACACGCGNAGCTTNGTCCNATCATATTCCTTATATTGNTAGATTTCATCTGAAAACATAAATTCATTCTCCTTAAANGCATCTGTAACTGGGTGATTTGTATCTTCCACAAAAAANGGCCAANTGCCACCTGCATTCCATGGATGCCCAGCAAAACAACCACCAATCATTTCAGTATATTCCTGCCATTGGGGTATGCCGCCATCAGATGCGGAATGAAACCCAACAAAGGATTTCCCATTTCTTATAAAGTCCAGGATTGCCTTACGTTGAGAATCTTCGGTGAAGGCTTTTTGCACATGAGTACAATTGTTGAAAATAATCATATCGTACTTCGCTAGCCCTTTGGGCGTAAACTCATCCGTTTTTACAGTGAAGGTCGCGTCAAATGCTCCTGTCTTTTCAGACATGATCCTAAGAGCTTTTACACCCGTGGGAATGGAGGAGTGCTTAAATCCACTTGCATGGGAGTAGACAAGTGCCTTCCTGGCCTTTTCTGGCTTTACACTTGGCTCTGTTGGCATTGCTTTAAGAATCTTTGCCTCCTCTTCTGCTCCAATTCCAAAATTTGATCCAGTGAGAAAAAGGCATGAGAATACNAATAATTGAAGTCTTTTCATAAGATTATTAAATCGAACAAGATATTTAACACCTTGCAAGGAAGATGTATTACCCAACAAAATATTTATCTAAGCATGAGTTTCAAGGAAAGCTTCAACTGCAGGAAGGGCATACCCCAAAAACTTCCATGACATGAGTGACTTTGGTAAANCCATAACCGTGGGCAACTTCCTCAAGCTCTTTTCCCATACATAGATCGACTCGTTCGGCATGACCACACTTTCTACAGGTTAAATGGTGATGGTGGCCACTATGCCCATGCCCGAGACAATAAACTCGCGTCCCATTTTCCCGTACGCCCAGCTCAACCACACCTGCCTTTTCAAATTGCTCCAGGCAACGATAAGCCGTAACCAAATCGCAGGTATCGGCCGGCAATGCCGAAAAGGTTTCTTCGGCCGACTTGGGAGCCTCCGACTTGGCTAGGGCTTCAAGGATTGCCCTTCGTTGCTCGGTCACCCGTAGCCCTTTTTCACGTAGTTTTTTAACTAATCCCGAAACCAAATCCTTCATNTTTTAAGTAATGATATTATTTCAAATNGGTTCAAGAGCTAAANAAAGNAAGATGAAAAATCCCACTTATNAAAACANGTTGTCTTCAAAATAAAACTTATCACTTAAAGAAAATCTCTTGCCAAATTCATTTGGCTAAAGATAGGTTTCAATTNAAANCTTAATGTGAACATAATCATCCCATGAAAAGAGCCCACGGCNTAGCCGTATACATAATCTTTTTAGTCAATTTCNTCTCTTCGNCCAACGGGGAACCCGTNGGAAATATCTACCAAAAAGGTTTTCTTTCNATTGAAGAAGCCCGTAAATCAATCGANCTTCCNGANGGATATTCCCTCGAGCTTGTTCTGAGCGAACCGCANATCGANGANCCGGTAGCCATGGCATGGGANGGAAATGGCGTNCTNTATGTCGTNGAGATGAGAACTTACATGCAAACCGCGGATGCTACCGACGAGCAAACCCCGAAAAGTAGAATTTCCCGCCATGAGGACACCAATGGAGACGGAAACTACGACAAAAGCACCGTGTTCATTGATAATTTGCTCCTGCCCCGGATGGTTCTTCCCTTGGATGACCAGGTCATGGTCGGGATCACCAACACCCTCGACTTATGGAACTATCGGGACTCTGACGGAGACGGCGTTGCCGATGAGAAAAAAAAGATCTTCGAGGGAGGAAAAAGAGGAGGAAACATGGAACACCAACCGAGTGGTTTGATATGGGCCCTCGACAATTGGATTTATCTTACTTACCAAAATGTCCGCTACCGTTTCGTTAACGGAGAATTGGAAACACAAAAACTTCCCCGAGGAGGTGGACAATGGGGGCTCACGCAAGATGACGACGGACGCCTTTACTATTCGACTGGTGGCGGCGAAAACCCCGCCTTTTTCTTTCAACAGCCCCCTGCCTATGGGATGTTCGACGTGGGTGGTCAAACCGAAGCCGATTTCCGCTCGGTTTTTCCCATTGCCTCGGTGCCCGATGTACAGGGTGGACCAAGAAGGGTTGGAAAAAACGGTGCTCTCAATGTTTTCACCGGATGTGCCGGCCAAGGAATTTATCGTGGAGACCGCCTGCCAGAGGAAATGTATGGCGATCTTTTCATTCCCGAACCGGTTGGGCGTCTGATCCGCCGGGCCAAGGTCAATCGCAAGGACGGAATGACCATATTGAGTAACGCAACGCCGGGCAGCGAGTTCATACGATCCAAGGACATCAACTTCAGACCTCTCGGAGCCGAGACGGCCCCCGATGGAACCATGTTTTTCATCGACATGCATCGGGGCATCATTCAGCAAGGCAACTGGACCCGGAAGGGAAGTTACCTACGAGGAGTCATAGACAAGTGGGAAATCGACAAAAATGTCGGTAAAGGGCGAATCTACCGCCTCGTTCACAAGGACCACAAACCCGGTCCACAGCCCGCCATGCTCGGGCAACCGACCAAACAACTTGTCGGACACCTTTCCCATCCGAACGGCTGGTGGCGCGACACTGCCCAAAAGTTGATCGTACTTCGAAAGGATGGTAAGTCCGTCGTTCCCGAGCTGGAAAATCATGCCCGCTCCGCTAAGTCTCCTCTTGGCCGCGTCCACGCCCTCTGGACATTGGAGGGAATGGATNCCGTNGANCCNGAATTGATCGTTGAGAAACTGTCGGACGACGACCATCGAGTACGCATGGCAGCGGTGCGGATAAGCGAGCCCTTTCTCTCGGGTGGAAACAAAGCACTCGAGACTGCATTCCAAAAATTGAAGAATGACCCGCATATCGATGTCGCCCTTCAAACTATAAACTCGATTGCCTACAGTGGTACCACAAGCTCCGAGGTCCTTGTAGGCATTCAGAACAACCTGATGGAGAAATATAGCGATAAGCCCATACTAAAAAGTATTGTCGGGAACCGGGCAAAACTGGCAGATGAAGATGCCCAACTGGCCAAACAGCGGAAGATGGATGCCCACTTCGGCAAGCAGATGGAAAGGGGTGCCGTAATTTACAAACAACTTTGTTTTACCTGTCATGGCAACGATGGAAAAGGTACGCCCATGGCTGGTCAATCTGGTATAACCTTAGCGCCCCCTCTGCCGAAATCAGTGAGAGTCCTCGGTTCCGGGGGGAGCTTGGTAAGAACCGTTCTTCATGGCTTACAAGGCCCGCTCGACGGAAAGACCTATCCTGGACAAATGCTTCCCTTAGGGGCCAACGACGACGAATGGATCGCGTCCGTATCAACCTATGTCAGAAACAGCTTTGGGAACAAGGGTGGGCCCATCACCAAGGAGTTCGTCGCAGGCATCCGAAAGGAATCGGCTGACCGTCTTCTTCCATGGACGGAGGCCGAACTGGAAGAACTCGAACCTCCTCTCATGCCGGACCGTACAAAATGGAGACTCACGGCAAGTCATGGTAGCGAAAAATTGGGTGGCTGCATAGATGGAAACGGCAAAAGCCGCTACGATACCGGAGCTTCTCAAATTCCCGGCATGTGGGTGCAAGTTGAATTGCCATCCGTTTCCAAGGTCAACCGTATCCAACTCGATTCCAAATCCTCCTCTCGCGACTACCCTCGTGGTTATCTGTTAGAGTCATCTATTGATGGAGAAAAATGGTCGGAACCTTTAGCCACTGGCTTTGGTAAGCACCCCATGACCGATATTTCATTCCCCACCACCGAAGCGAAGTTTCTGAAAATTACCCAAACCGGAAAAGTAAGCGGTCTCTATTGGTCCATTCATGAAATGCAAATCTTTGGAAAACCCACGAAATAATTCCTTTACCAAACCGGCCAACCCCGAAAATCAAATCTGATGAAATTTCTCTTCTTATCCACACTTTTTCTTTTCTGTTTCTTCCTCCATGCACAGGCAAAAAACATAGAAGAACTTTTGTCCAATTATAAGGCTGCAACCTGGAAGAGCCCTTTGGAAGGGACTTTCAATTACAGACATTGCCCCCCCGCCAAAATCAAGAATAATGCGAAGTATCCCCTTCTCGTTTTCTTTCATGGTGCGGGCGGACGGGGTAATGACAACAAAGGCCAGTTGGTTGACGCAGGTGGAATCATAGCTTTTGAAAAGGAAGACTTAAGGGCGAAAAGGGAATCCTATGTATTTGCCGGGCAAGTTCCAAAGGGCGAAAGATGGGTTGATGTTCACTGGAACCTTCTCGGTCACAGAATGCCGAAAGTTCCATCCCATTCTATGANGATGGCCTTCGAAGCATTGGATGCNTTNGTCTCAGATAAGAAAAACCAAGTCGACCGTAATCGGATTTATGTAATGGGTCTATCTATGGGTGGGTACGGTACTTGGGATGCAGTTCAACGCAGACCTGATTTCTTTGCTGCCGCCGTTCCCATTTGCGGGGGAGGTGACAAACGCCTCGGCGGAAAAATTTCCAAGCTTCCCATCTGGGCATGGCATGGAGACAAGGACACGGTAATCAAGCCCAGTCGGTCGAGAGACATGATCGAGGCAATCAGGGAAAACGGCGGNAAGCCCAAGTATTCCGAAATAGAGGGACGCGGACATAACTCATGGGTGGATTGCTGGAAATCGGAGAAAATGTGGGCTTGGCTCTATTCACAAAGAAAAAAATAAGGTTTATTGTTTTCGGCTTTTTCAAGACATACTGGCCCCACAGATAAAATATACATTTGAGGTAAAAAAAAAGGCGAATTTTCAACCTGGCATAACTTAGAAAATGTAAAATGTTATGTTACGCTAAATTTAGTTTTTTCTTAGGTTTTAATTTCTGTATTTCTCTTCTGCAGGCAGACCCAAAGAATAAGCCTAATATTGTTCTATTTATGGCAGACGATATGGGGCTTGGTGATTCAAGTGCGTATCAAAATATAAGCCTAATAGCTGGTAGCAAGCCCATCACCAAAACACTGAAAACTCCAAATCTGGAAAGATTAGCTAAACAGGGAATTATTTTTACGGATGCCCATGCACCGGCATCTATGTGTAGTTCCACTCGATATTCTCTCTTAACCGGTCGACTCGCACATCGGGCCTACCTTAAAAAACAGGGATGGCTTCCTCATGGTCCGAACCGGCCCATGATTCAGAAGGCTCTGACCACTCTACCCGAAATGCTCCAACGAAACGGCTACTACACTGGGGCTATCGGGAAATACCATGTCGGTATGGATTTCGATGATGGCCATGGACAACCTGCNGATGAATTTGACTATAAAGATGTAGATTTCACAAAACCTTTACTTGATGGTCCTACTCATCATGGATTCGATGAATTCTTTGGTGTCCCAGGAAATACTGAAGATTCTTTGGATACTGAACCAAGAATCTATATTCGTAATGACAAGTGGACTTTCACAGATCGTTCGAAAATGCATTGGATGGGCATGAAACACAGAGCCGGCCAAATTCTCAGCGGACCGAATTGGGACCTATCTCAACTCGGACCTGATTTCCTTAAAGAAGGGCTCCAATTCATTCAAGTAGCATCTCAAAAACAAAAGCCGTTCTTTTTATACTATGTTCCCACCGCAAATCATTTCCAGAGAAACCAAAGCGGAGATTATGCAGTACCAAAATTTTTGGATGGAAAGCCCGTCAAGGGAGTGAGCCGGTATACAGATGGATCCAAAGGAACCGACCGAGAAGATATGGTGATTGAAAATGACATAGCTTTTGGTGCACTGATTACAAAACTAGAAGAAACCAATGATCCACGAAACCCAGGTCATAAACTCATCGACAACACCTTAATCATTTTCACCAGCGATAATGGGCCAAATGTCGGGGATAACCAAGGAACAAACCAGGAAAGTGGAGGGCTTAGAGGAAAAAAAGCAAAAATTTGGGAAGGGGGTCATCGGGTTCCTTTTATTCTTTTTAGAAAATTGCACTTCGAAGGTGGCACGATAAATAGAAACCTGTTTTCCCTCACAGATCTTTTCGCTACTATGGCCTCACTAGTCAGTGAAGAACTCAAACCTACTGAAGCTCAGGACAGCCTAGATTCACTCGCTTATTGGAAAAATCCAGAAAGGAGAGATAAGCGTCCCCGTTATTTCTTTTGCCATTTAGGCCCTCCCTATGAAAACGACGCGATTGCGATTAGGAAAGATTCACAAAAGGTAATCGTAAGCGGCGGACTCGCTCAACCTTGGACTAAAAATGGAACACTAGGCTCTGCTCAACCATTAGTATCTTATGATTTGACGCATGATCCGTATGAAAAAGCAGATTTCTCAAAATACACTCCAGTCGCATCTTCCATGGCAAACCGGCTTCTTCAAATTCATAATCAGGGCTATTCAAGGGAGCTGAACCTTCCTGTAAGTCAGAACCTGGTCATTGATGATGGATGGCATAATTTGAGAAACGATATTACTGGTTTAATCGGTTTCAAATTCAAACTGAAAGAAAACCAAATCGTCACTCATCTGGGCATGTGGGATGATCACGATCGAGAATCACCTGTACGGGAAGCTCGCGGCGTTCCCGGTGAACAAGAATCCGACCAACCCAGCCGATTAGGAAAAAACCCAAGGACTATTACTAAAGAACATCGGATCCGTTTATGGGAAATCAAAAACTCTATTCCACAAGAAATTGCTGGTATTTTAATAACTCCCCAAAAACAGGGCCTCTTAGAGGGTGAATTCAGATATATTCAATTAAAAAAACCTGTTCATATAACCATTGGTTCAAATTTTATTCTCACCATGTCTACCGCTGCTGGGGATGGTGATCATTTTCATGATGATGTATCATTCGATGGACTTTCTCCAATTATTAACCCGTCGGTAACGATCCTNAAGAGCATAATGTTTAGAAATATGAATATGAACCAANCTTTACAGATTCCATCGTTTGCGGATCTTCATCCCAATTACTCAGCCCATCGATTACCTGTCGGCCCAACATTAAAATTCAAATAAACCCAAACCAAAAATAATAATTATTATATATAGATTATAATTGATATGTAATAATTTATCCTATTACTCTCACATTTATGAATGTTTTATCTGTTTCTAAACTTTGCTTCCTTTCTATTCTAGCCAGCCTTCAAGTCGTTGCTTCCATCGAGCCTGTTCCCTTTCACAAAGTTGAAATGACAAGCGAATTTTGGAGACCACGCCTAATAACTCAACGAAAAGTACTGGTTCCTTTTGCCTTTGAAAAAACCGAGCCTGGAGTGGCTCATTTACA
>NHCX01000111.1 GCA_002168015.1 Verrucomicrobia bacterium TMED44
TCTTGGAATTCACCGGCCCAAAATTTCCAGCTTCGAGTAACGGAACATGGTTCCTGCCGCAGTCGGAAAACAACTTTAAAAGTGGATCCACATGGGAGCATCAAAACATTAATTCTGGTCCCACAGATAAAGGGCGAAATGCAATTTATAAGAATTTAGATTTTATGCCGATAGCTCAGTATAAAGAGATTGATCATATTAGCGGCATTAGATCTGGATCTATTGATCGTAATCCAATTGTCGGTCAACACCCTGAAATCAAAAAATATTTTATCTTCAATGGCTTTGGCTCTCGTGGCTCAACGACAATCAAAAGGACTGCTGATTTCCTTACAAATTTCATCACTAGAAATATCCCCCTTCCTGCAAAGATTGATCTCCAGAGGTTTAAGAATCGTTCACCATCTTGAAATGAGACTTGTACAAAAAGCCCACGAATTTATCACCACCGTTCTTAAAGAGTCGGCATCTGCAATTGACATGACATGCGGCAACGGGATGGATTCACTGTTCCTTGCCCGCATTGTCGGTGAAAGAGGAAATGTCTATGCATTTGATATTCAGGAAGAAGCCATTTCCAGAACCAAGGAATTATTGCAAGAAAACAACTGTGCATCTCAAGCCAATTTATTCAAGGCATGTCACAGCCAAATTGAGCTTTACTTGCCCCAAGAGATAAAAGGCCATGTGAATTCAATTACAATGAATCTTGGCTATCTACCTAAAGGTAATCATGATATATCCACAAGATCGAAAACCACTATTCCGGCGATGCTCACCGCCTATGATTGGATGCAGTCAGGGGGAGTTATGACTGTCATTGCCTATCGTGGACATAAGGGAGGCAAGGAAGAAGCGGAAGAAGTCCGCAAACTCATTAATGAAAAAAAATGGAAACTATCTCTTGATCAAGGAAGGAAGAAGGCCGACTCCCCATTACTTTACATGATTAGTAAGTTGTAAAAGGATCAATCAAATCAATGTCTTTTTCGTAATCAACGCCATCTACCCCAAATCCAAATAGCTTTAAGAATTCAGATTGGTATTCTTCAAAATTGGTTGTTTGGTATAAATTCTCCGAATTTATTTTAGACCATATGTCCATGATTTCGTGCTGAACATCGGTTTCCATCTCCCAGTCATCAAGTCTAATCCTCCCTTTCTCATCAACTGGAACCTCTCCATTTTCTTGATATAACCTATCCTTGAACATTCTAATGATTTGCTCAATACATCCTTCGTGGGTTCCCTTCTGGTGCATAATTTTAAACAGTAGGGATACATACAACGGGACAACTGGAATTGCTGAACTCGCTTGGGTGACTACAGCCTTATTGACAGAAACATAGGCACTCCCACCGCATTTTTCTTGCATGAGCTTATCTAATTCATGCCCGGTCTCCTCGAGATGTTCTTTCGCTTTTCCGATCGTGCCATTTCTGTAAATTGGTTGAGTAACTTCGGGACCGATATACGAGTAGGCTACATTCAGGCATCCGGGGGCAAGCAAGTTTTCTTTCAATAACCTATCCGTCCATAATTTCCAATCATCCCCACCCATGACTTTTCGAGTGCTTTCAATCTCTTCAGAAGTTGCAGGTTCGAGGCTGATTTCCTTGATTTCTCTTTTGTCTGTATCCAAAGTTTTATTCTTGTAAATTGCCCCTATTGGTTTGAGGCAGGCACGGTATGTATTACCGTCAACCGGATCAGTCCTTCTTGGTGATGCCAAACTATAAATAACCAGATCAAAAAGCCCCCCGAAAGCCTTAGCTTTTTCAATTACCTCGCTTTTGCATTCATTTGAAAAAGCATCACCATTAATATCTATATGCTTGGATGGTAAGTCTTTGGTTAATTCATGGAAGGCCATGGAATTGTAGAAACCTGCGCTCGCAGGTTTATCCCCCTTCGGTGGTCTCTCGAAATAAACCCCCAAGGTATCCGCATTAGTAGAGAATGCAGAAGTAATTCTGCTGGAGAGTCCATAACCGGTGGAAGCTCCAATTACGAGGACTCTCTTAGGCCCCTTTTCGCTTTTTACTTTGTGTTCAGAAGCGAGCACTGCTTGTTCTTTGATAGTTGCCAAACACCCCAACGGATGGGAGGTTATGCAAACAAATCCTTTAATTCTTGGTTTAACGATCATATTGAAATTTATATTTAGATAGTATGTTCATATCATTAAGCTCGACCAATCTAAATCCTTAATTAATTCCACCTATACTGCTAATCATGAAGTTTAATGAAAGAAAATTGATTTCGGATTTTACTGGTTTACCTATTGCAGATGATCCATACAAGAACCGACCTCCTGCCATAATGCAGGAAATCGTGGAGAAGGTGTGGGGAACTTGGAAAATTGGTACAGAATTAAGTCCGGAACAAATTATTTCTGAAAATTGGGCTAGATTAGTGGGCATTCAATTCGCCAACAAATGTGCGCCTGAAAAGTTAGACCCTACACGGGGAGTTCTCATAATTAAAACTTCTGGTGCTACCGTAAAGCAGGAGTTAACTTTTAAGAAAAAATCCATTTTAAAAAAAATTGCTCAATTAGATCCGTCCTGGGAAATAAAAGATGTTCGAATTCATTGAATTTCAAGCATCATGAAGAAACTCCACAGTTTTATACGATTTAGTGACAAACATAAATAAAAACGCAGTTATTAAAATCAGACCAGTCCAAAACCAAAATTCCTGTACAGCGCTCATTTTTGAACTGCCATCGTCTTGCAATAAGAGAAATTTAACCTGAGAAGTCAGGAAATTACCGAGTGAGACAGTTAATAAAAAAAATGCCATAACGAGAGACTTCATATGCTTCGGTGCCTGGGTGTAAGCAAATTCAAGACAGGTGATCGAAATCATTACCTCGGACACGGTGAGGAAAAAACATCCCATTATTTGCCACCCAACCGAGGGCATCGCACCCGAATCGATAGCATGCTGCAAGATAGCAACAATACTAAAAGCAAATCCCATAACCCAGAAACCAATAGACATTTTACGAAGCGGGGTAAGGTCGCATACCTTTGCTAATAACGGGTATATGAAAAAAGAAAAAACAGGGATAAGAATAAGGATAAAAAGAGGATTCCAAACAGCCGCCACTTGTGACGCGAGCATTTCGCTCCCACCGAAGACGGGTACCCAAAATGGAATTGTACGGTCAAGACTCCGAGCCTGAATTTGCCAGGACGTCCCAATCTGGTCGAACAAAGCCCAAAAAATAATTACAAACGAAAATATAGTGCTTAGGCGAAACATTGGCTTCAAGCTCTGAAGATTGAAAGTTTCGGAGAAATAGATTTTTCCTCTTGGCGNAATATGAGCAAAATCCTTGCGTCCGAGCCAAAAAATAAGTGTGGCCAAGGCCATCAATACCCCAGGTAGTCCGAACGCAAAATGAGGGCCAAATATGATTTCCCCTTCCATTCTAGATCCAACAAGAAATTCCACATAAGGGAAAACCTTTGCGCCCAATGAACCTTCTGAATTCTTTGCCTCTAGTAGAAATGGGGTNAGCAAACCGGAAAGAAATGCTCCAAGATTTATTGAAAAATAAAACCATCCAAAAACTCGGGAAAGTAGATCTTTATTCTTAAATGAAAACTGGTCCCCGACATGCGATGATACACACGGCTTTATCCCGCCAGAGCCGATTGCAATAAGAGACAATCCGGCAAGAAGCCACAACCTGGTATCACCCATGAATCCCATAAAAGCGAGGCACCCATGGCCGAGGCAATAAACAATAGATAAAAGAAGGATCGTTCTATACTTTCCCAAGAAAGCGTCCGCTAAAATACCTCCGAGAACGGGGAAAAAATAAGCGGAAGCAACAAACAGATGATTCCATGCTTCTGCTTCCTTGACAGAAAAAACATCTAGGGTTCCGTCAGGTTGCATCAGGTAAGAAGTCATAAATACCAAGAGAATACTCTTCATTCCATAGAACGAAAATCTTTCTGCAGCTTCATTTCCTACAATGTAGGGAAGCCCAGGAGGAAGTCCTCCAGTTTGGATCGGTTTATCTCTGTATGCACTCACTTGACTAATTTCTCTCTATTTTTCGTAGAGTTTTTCTCCGCTCTAATTCAGAATTAAGATCAGACAAAATCTCAGGATCCATAGAATTCCTGGGAGATTCTGCCTTTTTTCTTTCGCAAGATGTTTCATCAGATTGAGTTTTAAGGGTTGATGCAAACCCTACTAAATTAAGGCAAAAGATGATCGCATAATGAATCACCAAGAAAGAATAGCTTGCATTTAAAAGATGAAGGATTCCAATGACAAAGAGTAAGGACAAGTTGAGAGCAAAAAATAATAATAAATTGTTTTTTGACATTTGATTGGAGTGAAAAGTTTAAAAAGATTTAATGTAATGGTCTTGCATAGAAGCATTTTTTCTAAAAGAAATATCTTATGAAATTTGCTCAAGGTTTAACTGCTTTCAATCTAATACTTCTGTGTTCATGTGAGCAACTTAAAGAATTCAGTTCGTCCGAATTGGACGAGAATCAAACAACAACAGACTCATCCCCCATAGCTTTAAAAAATAATCAGTCTGATGACCCTGTGAAAGACGATCCTCCTCTTTCTAAAGAACCTCCCACAGTATTTATACCTCAGCCATCTACCCCTCCTATTGAAAATCTTGCTCCTCCACAAAAACCTGAGACAAAAGCAGAGCAACCTATGTTCAGTGATGAACTTCTTAAAGCTGTTAATAATTGGCAATCTATTCCATTATCTGTATTTCCGCTTAAATCCGTAACTATACAACAAGCGGTCAAGTTTGTGGCCAAAGCCCCTGATGGTCAAGTTGTTGCCACATCAATTATGCAACCTGGAGAAGAAGTTGTTGCCCTGGGGATTCAAGGGAGTCAACTCATACTATCTCCGAACCTGAGCGGCAAGATGCGTGGAATAATCGCCCTTGAGCAGACAGACTTTAAGCAAGGGGTTGCCTACCTTTTTGAATTACGGAAAAAGCAGAGAGAGGACTACGAACTTCGGAAATCGACTCTTGCTAAACAGTCTAAAGTAAAAGGAACGACTGCTCTATCCGAGAAAACAGATAAGACAGATAATTCCCTTTTTGAGGATTTACCAATACCTGGAGATTTTGGTCATGGGAAATTTTGTATCTGTAAAGTTTGCCGCGAACAAAGATTAGCTGCAACTGGATCGATGAAATAACATTACAATTATTATGAAAAACGGTATTAAAAAGAAAAATATCCGCGATGTTGAAATCGGGGATAATGTAAAACAAACAGTGGCTACTGGCGGCAAAAAAAAATGTGGGGAAGTTGTCATGATCCTTCAAGATAACCCAGGCGATCCAACGCTGGAATGCGTTGAGGTTAANCCGGATGACCTAACCCCTCTTGAGAAAGGATCGGAGGGAATCAGGACTTTTAAAGCAAAACGTTCAAAACTTAAAATGTACACGCCCCGAAAAAAGCTTTTTGCAAAGAAAACTTTTGAGAAGGGAGATGTTATATTACACAAGCGTGGAGGTTCTATGAGATTTGGTAGAATTGTATGTTTTGTTCATCCAGACGGACTTTACTCAAAGTCTCACGAAGAGGGATATAATGGGAAGGATTTGCTTGAATGTGTTGAAATTGAAAAGAAACCAGGTTTAATGCAGAAAATGGACGCTGACGGAGAACCAAAGCGTTTTCAAGCCCAGGGTAAGGATTGTAAGATAATGAAGGTAATTACGACCGATTCAAAAGGCGAACCTACCACGATGCACCGATTGGATATTCCAGAAGAAGATAACTAATCAGTCAGATAGAAAAAAAGTGTCCAATTCTAATTTCCTAAGCCTTACCAATTTACTTTTCCTACATTTATAAGCTTCAAACTTTGCATTACCACGTGTCCCTTTACTATTCTCAAAAGTGATGCGTATTTTGCCGTTTTCCCAACGGGTCATACAATATTTTAATTGATATGCAGAGATTAAATAATCAATAGTTTCTGTCCGATTAAGGAAATATTCATCATTGATTTTTCGAACCATTAAAAACTACAAATGATCGCCCGTTACGACCTTTTCTGGGATAGATATTAAAAGTTAAAAATCAGGAGTCATAATCTCCTTTTTTGATCTTTTGACATGTTGCTGTAGACACACCAACTAAATTTGCCGTATCGGCAAGAGTCTTACCCTGTGATAAAAATACTTTAGCCTCAGCAATTAGTTCTGGGGTAACTCTGCCTCTTTTGCTTTCTATTCCAAACTTTTCATAAAAAGCGGACTTGGCAACGGGTGGCAGACCATTGACATAACACTCCAAGTAATCAACAACTCCACGAAACAC
This sequence comes from Verrucomicrobia bacterium TMED44, assembly GCA_002168015.1. Classification (GTDB taxonomy): domain Bacteria; phylum Verrucomicrobiota; class Verrucomicrobiia; order Opitutales; family Seribacteraceae; genus Seribacter. Next base: position 6,342 of record NHCX01000111.1, read on the forward strand.
TTTTCGCCCGTCCTCTCTTCTGTGTATTTCATGATCTTTTTTGATCATATCATATAAGGCAGACTGGTCTTCCTTGGTCGTCTTTTTTGCTTCTATTTGCTTCTCGATTTTTCGCTTTAAACGCTCTAAATCCTTAAGTGAGTGATTTTCTTTTATATCCATAATTTAATAATTTTTAGTCACTATTAAATAAATAAATTTCTTTGTAAAGTAATAATAATTTTAAATACTTCTATCTAAACTTCGATATTGAATTGCCTCTAAAAGGTGATTTTTAGCAATTTTTTTGGATTCATCTAAATCAGCAATTGTGCGAGAGACTTTTAAGATTTTATTATAGGCTCTTGCCGATAAAGATAGTTGTTTCATTGCATCACGTAAAAGTAACTTTTCTGGTTCACCAATTTCGCAGACTTGATCCATTAATCTTTGCGGTATATTGGCATTTATAATTCCTCCACAACCGAGGTCACTGTGCCTATTGTGTTGGAAATGACGACATCTTTCAACCCGTAGCCGGATTGATTCAGAAGACTCACCTTTACCACCACTCTGTAACTCTTCAATTTTTACTGCTGGTGTATCTATATGGATATCTATCCTGTCTAATAGTGGACCACTGATTTTGCCCCTATACTTTTGAATTTGAGGGATTGAACACCGGCAGGCATTTTTAGGGTCCCCTAAATATCCACAGGGACAAGGGTTCATTGCCGCAACTAGCATAAAACTGCATGGCAGGGTCACTTTACCTGCACTTCGTGAAATTGTGACAACCCCATCTTCCAGAGGTTGTCTTAGCACCTCGAGGGCAGACCTTTTAAACTCTGGGAGTTCATCAAGGAAAAGAACCCCATTGTGGGCCAGCGAAATCTCACCAGGGCCCGGTATAGTTCCCCCTCCGAGTAAACCTACATCACTGATTGTATGATGAGGGGATCGGACTGGTCTCAACATGCCATGAGGTTGATTGAGAAGAGAGTCACCTTGAACCGAATATACATTTAAAATTTCGAGAAATTCATCCATCTCAGGTTTCGGAAGAACGGAGGGTATTCTCTTTGCCACCATTGATTTACCTGCACCCGGGGGTCCTATAATTAAAAGATTATGACCACCTGCAACGGCGATTTCGACCGCCCTCCTTAGGGCATGCTGGCCTTTAACTTCCTTGAAGTCCTCATGGGAGTCTTGATCAATTTCTTGCGAAAAAGGACTATCGACTGGAAGGAGTGGTTTTTTTTGATCATTTCCTTCCAGTAAACTTACTGCTTCCGCTAAACTCTCTATTCCGTAAATTTCGACACCCTCTATTAAACATGCTTCCAAAGCAGACTCTCTTGGGAGAATCATACCTTTTTTTCCCATCTCTTTTGCCAGCATTGCCATTGCAAGACCACCTTTTACTTTCCTTGCCTCTCCAGATAGGGCAAGTTCACCAGCTATTAAAAACTGATCGAGATCGTCATGCTTAATTTGCCCAGTGCAAGCCAGAAGGGTAAGTGCAATCGGTAAGTCAAATGAAGCCCCCTCTTTTTTTAAGTCACCCGGCGCTAGGTTTATTGTGACATGTGTCCTGGGCTTATTGAAACCAGCATTGCTTATGCTTGAAAAAACCCGATCCATTGACTCCTTGACGGATGCGTCAGGAAGACCAACCAAAACACATTTAGGATCTCCTTTTTCCCCGCTATTGGACTCGACTGTTACTTGTAACGCAGAAACGCCAGACAATGTTGCCGAAAATGTAGTAGATAGCATTGCTTATGTTTCGGTTCTTTCTCTGATGAGCCTGGATATGTCCCTGAAATGAAGATGGGATGAATCCCTTAAATACGAATAAATGAGAGTTTCAAGAGGGATGATCGTACAGCCAAAGGCACTTAGCTGTTTCCGAGCATCTCTACCGTCCGCTTCTCGCCTAGCTCCTATGCAGTCTGATAAAATAGTAACCTGTAACTTCATCCTTAATGCGTCTATGCTTGTTTGATAAATGCAGATAGGCGTCTCTATACCAGCTATTAATAAATGGGATATTTTATTAGACTCAATCCATGCGGAAAACGCATCAGAACCAAAGGCTGAAAAAGTTTTTTTCCAAAAGCATATTCCTTGGGTATTTTGGTGAACGATATCTGGATGAGTAGAGCCGAGCTTTTCTGGGACTTGCTCAGTTAGGCAAATCGGAATTTGAAGAAGATTAAAAACTTTCATCTGCAATATAATCGTTTCGGTTAGCTGATTTACTGCATGAATTGTATCCATAAGATTAGGTTGCATATCCATAACGACTGCACCTATGCCTTGCTTTTCCCACTCATTGGAGGAAATGGATTCCGGGATTTTTTTAAACTTCATTGCCAAACTGTAATCTATTTCTGATAAAACTAGTACACACTTTTAATTCATTTAAGGATTAATCTTTGAAATCAACCATGAAAATTTTAAAATTTTTACTTCGACTAACCTTTTTAGTATTTTTGATCACTCTGCTAAGTTGTAGAAGTCAAAGATTTGACCCCAGCAAGATTACCATGCGACCAAGGGTATTCATAGAAAATGCTGCCCCTGTTCCGATAATAGACGAATATGATTTCATAGGTGTGCAGATTGGAACCATCGATAATATTTTCACCGAGGACACCGGAGACAGAACTTATGCCCTTTGGTTTACATTGGATCGGAGAAGTGCAATAACCCTGCAAAAAGAATCTATTCGAAGAAGGGGTCAGGCACTACAATTAATCATTGCGGGACAAGTAGTTGGCTTTCATGTATTGCAACAGGCAATCACCAATGGAGTGATCCCGTTCGTTCTAAGTAATAATCTCACGGAAGAAAATGCCATGATGCTATATCAGGAGTTAACCCAATCAATTACTCACCTTCAAGCTGAACTGAATGATAAAAAAGGATGATGGATTTACCTAAACTATTGCTGCTGTTATTTTTTGCGTCATCCCTGATTCGGCTGGAAGGCAGAGATGTCGCTCCAGATTTTCAATTATCATGGCCCACACCCAATCCAGCCTTTGCAAAAGGAATGGGTTACTCAGCATTTCTTCAAAAAACTGGGCCGGATAAAGATTTTTCTTCTGGTTCATTTGGTTGCGTTCGAAATAACGGCTATAAATTCCATGAAGGGTTGGACCTTTATCCAATCAGTAGAGATGGAAGAGGGAGGGCAAAAGATTCCATATATGCGGCTATGCCAGGTATCGTAAGTTACATAAATTATACATCAGGGCACAGTGCTTATGGAAAATACATAGTGGTGGAACATGATGNTTTAAAACCTGTCCTGTATTCGTTATACGGACACCTAGCCTCCATTGACTCAAGAATCAAAAAAGGTGGAAGAGTAAAGGTTGCACAGGAAATCGCGAAAATGGGAAATAGTGCATCTTACATCATTCCATTGAACCGTTCTCATTTACATTTTGAAATTGGAATCCGCCTGACGGACCGCTTTCAAGACTGGTATGACAAAAAATCATTCAATACGACAAATCGGCACGGAAATTACAGTGGCTTTAATCTTGTCGGGATAGACCCCCTTCCCTTTTACTCCCAATATCAGAAGAAAACTTTCAGGATGCCTATTGATTACATCAAAACTTTACCTCCTGAGGTAAAGATAAGGGTAAAAACTAAAGTTATACCCGATTTTACCGTTCGTTACCCTGAATTATGCCGTTTTCTGCCTCAAACAAAAAAATGGAATGGCTGGGAATGTATCTTTGGTCCATTCGGTCTACCGCTAACCCTTCAACAAACTGATTTGTGCACTGAAAAAGAACCTGATCTGAAAATTATCAGTTACGACCAAAAAAATGAAAACAGAAGATGCAGGCAATTAGTTGAAAGAAAAAAAGGCAAGATAGTTCCCGCCGAGCAAGTTAAGCTTTACCTTGAGCTCTTATTTGGATCGAGATTTGGGTAAGGTATTAAGTCTTGCGGTTTTCGTATCTGATCATGGCTTTGGTCATGGAACGAGAATATGTGCTGTCATCCGTGAAATAAAAAAACGAACTTCCTGCACTTTCGAAATTTTCTCTGGCTTACCCGAATGGTTTTTCAAGCAAAACCTAGGATCTGACTTAAGTTTTAACTATCATGAAATTAAATCAGATGTCGGTCTAATTCAAAGAGGTCCGTTCAAACATAGTATTAAAGCTACCATACGAAGTCTTGATGAGTTCTTGGAATTCGATAGCACAGAAATCATAGATGCCCAAGATATCATTAGCAAAATGAACTGTAATGCAGTCCTTGCTGATATTTCACCATTGGGTATTCACCTAGCAAAGAAATTAAGTATTCCGTCAATTTTGGTCGAAAACTTTACTTGGGACTGGATTTATCAGCCGTACTCCGAAAGACACCCTGAGATCAGATCAATTATTTCCTTTCTTTCTGAGATTTACGAAAGTGTAGACTTGCTGATCCAGGCAACTCCATTCTGTAATAAGAAAAAACATGGAATTTCCATTCCTCCAATTTCAAGATCTTTAAAAATCAAACCGCATCTTGTAAGATCTAAATTAAACATTCCGAAGGAATCCCATATGTTTTTAATGACCACAGGTGGCATCACGCAGGAATTACAGATTGATTCCGATTGTGTGGAAAAGATGAATTGTATTTTTCTTCAGTCGAGTGATCAGAAAGAAATTAAGAGAATAGGAAATATCATTTACCTACCCACTAAATCGCCACACCATTATCCTGACCTAGTTAATGCATCAGATGTTGTGGTTGGTAAGGTTGGATACGGAACACTGGCTGAATGCTGGGCGACCGGCACCCCCCTTCTCGGTTGCTACAGGGAAGACTTCAGGGAATCAAGTACGCTAAAAGCATACGCAGAGAAAAACTTGATCTCAGAAGAAATCACCATAAATGCATTTGAACATATGACTTGGGTTGAGCAGGCAATCAACATTTCCAATCGATCAGATAAAGGAACTCATCAATTAAAAATCAATGGACGAAGTACTGCAGCAGATTTAATTGTAGAATTCATAAATTAGTTTTCCGGGATTCTCCAAAAATCAGTTCGTAATTATCTCCAATTTCTGAGCAAATATACTAATTATGAAATCATGCATTACACTTTCACTCGTTCCATCACTTAAGGGAGGACCATGGATTTTATGGGACGATTTAGATAAAGGCCTTAAAACCGCATCTGAGATGGGCTTCGATGGTGTAGAGCTTTTCACCGCCTCCCCATCCGTTAATTCAAAGGACTCTTTGAGCTCCCTACTTGAAAAATACAACCTTTCGCTCGGAGCAGTCGGCACCGGAGCCGGAAAAGTGCTCCATGGGTTATCCTTAACCGACCAGAATCCTGAAATCCGCAATCAAGCGACCACCTTTGTAAAAGAAATGATTGCTTTTGGAGCTGAATATGGAGCCCCTGCAATTCTTGGCTCTATGCAAGGTTCTTTTAGCAATGATGTGCCAAGAGAACAGGCATTGGGTTATTTGAGGGATGCCTTGGAAGTTCTTGGAGATTATGCCGAGTCAAAAGGGACATTTTTTATTTACGAGCCATTAAACCGCTATGAAACAAATCTGTTTAATCATTTTGGTAAAGCTGCAGATTTTCTTAAAGAATTATCTACCAAAAAGGTCATGCTATTGGCAGATCTTTTCCATATGAATATAGAAGAGGAANATATTGCAGAAAGTATAATATCAAACTCAGAGTCCGTGGGTCATGTGCACTTTGCAGATAGTAATCGAAGGCCAGTCGGATATGGGCATACTGACTTCATGCCTATCGCTTCGTGCTTAAAAAAAATCAACTACTCTGGTTATATTTCAGCCGAAGCCTTTTCTTGGCCCGATCCACAAAGGGCTGCCCAAAAGACCATAGATTCATTCCGTAAGTATTTCTCCTGACAGGAGCTTCATTTGTATGAATGAGAANCCCAACATAATTCTTATCATAACTAATCAACAAAGCCATGATATAGCAGGACCATTGCGTTTCAATGATGCTCAAGTGTTGAAGAATAAAGACCGATTTCTAGAAGAGACTGATTTCTCCGATGAATGGGATATACACACCCTGCAAGATGGAGCAGAAGAACAAACAAGGGAACTTTTCAGTAAAAGGATAAACGGTAATAAATCTTTGGGCACCTTTGCCTGGGAGCGAGATAAAGATTACCATCCTGATTACTTCACTGGAAATCGAGCTCCGCAATGGATTGAGCAATAAAAACCAATTATATAAGTCTATCAACACATCCATTATGAAAATCCAAAATCCTCCCAGTACCTTATTGGGTATTGTAAAAAACTTAGGTCCTGGCCTGATTTTAGCCGGATCTATAGTGGGGTCAGGGGAATTAATTGCGACTACGAGAACTGGAGCAGAAGCTCACTTTGATTTCTTATGGTTAATTATAATTGGATGTATAATTAAAGTCTTTGCCCAAATTGAGTTCGGGAGGCATGTGATTACATACGGAAAATCCTCCCTTGAATCACTGAACGAACTTCCAGGGCCTTCTTATTGTTATCAAGCAAAAGACAGGAAGATCCGTGCTAATTGGATTTTGGTTTTTTGGGTAATTATGTTCCTTTCCATCCTTGGGCAACAAGGCGGAATCGTAGGAGGAGTTGGTCAAGCACTCTCGATTACTCTGCCACTAACGGATGAAGGGGTTGTGCGAAACGAGATACTATCTCAAAAGGTCGCCCTCACCATCCAATTGAAAGAAGTCGAATCGAATGGCTCAGTTTCTGCAAAAAAAGCCATCGAATACCAAATCAAGCAACTCCCTCCCCTGCCGAAAGCAAGTGATGACATATATTGGTCTGTAGTAATCTCTGTATTAACCATTATTCTTCTACTAAATGGCAAATTCTCATTGATCGAAAAATTTTGTATCATACTTGTNTCGAGTTTTACCTTCATAACAATATTAAATCTATTTGCTCTGCAGTCTAATGAATCCTGGTCAATTAAAATGGATGAGATCATTCATGGACTCAGCTTCTCATTCCCTGAAAACAANAACGGCATGAANCCGCTTTTGACCGCTCTCGCCACCTTTGGGATTATAGGAGTAGGTGCATCAGAAATCTTAGTTTATCCTTATTGGTGCATGGAAAAAGGATATGGTGCTTTCACGGGGAAGAGAGATCAAAGCAAGGAATGGCTTTTACGGGCCAAGGGCTGGATAAAAGTAATGAAATGGGATGCTTGGGGCTCAATGGTTATTTATACCTTCTGTACGATTGCATTTTACCTTCTAGGTGCATCTATTCTCGGAAGAACCGGATTGGTCCCCGCTGGTTCGGAAATGATTCAAACTCTATCGTCTATGTACACGCCTGTTTTTGGAAAGTGGGCCCAAGTTATTTTTCTTATTGGTTCTATCGCTGTACTTTTCTCAACTTTTTTTGTTGCTCTAGCTGGGCAAAGTAGAATGGCGGTGGATGCACTAATTACAGCAGGCATAATCTCTAATGATAATTCACTGAGAACCCGCCTTGTCTCATTACTTGGCGTAATCTTGCCTCTTATTTGCGTAACTTGTTACGCTTTCTTTCCACAACCAGTCTTCTTAATTTTAATTTCCGGGTCAATGCAGGCACTGATGCTTCCTATAGTTGGTTTTGCCGTCCTTTATTTTAGATATAAAAAATCAGATTTCAGGTTAGGCTATTCAAAGATATGGGACGCAATGTTATGGTTGTCATTTTTTAGCTTTCTAACCCTTGGAGCTTATCAATTATATTCAAAAATCTTTTCCTGACTCAGAATTACGAATTTAAAGTGAAAGAAGAAGGTATTATTCCAAATTCGGCCAATCTTCGAGCCAACCTATTTGCATTAGGCATTTCAATCGTCTCCCTTTTTTTTCTTCTCTATGCCCACTCAGTTCCATTAGTAAACCCGACAAAGCCTATTCCCCGAAATAAAACTAATGAAATTGAGATCCAATGGTCGGTTCAACAAATTCAGGAACCTGAAAAAGACTCGAGGCGATTTGTTGAAGCGAACCCGAACAGTGCAATTAACCCTCCGGATAGTACAGAGAACTTTTCATTTAGAGACCAACAGGCTGCTCAACCAGTCTTATCAAAAGAAAAAGATAATAACTCTATGCCTAAAACCAATGGCCTAGAATATTCTTCAAAAATATCGCCCAGTTCAAAGGAATCTCCAACCAGCAGCAAAATAACTAAGCAATCAAAGGAAAAACAAAAAAAATTAGAGATTCAAGAAGTACCAAAAAAAAGTCCGCAAGCAAAAAAAAGATCTCCAGATGAACAAAAAATTGATCCCACAAATAAGGATGGTCTGGCAGTCGAGAAATCTGAAAATGAGGGGCTAGAGAAAGTGATTGATCTAACGAATAAAGAAAAAGTTTCGAAAAAGGAAAAAAATATCGCCATGAATCAATCTAATCCCATGGCTTCGATTTCCACTCGCCCCCGACCTAAGCTTTCCCCTGATCTTTTGCGCGGTCCAGTAATGAAAACTGTTTCAAGTGCTCCTAGAGTGGGCGTTCTTGCTATTGAGTGTAGACTTCATCCATATGGAGTTTATGTGCAGGAAATGCTTCGATCAATTGAAGATCAATGGCATCACCTAGCCATTGGTTCTCTTCGTTTTTTACAGAAAGACAAATTAAAATCAAAAATCACTTACCGTTTCTCCCTGAAAGCCGATGGCACAATTGAAGACCTTTCATTAATGAGCGATGGTGGGCCTTCTTTGCCTGCAGAATTATGCAGGCAAGCTATTGCATCACGCGTACCATACGGGGAATGGACTCAACAAATGATGGACGATTTTGGGAANACCGACGAGATCACAATTCATTTCAACTATAGATGAACCCCTCAGACGAATCATCCATACCATTGGATAAGAACTGTCAAATTCTTGATTACCATCCAAGTGGATTAATTGCATTTGAAAAAGCTCCCGGTGTACTGAGCCATCCAAATCAAAAAACTGCTAAAAATGTGCGCACCCTATTGCGTGCCACATACAGAAAGGAAGATGAATGCTTTGAGTGGAAGAATAGCAGTGGTGAAGTAAAAAGGTTGTACCTTTGCCACAGATTAGATTCTCCCACTTCTGGAATAATTATTGGTGCGACTGAAATGAGTGTTGCGGAGAAAATAAAAGAAAAGTTTGAAAGGAGAGAAGTTAAAAAAACCTATCTCGCCATCACACATCACAACCCGAGGCTCAGGGAGGGTATTTGGAGGGACAATCTTATTGAAAAAAGAAAAGATGGGAATTTAAGAGTAGTCAGAGGTAACGGTCCGGAATGTCTTGTTAAGGTTAAAATTATTCGAAAACAATTTACACGAAATCAGCTACAGCTGATTGAAATGAAGCCATTGACCGGTAGAACCCATCAGTTGCGGGTTCAGTGCATGCTAAGAAAAGTCCCTATACTTGGAGACAAGACTTATGGAGATTTTTCACTGAACCGCAGGATCCAAAAACTGACTAAGCTAGATCGTTTGTGCTTACATGCCTCTGAAATAAAATTCTCATTCGTTCATCAAAATTCAGAAGTGAGCTTTACTTGTGAGTCTCCACTCCCCAGACTGTTGGGTAAGATTCTTACCTGACAGGTATCTCCTACAAATCTAAGTTAGCCGATGCAATAAACATGTGGCTCTTTATGCGATCGTAGGCATCTTCAGCTGCCGAAAGAAAATACTTATAATCTATAGAAATGCTCATGTTTTCACGAATCCTGTAGCCGATGCCTAAACCGAAATCATAAATAAAACTTTCTCCAGAATAGTCGCCTCCTCCTTCGATAGAAGTGAAACCAACGCCCATGCCCAAACCAGTCCTGATATCAAAGAGTTCACCTATTTCTTTTTCTAAAATCAAACGGGTCGATAATCCATGCGAGCTGATTTCATAATTTTGCCCAGCAGCGGTCGATGAAGCGTCAAATCCTAGCAAAGAATAGTCTGCTTCCCACTTGATAGTACCAAAATCCTTCCCGAATTTCAGTCCTAGCACATAGCCACTATCTGATTCGTATGGAATTTTCCCAAGATTAATGTCTCGGACAGCACCATCATCCGGAAAAGCAAAACCTAAAAGTGGTCCGAAATAATAACCTTCATGACGAGCCAAGGTAATGGTATCACCAGCATTATCTTCGCCTGATTGCACTACAGACTGCCCGGATTTAATCTCGTCACCACGATTGCTCAACTCAAGCCCCTTGGCATCATCAACATCTTTATCCCCATCAGACTCTTGGGGTGCCAAGCGACCTTCAGAAATTTGCCCCTCATCGCCGGTTTGTTCCTTTGGGATTGGAGGTTTAACCTCATAATACTCAGGAACTGGTAGATATGGTGCTGGTGGAACCGGCGGTGCAATCGTATCAATTTTATCTACAGGAGCAGATCGCTTCCTTGGTAAATCAAAATTAGTAGGTGCTAAATCAGTTTGAGAAAGAAGTTCCGCGATTTGTTTTTCATGGGTGATTGACCGTGACTTGAGTGCAGAAATTTTTGCAGAAAATGCATATCGATCACTCGTAGATGCCTGCCCAAAGCAGAATACAGAAAAGGTAAAGTAAGGAAGTAACCACAAAACAAAGAATTTCATATATAAATAAATACTTTCTAATTTTTTCCCCAAAAAGAAAAGTAAGAAATCAAAATAAAAAAAGCGCCGGGCGGTAGATTGGCGGGAACCGCCCGGCGCGGGTGTGGTGGATGGGAAATAAAGTTATTAACAATGAAGCTTTTTTTTACTCAATGCAATATAAATTTTCGTTGGTTCTAATATACAAATTTGCTCCCGAGATAGCGATGGAAGATCTTGTATTATCATCATACGCACCTCCCAACTCTGCTTGATTTAAAATCTTACCAGATTCTGCAGAAACAACCAGTACCATCCCATTATGATTCATTGTATAAATCTTGCCATCTCCAGCAGTGGGTGACCCTCGCCATTTATACTTGCCGGGCAAATCTAGGGTCCATTCAGCCAAGCCTGTCTCAGGATTCACTTGGGATAATTTTTTTCTCAAATCACTAAGAATATAAAATTTCTTCCTGTAAAATAATGGTGTCGGCACATCAGAAGTAAGAGACGAGTCTTCAGAAGTCTCCCAACGAAGCCCGTTGGTCCCAGTATTTTTTCCCTGCAGATCAAGCTTTATCGCAAAAATAGGTGCACGCTTTGGAGCACAGACCAACCCCACCCCCCCCACCAACAACTGGAGATGGAACGAGTCTCCACCATTGCTGCTTGTTACCAGGGTTCCATGTTCCCCAACGCCAGATTTCCTGACCTGAATCTGGATCATGGGCGGTCAGCACATCTCCGCCTGCCACCAATAATTGATTATTGAAAGGAATGATTGTACCGAAAGACTCGAGAGACTCCTTTTGCGCATCCGATTCACGGATGTGCTTCCATATCGTTTTCCCATTCTTTGGATTCATGCATAGAATAAAAGATTCCGCCTGTTCGACCCCTCTTCCATGAACTGGTTCATCTCTTTGTAGTATGGGTAGGTATAATCGTCCGCCAAAAAAAGTGGGGGATGCTGAAAAAGTCCATTGAAAACAAAAGTCACCATAATCTGACTGTAAGTTCCTTCGCCATTTTTCATTTCCATCGAAATCATAGGCAATCAAATCACCGTTTCCGAAAAAAAAGAAAACCGTATCCTCCCCTATGACGGGAGATGGACTTGCATAATTAGATCTGTCATGGAGCATGTAATCAAATCCGTCCTTCTGCCCAGGTCTATATCCACTCCCTGCGTTCTTCCTCCATAAAATTCGACCATTCGATGAATCTAAGCACATCGCAATCAATTCACCTTGCCCTTTTGATTTTTTAGACGAATCAACCAGTATTGATGGCATAAATACGCGACTCCCATGAATGATTGGAGTCGCGGCTGAAGGCCCTGGCATACCCGACTTCCACTTAACCCCCTTGGACTGGTCGAAGTCTTGCGGTAAAGCGGCGGTCGTACTGGAAGAACCGTCAAAATTTGCACCTCTCCAGTTTGGCCATGACCCAAGTAAGAAGAGAGGAAATAAAGAAAGAATTAAAGAATTCTGTATTATTGATTTCATATTACATTTTGTAGGCAATCAAAACTGAACGATCGAGGAAAAAGGGACAGAAACTAAAAATTATCTAAGGAATAGGACCTTTCGAAATAAGTATTTCTCATGAAAAAAAGTTTAAATAGGGATGCGTGCTTAAATTTTCTTTTCTATATCATCTTCCAGTTGCACATCCTCGATCCATTCAACAACTCTTTCTAATCTGTCTTCACCAGTGTTCGCACTCCTGTCTTCTTTAAGATTAAATTCTTCCTGAAAATCGTTATCAATTTCCTGCATGAGTTTTTCCTCGTCTCTTATTCTCGTTATTCGCCTAGTATGCCATGAAATACATAGAGTGATTATGGCAAGGATGCTTATGAGGAAAAATTCCAAAATTTACTTACTGTAATGATGAAAAAATGATCCCTGAGGGAGTGTAATCAACAGTGATTCCTAAATTATCCCTAACTTGATTAATCACTTCGTATAAAGATTTGTTTTGGGAATGTAACGAAATGAGCGGAAGTTGATGATTAGTTAGATTGTTTCCCATAGAAATTTTAATTGTATTTTCTTGTTTTGAATGATTAGCCAGAATTTCATTCAAAAGCTTAGTCACCTGAACTAAAGTTGAGTCTTCCCAGATCACCTCACCTGCGTCAATTCGCAAAGCAAGGCTCATCGGTAAGGAATAAATCGTCTTCGCAATTTGAAAAGATGCGGAAGAAAGTGCGAAAGTGAGTGCGTCAATTTCATCCGAAATATTTCTTCCTTTAATAGAAATAGATTTATAAAATTGAACTTGTCTGACGATTCTATTTCGGTGAAAAATTTCTATGATTGCAGAGAGCTTGACCTGTTCATTCTCTGCTTTTTCAAATCTTTGTACAGAGACTGCTACTTCGTAATGGCACCCTGCCTTCAGACGCTGTGGGTAAGAAGAGTAATCGAGAGTGTTTAGAATACTGGACAGGTTCAATCCAATAACTCTTGAGATACCTTCACCTAGGGGTTCACCCCACCGATGATTTTCGAGATATTTAATTGAGGAATTCCCCGGTCTGTTGACGAGACGATTATCATCTAAATAAGGAGGCACATTTACTTCCCTTACATGAAAAGACACGGCAGGCATTGCAAGAGTCTGATTTTCGTCTGATAAGGTCTTCGTTAATAAATGATACTGAGGTTCCACATGATTGGATTCAGGGATAACGCAACTGCAAGCATAGAAGATGATGAACAAAGCAATAACCGGAATTTTCATAATTACTCCTTAGAACTGGTGGGTTTCCCGATAAGAAAGGCTTGAGGGTTGCGCTCAAGAAGATCAGCAAGTCTCTTTAGCGATTTAGACATCAGACTCACATCTCTTAGCGTGTCGGAAAACTGAAAGCGAATATCCGAATCAGGTTGCACCATCAAGTTGACTGCTTTCGATAATTTAGAAATGTCATTCAAGGTAAGTTTAGCCTGGACAGAACTTTCGATTAAACTTGGCCCCAAAGATGAGTAATTCTGAGTAAAAACATTTAAGAAATCACGAAGTGCCTGGTTCGATTTAGCAAAATCAGCCTGCAGAGTAGGAAGATCGATTTCATTTAGCCTTTTCGTAGCAACATCTAGAAGTAAACTTATCTGGGTGCTCATCTTTTCGAAATTAATTTTCTCACTCAATTCTGCGAAAATTGAATCTCTCGTACGAAGTTCCTGATAGCCATAAGCTTCGTTAACTTCTCCAGGTATTTCACCATCCTTACCATTATCTGTGGTAAGATTAATGTATAGAATTCCAGTTACAAAACTCTCTTGAATCAATTGACCGACCAAGGTTTTAACGATTTCCTGCTTAAATTTTCCATCTTCGTCAAAAATTTCATTCCCGGTATCAACCATATGTCGATGAACCAACTTACGATTGATCTCAACGAGAACTGGTACCGGTGCATCTTCAATGGCATCCCCCAAAAAGAAACGCTCTACTCTTCCAATTCGCACCCCATTCAAAGTAACTTTCCCGCCTTCGTACAAACCATACATGTTTTCATGAAATACGAGAACAAATCTCTCGTTTTGATTGCGAAAAGAGGAGAAGCCTCCCGTGAATACGGTGAAACCTAAGAGGAGAATAATGGCTCCAAGTACGAAAATTCCAACTAAAAATCTATTACCGTTTTTTTTCAAAATATGTATTCACCATGAAGATATAAATCAAATCAATCAATGCTGATTTCAAGAGCTTGATGAATCATTCCTAGTCAGAAAGTCAATAACTTGAGGAAACTTACTTCCATTCAATAAGCCTTTTGGCTTTCCCTGTTCGAGTAGCGACTTGGATTGTGCATCCAGGAAAATGGCATCATCCGCAATTTCAAAAATACTTGCCAATTCATGAGTCACCACAACAAAAGTTATTCCAAGACTCTCTTTTAACTCCGTAATTAAGTCATCTAATCTCCTTGAGGTAATAGGGTCAAGTCCGGCAGAAGGTTCATCGAAAAAAAGTATTTTGGGATCCAAGGCCATCGCCCGTGCCAAGCCTGCCCTTTTTTTCATTCCACCACTCAATTCAGACGGGTAAAAATCCTCAAACCCAGACAAGCCCACCAAGCTCAACTTGTATCGGACTAAGTCTTCCACCTCTGTCTCATCCAAATCCGTGTAAATCTCCAAAGGAAGGGACACATTTTCTTTAATCGACATAGAACTCCACAATGCTCCTCCTTGAAATAAAACCCCCAAATCGCGGAGAATATCTGCCCTTAGCTCATCATCGCCCCAAAGGTGCTTCTTATTGATCTGAACATCACCTAGAATCGGAGGCAAGAGCCCAACCAAGGATTTCAGCAAGGTACTTTTCCCACAACCACTACCCCCCATGATCACTAGACAGGAACCTTGCTGGACTTCAAAAGTCAGGTTTTGCAAAACCAAATGATCACCATAGGCCAGTTTTAATCCCTCCACTTGAATCACTGGGTTGGAATAATTAGGTAATGCGGTCATCGAAGTTCGAGGTAACTGAAAGTAGTTTCAAAAAGTGCATCCGTTATAATAATAAAAGTAATTGCAACCACCACAGCAGAAGTAACAGACTTGCCAAGAGAAGCTGAATCACGACCGGAATACATTCCCTTGTAGCAACCAACCAATCCGATAATCAGACCAAACATCAAACTTTTTGTAACGCCGGAATACACCTCCCACATGTGAGTCAATGCTGACTGGGTTTGCTCCAAGTAATGAATAACTGAGAAATTCATCACTACTGTACCAACGGTCAATCCCCCTAGGATTCCTACGACATCCGCATAGAGCGTAAGCAGAGGGGTCATAAGAAATAGGGCCAGAGTTCTGGGTAAAACGAGAAACGATATGGGAGAAATTCCAAAAGTTCTCAGCGAATCTATTTCCTCATTTAAATTCATATTCCCCAGTTCAGCAGCAAAAGATGCCCCCGTTCGACCTGCCATTATAATAGCGACCATTAAGGCTCCCATTTCTCTGACCATGGCTAAACTCACTAAGTCAGCCACATAAATTTTAGCATTAAATTTCTCCAATTGAACGCTTCCAACAAAAGCCATAGTGAGCCCAGTCAGGAAACTGATTAAGGTAACAATGGGTAGAGCTGATGCCCCACACTGTTTCGCACTCTCAAAAAAATCACGCCACCTCATCACTGACCTTCCGGAAATAAATTCCATAAAGGCAATAATTACCGCACCAAAGAATTCGATTGGCTGGACAAAATAGTTGGGAAAATCAGTGGCAAATTTTTCAAACTCATCCACCTTGTTTACTTTTCCATCTTTACCGCCCCGGTCAGAATCACTCAGTTTTAGTAGTTGGCTTAAACCTGCTGGTACAGACCCAACCTCGACGGCTTTTTTCTTAGAACGAAGATCATCAATTGCATTTTTAAAAAAGACCACCAAAGAGGAGTCCCAATCTGCGGAATCAGTGCACGAGATATGAAAAACTCGGACATCACTTGACTGCTTAACCAAGGATTGCCACCTTTTAATGATCCGAGGTCTTTCCCTGCATGATAAACGCCAATAACCTGACAAAATTATTAATATCTCATCTTTCTCACGCTTCCATTCCATGATTGGAATATTCAATTCGCTATTACCGGAATGCGAGTTACTCTGAGTACTTTTATCCATTAAAACATTTTCTTTATANTACAATAATGCGACCACGAGCAATACTCTTCGACTTAGATGGCACCTTAATTGATCAATTTCAAGCCATTCATCGTGCTTTCTCCTTGACCTTATCCTCTATGGGGTACCCTGAGCCAAGCTTTGAAACTGTTAAGCGTGCAGTGGGTGGGGCGTCGGATACAACCATGCAAAAGTTGATTGGACCTGAAAGAGCTGAGGAAGCTGTTCAAATCCTAAGACCAATCTTCGAGAAAGAAATGTTTGACGGACTGATTGCCCTGCCAGGGTCCAATCATATCCTCAAATGGTGCAAGCAAAATGATATCCATACAGCAGTCCTCACAAATAAATATGGACCTCATGCTCGCGCTGCCTGTAAACATTTAGGCTTCGACCAATTTCTTAAATTTACATTAGGGGTCAATGACACTGCATGGAAGAAACCAGATACTCGACTCACTCATTTCGCACTTAATAAACTTGGCTTCACCCCCCAGGAAACAATCTATGTAGGAGATTCTCCTTACGATTATAAAACTGCTAAGAATGCGTCTATGGAATGTATCCTTCTCCCTACTGGTACTCATGGAGTAGATGAGTTATTATCCTTGGGCAGTACAATTATTGTGAAGGAAAATTTATCTCAGTTGCTCGAATCTTTAAAAACTTTATCTCCCTAAATTCAGAAAGTTCATAAACCAAAGGTGATTGACAGGAAATAGTGGCATCATAAGATAATACTATAACCCTAATTTATTATCACCATGGTCTACTCCACTTCCCTTAGTCCTTCAATTCAAACCATTCAGGAAGAGACACTATCTCGCCTGAAATCGGAGATCGCCAAAAATTCTCGTTATCTCAAAAGACAAATATTAGTCATTGGAGAAAATACCNATGGCTTTGCGGATTCTATCCCGGCATCCAAAGATTTCGAGATTATTTCGGTTCCGAATGTTCACTTTGCCTTAAGATCGGGAATCTTTCAGGATTTCTCCTTTTTCGCCTTAGCAGATGATTATCCACATGTAAATGCCAGTGATTTGGAGCAACTATTGAACACTAGACTAGGTAAACCATTTGAGACCTTCACATTAAGCCAGCTTAAAGAATTGGATTTAATAATTTTAAATGAAAAGTTTAGGAATGTAGAAACTGACACGAGAATCCTCCACGCGGTGCGAGACTCCCTTCATCAGAAAAACAGTACTTTTTCTGCGCCTCATTATGTTCAAAGAACTGAAAAAATAGATGGGAAGGGCAGTCCGGAGAATCGACTTTTCCAATTCCTGAAGTCCTCGATCCAAGCAAATAAAGATTTCCCGGAAGAAACACTTAAAGGGGCGATTAACATAATTCGCCCACCCAAGAAATAGTCATCTGGCCAGTTTTTCTTTTTGTTTTCTCAATTATCACATGGGTCATTCCGAGGAAAATTACTCCTCGCAGCGATCACACTGAGTCTNATCGTTCCAACACTGGGCGGTTTATACCTAGTCAACGAAACGACAATTTCTCATCGAAGACTAATTTCGAATATGACCACGGAGCTTACCTCCACTTTATCTAGACAAATCCATCCTGCTCTAGAGTTTGATGATCCGGAAACAGCACAAGAAATAACCGATGCACTGGTTGAGAATGATGCGATTAGGCACATCAAGATCTGGAAGTTTGATATCTTTCAACCAACAAACAAGCCTTACCTATTCGTAACAAGTTACAGTAATGGGGAAAATGAAAAGAATCCACCAGAATCACCCACTCCGCTTCCAATTGAGAAGGAGGTTTGGCTTGAGAATGACCTGATGGTTCAAAGATTAATTTACTCGCAAGACCAAAAAATTGGGACGGTCATTCTAGTCCGTTCATTAGACGATTTAAAATCGATGCAGGATGAGTTTAAAAAACTAACCTTCACCATCTGGTTAATCATTGTAATCCTTGTGATATTTGCCGCGCTATGGATTGAGAAAAGTCTCACAAAACCCCTTATCGAACTGGTCTCCGTTGCCGAGAGAGTAGCCAGTGAGAAAGATCTACAAGCTCGAGCCAAAAAAATGAGTGATGACGAGTTCGGACGGTTAACGACCGTATTTAATAACATGCTCGATTCGATAGGCGAAGCAAATGAGAAACTTGTTGAAAGTAAGGAACAGATGGAGACTAGGGTGATCGAAAGAACCGATGATTTGAAGAAAGCGAATAAAAGGCTTCAGTCAGAAATAAAAGTTAGAATCAAAAAAAATCAGGAACTTTTAAATCTCCAAAATCAGCTTGGAAGACAAGAACGACTTGCAAATGTTGGACAGGTGTCATCCAATATTGCCCATGAATTACGCAATCCGATGTCTGCAATTAGGAATTCGGTTTACTTTTTAAGAAACAATTTATCCGCCGTAGATAAATCACTGGAGCATCTTGAGATCATTGATCAGCAACTTTCTGCAAGTGATGATGTTATTGAGCATTTGCTAAATATTACCAAGGGGAAGGAACTTAAATTAAGCGCAGTCAACTTGAAGGAACTATGTATGGATGTGCTTGAAGTGCTTGACCTTTCCGACCAAGTCAAATTTTCCTACAATTCAGAGCCAGAGAACCTCGAGCTAACAGTTGATAAGCTTCTTTTCAGGCAAATCCTTTCAAATCTTTTTATAAATTCAATCCAGTCAAACGATTTGATTTCAGAAGTGGAAATTAAAGTATTTGCGAGGAAAGAAGAGGAATTTATTGAAATCTTAATAACTGACAATGGAACAGGGATTCCTCGCGAATTACAAAGTCGAGTATTTGAACCACTTTATACAGACAAAGAGGATGGATTCGGGCTCGGTCTACCATTGTGTTCTGATTTGCTGGCAAGACACCGTGGCTCAATCGAAATAAAAGAGTCATCAACAAAGGGAACAACTATCTCATTAAAAATACCAAATTAATTATATTGCTAGTCAAANCACCATGAAAACAAAGATACTAATTGTCGACGACCACCCTGCTATTCGTACCACCATGTCCGATGTAATGGAGGGTGAGGGGTTTGAGGTGGATCTAGCTGAAAATGGTAGCAAGGCCATCGAGCTTTACACAGATAAAACTTTTGACTTCGTGCTTATGGACATGCAAATGCCTGACATCAAAGGTGTTCAAACATATAAGGAAATGCTTAAAATCGATAAGAGGCATGCGAAATTTATCTTTATTAGTGCTTTTTCGGTCCCCGAACTTGAGAAGGAAGCGCAGGAATTAGGCTGCATCGCATTTTTCCATAAACCCATTCGAGTGGAGCATATCATTGGACTTATTCGTTCAAGGTTACGGATTTCAGTGCTCATTTTTATTGAAAATCAACAACTTCGTAAAAGGGTTACCAGTGAAATTAAGCGAGAGGGATTCAATGTTGAAAATAGCGATGGTCTTGATGATGCCCTGATCAGAATTCGTCAAATCGACTATAACTTTCTCATCATCGACGAGGATTCACCAAGTCTTGAACAGGAAAGGATTAAGAACACTATAAAGTTTTCTAATTCAAGTTCCGAAGTTATTGAGATCAATGAGGATGAAGCCTCTTGCCTCGCTTCATCAAGAATTCATCAGAAGTTTAATATTAACTATTCGATTTAGAAAGGCTCAACTAACTCGATCCATAAATGATCTCCTACCTTGGTCTGATCATACAAATCCTTCACATTTAGATTTGAGAGTTGCAAACATCCCGAACTCGAAGGAGCACCCAGGCGATCTTCGTGATTAGTTCCATGTATGTATATATATCGATCAAAACTATCCACATCTCCCCCAAGATTCACGCCTTCCTGCAATCCCTTTAGTCTCAAAATCCTTGTAGTAATCAAATTCTTTTCCTGCTTCTTCTTGTCACATCCAGAAAAGGGTAAACCAATCGCCTGCCTGCCCTCAAAAACCATCCCTAATTGAGCATCATCTCCGATTTTCTCACAAACTTCATGTAAACCCCAAGGGGTACCTAGGGAATTTTCCACACATGACTGCGGACGCTTAGAACTTGACATCAGGTAGTCTTTCAAGCTTTTCCCATCTTTAAGAATGTGTAGTGTCTGATTTGTAATTGATGCACACAAAACATTATCAGTCTCCTCAATACCTAAGGATTTTATCACTTCTTGGTACTTAAAATATAAACCTTCTACATTCATTGAAAAAATATCGTATAGGAATCGTAGGCGCAACCGGAGCGGTTGGCCAAGAAATAATTAGTCTTCTTGAAAAAAGAGAGTTTCCAGTCGCGGAGGCCCGCCTGCTGGCATCGCCCAAGTCCGCAGGCAGACAAATTCAGGCATGTGGAAACCTAGAGACCGTACAGGAAACCACGGCCGACTCTTTTAAAGATCTCGACCTGGCCATATTTAGTGCAGGATCAAAACAATCACAGCAATTCGCCGAGGCTTCCCGCAGGCATGGATGTGTCGTCATTGATAACAGTTCTGCCTTCAGAATGGATCCGACGGTTCCGTTAATTGTCCCCGAAATCAACCCAGACATACTTGAAGATCATCAGGGTATTATCGCCAACCCGAATTGCTCAACTGCAGTTGCCCTTATGGGACTTTATCCTTTGCACAAAAGATTTGGCCTGCAACGATTCATGGCATCTACATATCAGGCAGTTTCTGGTGCTGGTGAGGCTGGATTCCAGGCATTAGAGAACGAGCTCAAAGCTCAATTTGCACCCGCCGAAGTCCCCTCTTCTCCTCCTGCAGAATCTCCATTCCCCCACCCTATTGCCCACAATTTAATTCCTCATATCGATGACTTCCGTGAGGACGGTTATACGAAGGAAGAACTTAAAATGAAAAACGAAAGTCGCAAGATAATGGGAATCCCAGGACTGCAGGTTTCCTGCACCTGCGTACGCGTCCCTGTCAATCGGGCTCACTCCATAAGTTTAAATGCAGAATTTTCACAACCAGTCAATGTCCCGGATGCCAAAGCTGCCATCGAGGAATTCGAAGGGGCTGAACTTTGGGATCTTCCCAATGCAAACCGATACCCCACCCCCTTGCATTATGCGGGAAAAGAAGAATGTGGGGTGGGCAGGCTTCGGATTGACCAAGTATTTAAGAATGGTCTAGCCCTATGGGTCGTAGGCGATCAGCTATGGAAAGGTGCCGCACTTAACGCGATTCAAATTGCAGAGACATTGGTTGAGAGGAAATGCCTCAAATGGATGTAACTGCAAAATAATTGGCAAAAGAAATGCTCTACATTCTTCATGAATCCAGTAGTTGCAAGCAGTCTCGTTTCAATGGGGAAAAATCTTTTTGATAAAGTCTCGACACCCAATACCGAGCTCCCTAAGCCGAGTTCAGAATCTTTCTCCCAAGAATTGGATGCTGTTTCTGCGGTCGACAAAGGTCTGACAAGAAAAGAGCTCAAGCAGCAATTTATGCAGTCACCCGCAATCCAATCTTTTTTGGAAAAAGACACCGGGGATACACTTTATTTGGAAAAGAGAGCCGATGGGTCCATGCAAATCCTTTCCTCCACTGGGAGAACTCTTATTCTTAATCAAGGATCTCAGGTCTGTAAGAATGCCCAAAACTTTTTCGAATCCTGCATGCAGGAACAAGCTCATCTTTCCGATCACCGACCAAACGCTGTCGAGATCAAAGTTTAATTCTGTATTCTAAATGAGGAAGCCAAAATTCAATTTTGCTTCCGTTCAGGCTTACCGATGAACCCTCCCTCAGACTTTTTATTGATTGAGAGGATTAATCAGTGTCCCAAATTGGCTTCATTGGAGAGCATTAACGAAACCCTCGCCAATCTTCTTGATTCAGAAGATAGTTTTGTCGGACAAATCGCAGAGGTCATCAGGTTGGACCCATCTCTCACCACCAGAGTTTTGGATCTTGTAAATTCAATCTTTTTTGGAAGCAAAGAAGATCATCATATCACCGGGGTTGAAGAAGCCTCCATTTTCTTAGGACTCAATCGGATTCGTGAACTGATCGCTGCCACCCCGATTATTGAAGAGATTTCTGCACTAGGAAAAAAGAGTGAACACTTTTCCTGGGAAAGCTTTTGGCGACACAGTATCGGCACCGCCATCCTTACCCGCGAAATCCTCTCCATTGCCGATCATAAAGTTGAGCAGGAAGCTGATTATGTGGCAGGTCTGCTTCACAATCTCGGCATTTTGATCCTTGCCATTACATTCCCAGAAATTTTCCCCCATGTGTATGGGAAATCTCATCAATCACTCGAAGAACTAACTACCAAGGAAGTTAGTCTGGTTGGATGGGATCATGCCAAAATGGGTGCGTATTACCTTTGGAATCATCATATATCAGAGGAAGTTGTCGAGGCGGTGCACTGGCATAATCACCCATTGAAAGCCACTGTTAACCCGAAGCTAGCCGCAGCTGTCCAACTGGCCGAGTTTTTAGTCCGGCATTTAAAGGTTAAAGGGTTAGAGAAATTCCCCGACCCCGAAAAAGAGGAATTGCACACCTTGGAAGGATGGAACATTCTTTTTTCTGATCATCAGGAAGATGATCCAGAGATAATTAACGAACGTATATTCTCCTCGGTCGAACGCCTGGGACAGACTCTTCAGACCATTATTTAAGTGAGGGCATGCAAGCCTTTCTTGATCAGGGACGAATCCACTGATCTTCACGAGCAGCCTTGGCCACTTTCATAGCCCCAATTCCCACAAAAGGCATAACTTCACGAGAAGAAATCCGAACATCAGGTTCCTCATAGCCATCATCAAGCAAAAGCCTCTGCAGTTCCTGGTCAATATTACGGATTCGGCTCCCTCCACCGGTCAAAACGATATTTTGCAACATACCAAAAACTGACTGCGGAGAAGCTTTGGAAATAACCTCTTTGATCGAATCAAAAATTTCTCCGAGCAATTGATTGCAGGCAAGTCCTACTTGTTTACCAATTTCTATCTTCCTCGGTTTTCCATCGACTGGCACTTTCACACGGGCTCCTGATTCACTCTCACCGACATAGGAATAACTCTCCTTAAATTTACGGATCATAGAAATGGGCACATCCACTTCAGCATATTCCTCACGNATCGCTTTATCCAGAATTACATCCACTTCATTCCCTGCAAAGGGAATACTTAATAAATCCTCTGGTTTAGGAAAATATCCNTGAACGATACAAAAATCAGTCGTACCTGCACCAATGTCTACAAACAAGGAATTCGCCACCGGATCGCTGTAGGTCGGATCGGTCAGTCGCTCTTCATCTCTCATGCCTAGGGCAGCNAGAAATGGCTCCGGGATAAATAAAATTCCTTCGAATGCACCCTTCGATGCATTCTTCAAACTTTCCTTGGCTTCTGCATCAGCAACTGCAGGAATACCAATCACACAGTGTACTTCACGTTTNCGTTCAGGATCTACTTTGTTACGAAGATAAGAAAGAAAAGACTGCGCAGCCTCATGGTCGGCAATCACTCCATCATTCAAAGGGTTAACCAATCGTAAATGGAGTTCGTTCGCCAACGCCTCATCCCCGTGCAACATAGAGGAGTTACCTGGTAAAATACCGGCAAGTATACCATCCTCTGGATACCCCACCACCGTGGGCACCCAGATAC
Organism: Verrucomicrobia bacterium TMED44; assembly: GCA_002168015.1. GTDB lineage: Bacteria > Verrucomicrobiota > Verrucomicrobiia > Opitutales > Seribacteraceae > Seribacter. The sequence continues at coordinate 30,213 of NHCX01000111.1, forward strand.
CGTGGTGTTCATCCGATCCGGGTTTGCTTAACTTCGGCATTATGCAAGAGTTTAATGTACCGAGATCTAGACCGATATACATTTTTCTCTTCTTATCTTCCTCGGAGGTCGATTCTTCAGGGTTTTCTGGGGTAGTTTCTGCAGGGTCTAAGGACATATCTGAAAATTGGTTAATTCAAACCATGAAGTTTGATAAAAAAACCAGCAAGTCAAACCAAGAATGTAAACGTTTAAAAAACACCTTGGCGATTCAGTCTTCGGAAAGCACCGAATCAATCATTTCCTCAATCTCATCAAACCGTAACCCTATACCCTTTGGAGGATCTAATTCCTGGACATCTTCTGCTTCCTCAGTTTCAGTCCCAACCTCACTTTGCTCGTTCAGAGATATTGGTTCCAAAGGTTTGCCACCGGTCATCGCATCGACAATCTGCTCTAAACGTGAACAAACATCCCCAAGTTCTTTTTTTACAAGTTCCGCGACCCTCGCCTCAAATCGACCGGCAAATAAATCAAAGGCTGTGGCCAATTCATCCGCCCGGCCCGACTCATCATCAAACATCTCCTTGAGTTTACCTTTTTTTTCGGCCGCATCGATACTTGTGGTCTTAGCCCAGCCAACCACCAACTTTGGAATTTCATTTTTAAGGACATCAATCGCACCTGCTTCATCTCCGACCAATCGCCTAACGCAGGCACGACGGAAGCCAGCCTTTAAGGCTTCTAGGGGAGAGGCAGGTGCACTTGGGGTACTCATATACGATTACTTATTATTACTTCCTTTACGAAATACTTCCTCATGCCCTTCCATACAACCCAATTCCTCACTCCATTTCCGCAAAACGAGTTCATCCGCCCTCGATTGAATAGTATCCACAACCTCCTTGTGCTGGCCCATTGTATCAAAGAGAAAACTTCTCATATCATCAGCCAGATCAGTATGAAAAACTTCACTTTTATCGATGAACCCCAAAGTCCTCCCATGCAAAGCCTGCCTGCTCATGCCCAGATCTTCGATCCACTCATTCTTCCAACCTCCTTGGCAAAATTTTAAGTAATAAGTTTCATTCCGCCCGTATAATTTCTCGCCAACCAGAGGATACCCCATTGATTGGGCATGCACACGGATTTGATGTTTCCTGCCAGTTTTCGTAAGCACCAAGGCAAATGTATAACCATTTCTTACCTCTAAAGGGATAAATAATGATTCTGCCCGCTGAGACTTTCTCGAACTTGCAGTTACCCTCTGCTTGACAAAGACTTCACTCATAGGGTCTTTACCCAAAAAAGTGGAAATTTCACGCGAGCCATCCATCTCTCCCTCCAGGATGGTCAGGTAACTTCTTCTTACCGTCTTTACCTCAATTCCCTTTTGCCACCTACTGGCTGCCCCACGGTGCTTGGCCAGCAGAACGACTCCGCTGGTCTCCCGGTCCAAGCGACTGGCCAAATGAATTGACTCCACCCCCAAATACTCCTTTGCCGCCCCTACCAAGCTCGACCACGGCCCATTTTTCGATGGATGACAGACCAGCCACCCCGGCTTATCGAGCACCAGAATGTGCTCATCCTCAAAAATAATCCAACTGGGGAAACTATCTGGATCAACCAGGGGAGAATCCGTACCCTCATTCATTAGGTAAAGAATTGGGATTCAGTGACTTACTTACTTTCAAGAAAAAAAATGTAAACTTTATTGGCATTCTTACTTTTTACGCGCGAAGTTGAAGGTGTTGCCTNCACCACGCAGGCATCACAAACTAAAACCTAATACAAAATAGAAAACGCATATGAAGAACAATCTGATTCTCTCCGGCCTTCATCTTAACTTAACTGACTCCCTCAAGGGTATTGTTTATGAAAAGATGGAAAAAATATTTAAGCACGAGGAGAGAATTATTCGTGCGAGGATTGAACTGGAGCACGATTCAAAATCTTCATCGCACGAAAATGAGTATGTAGCGAAGGGCCATTTGGAATTGAAAGGGAAAACCATCACCATCTCCGTCCTCAGTGAAAATATTTACAAAGCCGTGGATGATCTGGTGGAAAAACTCGACCGTGGACTGCGTCGCCGGTCCCGTCTTCGTCGCGTTAAACGCAAACAAACCAGCCTTCACGATCTTCCACAAGCTGCGTAATTCTTTTCATTTTACTTTTTACCCCACAAACGCCCGTTCTTTCGAGATCGGGCGTTTTTTATGTTCAACTATAATCCATCCTATTACTTTCTGAATTCTTGACAGCCCCTCATNATTGCACAATGATCGNANATTNATGCGNTCATTATCAATAATCATTTGCCTGCTTGCATTACTCGCCTTACGGGCGGGTGGAGTCCCACCTGTTTTGAACTATGCCGGACAGGTAGCGGTCAACGGGGAAGCTTTTGACGGGACTGGTTTGTTCAAATTCGCCCTCGTTGATACTGATGGCAAAGNCACCTACTGGANCAATGACGGNACAAGCGTTAGCGGCTCTGAACCACAAGGGTCAATTCAGGTTCCAGTTAATGGAGGCTTATATTCCATTTTACTGGGAAATNCCGCGATTCAGGNAATGANTGCNCTNGATCCNNCAATCTTCCAGCAANATTCNGATGCNAAACTTCGCGTNTGGTTNAGCGATGGGGTNAANGGCTTCCAGCAACTCAGCCCCGATCGTCCCTTTGCATCCGTTCCTTATGCCTTAACCGCGGGAGATGTCTCCGATTCTTCCATCTCACTGAACCGTCTTTCTCCGGAAGTGCTTGGGGCCTTAAACATCCTCCCATCGATTTCGACGCAACCCTTTGCCCGTTATGATCGATCCAATGGCTCCGCTCAA
>NHCX01000112.1 GCA_002168015.1 Verrucomicrobia bacterium TMED44
GGCCCACCCAAATTCCATATGAAAATCAATATTTTGCAGGGTGCATTTTTGCCTGTTCCACCAATTCAGGGTGGGGCTATTGAATCCGCATGGTTTGCTCTCGGAAAGGAGTTTTTCAAGCAAGGGCATGAAGTCACCCATATTTCCCGACTTGGAGAAGGATTAGTAAAATCTGAGGTAATCCAAGGGGTTACTCATCTGAGAGTCCGTGGTGCTAGAGCAGTTAAAAACCCATATTTATTAAAGCTTCTTGAACTCCCTTATGTTTTACGTGCAAGAAAAGTAATGCCGCCTGCAGACATCCTGGTAACCCATGCTTTTTGGGCACCTTTATTTTTTCCGGATCAAGAGTTTGGCAGACAATATGTGCATGTGGGGCGTTACCCGAAAGGGCAGTTAAGATTGTACAAGAAAGCAGCTCGTTTTCAGGTTCCCACTCATTTTATCGCAAAGGTTTGTTGCAAGGAGGTCCCAAAGTTTTCTGCGAAAATAAAAGTCTTACCCTATCCATTAACTTGGAAAACATCTGATAAACCGCGGTTTGAAAATCGAGAGAAAATCATACTTTATGCGGGTCGTGTTCATCCTGAAAAAGGAGTGCGTGAACTGGCCGAAGCGTGGAAGATGGTGCCAAAAGAAATAGCTGATGGGTGGACTCTACGGGTGATTGGTCCATGGAAAGAAGAACAGGGTGGGGGAGGAAAAAATTTTCGCGACCAGTTGGAGGATCTCCTTGTAGCGGGACAAAATAAAGCTGAAATACGGGAGCCTGTTTTCAATCGGAATGAATTAAAGAAGGAAATGGAAAAAGCATCCCTTTTCATTTATCCCTCTATAGCCGAAAAGGGGGAAACCTTTGGTTTGGCCGTTTTGGAGGCGATGAGTTGTGGATGTGTCCCGGTCGTTTCAGACCTTCCCTGTTTTTCAGATTTTATAAATTTTGGAGTGGAGGGTTTTTGTCTCGAGAGGCTGCCCGGAGATAATTTTAGTGAAACGATTGTGGAAACCCTTATTGAGACATTGAAAATGTCTGATTTTAAAATGCAGCAACTTGCTACGGCTTCTTGGAAGAGAGCAAAACAGTTTGAAATTGAAAAAGTCAGCGTAAGGTATCTTGAAGACTTTGCGTCTATGATTTAAAAAGGTTTTCATTGCGATTAATTTACCTTGGAGTATTTGATTAGAATCTTTATNNTAATNNTATGAAAATTTCTGCNTCTTTACGGGTCTTTTTCTCTACATTTATTTTAAGCTTATTTGCTTTTGGGTTCTCTTTTGCTGAAGAAGTACAATCAAGTGATTTATTACCAACTGATGAAATTGTTATTCCCGAAATCCTGTTAGATGCGGGNGGCGACAAAATTCCTTCCGCAGGGNTGGAAAAAAAATATGTGGGCCTTTACTTTTCGGCGAGTTGGTGTGGACCTTGTAGAAAGTTTACTCCTAAATTAATTGAATTCAGAAATAAATATGCGGAAGAATTTGAAGTTATTTTAGTTGGGGGAGATGGTAGCGAAAAGGCACAGGCAAATTACATGAAGAAATATGCTATGCCATGGCTAGCGATGAAAAATCAATCCATAGAGGCAAAACATGCAAGTAAAGTATCAGGAGTTGAGTATATCCCGTTTCTGGTGATCCTTGATCAAGGAGGAAATATTATCACTAAGAATGGAAAGAGTGATCTTTCAAAATTGGGTGACGAAGCGTTTGAATTTTGGAAGGATTTATAGGATTTAAAAATCTACAATTTATTGACCTACAGACGGACTGGAACTCCCAGGCTTTTCATAACTTTTTTGGATTCTTCTATCGAGTACTCTCCAAAATGAAAAATGCTTGCAGCGAGTACAGCACTTGCNCGGCCTTCCAAAATCCCTTCCGCTAAATGTTGAGGAGTGCCAACTCCTCCGGACGCTATTACGGGAACTTCAACTGCTTCACTAACTGCTCGGGTTAATTGGATGTCGTANCCATCCTTGGTTCCATCGCGGTCCATACTTGTGAGTAAGATTTCACCGGCACCANGTNNTACTACTTCTTTTGCCCATGCAACCGCATCAAGAGATGTCGGTTTTCTTCCACCATGGGTGTAAACTACCCAGCGGTTGTCTTGGTTAACTTGTTTCGCATCGATTGCCACCACAATACATTGATTTCCGAATCTTGTGGATGCTTGATTAATCAAATCCGGGTTGAGAATAGCGGCAGTGTTTAAGCTTACCTTATCCGCACCACAAAGGAGCATTTGCCGAATGTCTTTTAGCTCGCGGATTCCTCCACCTACGGTGACNGGCATGAANCAGGANGCNACNGTCNNCTCNACNACNTCNNGCATNGTNTGNCTTTCGTCNCTGGATGCAGTGATGTCCAAAAATACCAGTTCATCGGCACCCTGTTCCTGGTAGGCTTTGGCTACTTCGACTGGATTTCCAGCATCTCGTAACTCTTTAAAACGGACTCCTTTTACCACGCGTCCAGCATCAACATCCAAACAGGGAATAATTCGAGCGGAAAGCATTGGTCAAAAAACCATGAGAATATTAAACGAAGGCCCTCTGGAAATATGAGAAAGGAGAAGAATTATTCGTCTGCAAACGCAACATCTGGTTGATAAGAAAGAATCAACTTGTATTGCTGACCTGGACGCATCACTAGTGGGTGATCACGGACGAGAAATTGCACATAATGAATATTTCCAGAATATCCACGGTACTCTGGATTGTCAGAAACCGTTTCAAAAGAACTCCATTTTGCCTGAAAGTCATCTGTTTCAACATTAGCTCGGAGACCTTCAGACCCTTGTCTGAGCGTGGTGCCAAGTCGGTAGGTTGAGTGAGGAGAACCTATGATCAATGCCAGCCTCATTTGGTCAAGAGTGACTTGATTTTTAACTTTAAAGCTGAATTCAGATTGTATTTTACCATCCCCAAATGTCCATTGAACTTGGCAGCTGCCCAACCCGTGAGCGTATTCTCCATTGGTTTTAATCAATTCGGGTTGATCAAACCGTAGATAAAAGGATTTCCTGAGCCCCACTCCTGTAACGCAATTTTTGCCGTAGTAAGAAGGGATGATGGTTGAATCTCCAAAGGTAAGCTCAGGTAACATAACCGGAAGGTAGCGATTCACTGGCCAATCAAAAATACCAGGGCAGTGGGGGAAGGCTAAGTTATCACAGTTAGGGGCGGTACCGGGTCCAATGAGTGGCAATTGAAACTGCAATCCATTATTCTCGTCGCGATACAGAAATAACCCATGTTCTTTCTTATGAGATTTATCAAAAGTAACAAAACGACCGGCAACCTTGGAACGCTGAGGTGGGGGGACACCCAATGACCCGCCAATAACACGAGCAAGTCTAGACCANTGACAAAGGTAGCGGGCGGCATCGAAATTTGCCATCCTTGTGGTGTGATTCGGAACTGTATTGCGGTCTTGATCTCTNATCACAAGGTCTCCTTTTTCCTGGTCTAAATAGGTAACAAAGAAATATTGGAACAATCTACGCAGGGTGTCTAAATAAAGTGGCATTTTTTCCGGTGATATCCAGTGGTCACGCATGGATTGTAATATCATGCTAATGCAATGAAGCTGACCGTAAGCTCCCACGGACTTTCCGTAATTCCAGCCTAAGCCGTCTTGTCTTGCAATATCTGGAAGCATGCGAAGATATTTTTCGGCAAATGTACGAAGTTTGGGTAACTTCCTGTCTTTTAAATGAACNTTGGCATGCAGTTGAAGAGCTTGCCTGATAAATATAAATGATAAAGGACCGTAAAGGTTGAAAACTCCGCATGTACCTTCCGGATAATCATTGCAGTACCCAGTGGAGCTATTCGCTTCAATTCTCTCTACGAAGCGGTCAATGACTTTTCCCGTGTCGTCTTTTTTGGTTAATCCAAAACTAAAGCGGGCAACTGACTTGGCTACATTGAATGCCTGAAAGTGATCTTTATGATCGGAACGAGCCATGAGAGATGAGTCTAACTGCTCTCTGGTGGGATCTTGTAACCTTTCCCATACGGCATTACGTTCCTTGGATGCTCCAAAGGAAAGAAGCCCCAACGCTGCGTAAGCCAGACCATTCTCCGAGGCTTCCTCGGTAAATGCCTGTTGGGTTACACAGCGAGCGGTTAGGTCAAATAAATCGAATCCCTCTAACTCCACTTCACCGGATGCCCGAAAAAATTCTCCTATAGCAAGGGCTGCATGGCCGGGTTCATCCACCCGAGAGTTTTCACCAGGGGCAGAAGTGACGCTGCCGTCTTCATTAATGTGCTGGAGGTTGTTACCCAGNAGTGAGCGGGCAAGGTCCAAGCATTGTTCGGAAAAGTTGTGCATAAAAGCCGAAAGGGATATTCAACGCAAATCCGTAAAAGTGCCTTTTAATCGAGAATTTGTCAACGCGTTAAGGGGTTTGTATCAGATTAAGAAATTCTTGATTAGAGGATGTTTTTGAAAGTCGCTCAAGAAGGGTTTCCGCCGCATCAATTACTTTCATTGGCGACATGGCCCGGCGTAGGAAGGATGTTTTCTCCAAAATATCAGCAGGGACGAGGTCTTCTTCCTTACGAGTTCCTGATGAAGCCAGATTGATTGCAGGCCATAACCTGAGTTCGGCTACTTTGCGATCAAGAATAATTTCGCTATTTCCGGTACCTTTGAATTCTTGAAAAATTAATTCATCCATTTTGGAACCTGTCTCTATTAATGCAGTTGCTACGATGGTCAAAGATCCAGATTCCTCAGAATTCCTCGCTGCAGAAAAAATTTGCCTTGGTTTTTCAAGGGCCCGAACATCTAACCCACCGGTCATGGTACGGCCACTTTTACCGGAATTCGCATTGTAAGCACGGGACAGGCGCGTAATGGAGTCCATTAATAAGACTACATCTTTTTTTGACTCCACCAGTCTTTTTGCTCTTTCGATCGCAAGTTCTGCGACCCGCAGATGACTTTTCACCTCTTCGTCGTTGGAAGAGGCATAAATTTCAGCGTCCACAGTGCGTTTAAAATCGGTTACCTCTTCCGGACGCTCGTCAATCAGCATTACCATGAGGTGGCATTCTGGATGATTCTCCTCAATCCCCTTGGCAATATCGTGTAAAATAGTGGTTTTGCCTGCCCGTGGTGGGGCTACAATCAGGGCTCTTTGTCCTTTTCCGATTGGACAGAAAAGATCCAGGACACGAGTGGTCATCCGACCATCAGTTGATTCCAAATTTAGTTTCTCTTGCGGTTGGATGGTAGTGAGTTGATCAAAACGAAAAAGCTTTTTTCTCTCATGAATAGGAAGACCGTCAACCGAGTGAACATACTGGACTTTGGGGTTGGGTCGTCTTTTATCGAAATGGGCATCTGCCCGAATGATGGATCCCTGCTTAAGTTTAAATCGTCTTATTAGTTCTTTGGGTACAAAGGGATCAAGCGGGGTGGTTTTTCCACCCCGTTTCGGATCAAGCAAGACGCCTGACTTGTTCTCAATTAGGTCGAGTATGCCCTCAACCTGTTTCGGGTCGGGAGCGGGATCTTTTTCTTCGCTCATTCGCTGCGTAATGGATTAAGCCCAAAAATGAAGGGCAGTGTCTACGGGGTGTGTTCTGAAGAAATAAAAAATAAACTTAGAACTCCTCCTATTCAAAATTTCCAAACCGATACGTCAACAAAGTAAAATGTAATTTTGTAAATGATGTGGTTCTTTCCAATGAAATAATCTATAGATAAACACACATGAAGCCATATTACCTCACAACTGCAATTGATTACGCCAATGGGTCCCCTCATTTGGGCCATGCTTATGAAAAAATTCTTGCCGATGTGATAAGCAGAACCAAAAGAGCGATGGGACAGCCCACTCATTTTGTTACAGGCCTTGATGAGCACGGGCAAAAAGTTCAGCAAGGCGCAGAAAACGAAGGAATAGATCCTCAGTCAAGGTGTGACCGCATAGCAGAGGAATTTACAAATTTATTAGGTGAGCTAAATATCTCCAATGATGATTATATACGAACCACGGAGACAAGGCATAAAAAAGTAGTCTCTTCTTTATTACAGGATTTATTTGATCGGGGAGAAATTTATCAGGCTGAATATAGCGGTTTTTACTCAACCAGGGCGGAACAATTTCTTCAGGAGAAAGATAAGGTAAATGGAGAATGGCCAGAGATTTTTGGTGAAGTAACCGAGATCACAGAAAAAAATTATTTTTTCAAACTAGGAAAATACCAGCAATGGCTCTTGCAGTTTTTGGAGGAAAATTCCGATTTTATTCTTCCCCAACACCGCCAAAGCCAAGTGGTGGAATTTTTGAAGGAACCGCTGAACGATCTTTGTATCTCTAGACCCAAGGAAAGACTTTCTTGGGGAATTCCCCTTCCTTTTGATCAGGAATATGTGACCTATGTTTGGTTTGATGCCCTCGTAAACTATGTGACAGCCGCTGACTATGGGAAAAAATCTTTTTCTAATTTATGGCCCGCTGACCTGCATGTGATTGGTAAGGATATTTTAGCTCCCCCCCACGCGGTTTATTGGCCAATCATGCTCAAGGCATGCAACCTCCAGCTGCCCAAACAAATTTTAGCACATGGGTGGTGGACATCTTCGGGGGCAAAAATGTCAAAGAGTACAGGTGAGACCGTGAATCCCTTGGAATTAGTAAACGAATATGGGACCGATATTTTTCGTTATTTTGTGATGCGCGAAATGAAAGTGGGGCAGGATGCAGAATTTTCTTTAGAGAGATTTGAATCGAGATACCGAGCAGATTTAGGAAATGATCTGGGAAATCTTGTAAGCAGGCTTCTCCATATGTGCACAAATTACTTTGAGGGAATTGTGCCCGAGGCTTCTACAATAGAGGAACCAGAAGATATTCTGATGAAAAAGTGGCAGGATACCAAAAGATTATCTTTGGAATTTTTTACCCGATTTCAATTTAGCCAAGGCCTCGAAGAGGTATCGGGGTTTATTCGTTCAATTAATAAGTATGCAGATGAGCGTGTGCCATGGAAATTGGCGAAGTCAGCAGATCTCAAGGACCAGCAAAATTTGAAAACTTGTTTATCAACTATGGTCGAAGCCCTTCGGCTTGCCAATGTTTTGCTCGTTGCAGTTATGCCTGAAGTGCATGAGAAGATAAGCGAAAGATTAGCAATTCCTGTGTCCAAGAATTGGCAAACAGACTTAGATTGGGATAATCGATTGGAGGGCAAACAGCTTAAAGAAAAAATTATTCTGTTCCCTCGGAAGTAACCTTTTTGTCCTCTTCGAGATCTTCAATTTCCATTGATAGTACGCGAGTGTCATCTGCGTCTAAGATGGCGACTTTTAACCCCAGCAGTCTAACAACTTCCCCTTTTTCAGGAATCCTGCCCAACTCTCCGGTTATTAAGCCACCTACTGTGGCCATGTCATCATCATCTTGCTCAAACGCTTTAAGTTCATTTGGAAGTTCATGCACAGGTACAAGTCCAGAAACCTTCCACTTATTTTCGCTAATCACCTCAATAGGTCTTTCATCCGCGTCAAATTCGTCTTGGATTTCACCAACAACTTCTTCGAGAATATCTTCTAGGGTAATGACTCCATCTATGCCGCCAAATTCGTCGCGGACAAGAGCCATGTGAACTTTAAGCCTCATCATTCTTTTTAGGGCAACCGGCAAGGGTTCTTCCCTGGAGAGACGAGCGGGAGCCTTGGTTATTTTCCGAAGATCAAAACTTTCACTCTTTTCTGAGAGTGCCTGGAAAGCATACTTCACATGAATGATTCCAAGGCACTGATCTAAGTCATTATTGCAGAGGGGTAATCGAGTATGACCACAAGATTTGGCGATTTCAAGATTGGTGGAAAATGAATCATTCGTGTCAAGAATTTGAACCTGATTACGGGGAATCATTACATCATTAACCTTGAGCTGGCTCATTTCGATGGTGTTTCCCATAATTTCCAAAATGTCCGGGTCTAGATTCGTTCCCTTTCGGCCAACGATTCTGATATGATCAGCTACTTCACTTTCCTCCTCTTTTTCGCTCATGATCTTCTGCTTGGGTGACTGCAGCCCTTCTTCTAAATAGTTAATGATCAGGGTTAAAGGCTTGCAGAAGATTTTGATAAAAAGAACGGGAATTAAGCCTATTTTAAGATGCAGATCCAATTGATTCGTTTGAGAAATTTTTTTAGGATACATCCAGGATGAGAGCCTTTCAATGGCCACGGAACCCAGAAAACTCACAAAGTATCCAAGTAGATTTCCTCCAATATGAAAAATAGAATCTTCCAGAATTTCTGAAAAAACCAAAAAACCGAAGAAAACCTGAAGGGAAGAGAGAGAGGCAGCTTCCACATGAAAGGGTCTTTCATGATTGGGTAAGCGTAAGCACTCAGCAAAAATGTTGGTGATATGTTTACCCGAAGTAGGTGTAGCTACAAGGCCCGAACGAATTCGATCAACCAAGGTACGGTAAATTCCCAATAAAGTAGACCAGAGAATTAATAGTCCCCATATGATTGCCAGGTAAATGAGCGGAAAGCTTTCTGGAATCATGAAGCTTTAAATCTTGGCATGATCGTCGAAAGTGCGGAAAGAGCTTTTTCGTTTTCCATTTCAGTTCCTATGGATATGCGGATATATTTAGAGAGATCGCTTGGCATAGGCCTGGAAATGATTCCTTCTTTTTGAAGAGCTTCAAAAACACTTTGTCCATTTCCAACATCCAAAAGAATAAAATTCCCCGCACTTTGGATAAACTGTAACCCAAGTTCATTAAAACCTGCCTCCATTTGTTTTAAACCCTCAAAATTCCGACGACGGCATTGCCTGACCCAGCTTTCATCCTCAAGTGCCCCAATAGCTGCAGCTTGTGCAATAGAGTTTGCATTGAAAGGTTGCCTTGCTTTTTGAAGCAAAGAAATCATCTCTGACGAGCCGTATCCATAGCCTATGCGAAGACCGGCTAGGCCATGAATTTTGGAAAATGTACGCAGGCATATTATTTTCTTGCCTGCCTCAATGAAAGAGCGGAGATCGGGCGGATCCTCAAGGTATTCAACATAGGCTTCATCAAGGCAAAGAATAACATGACTGGGCAGGTTCTCGACAAAGGATATAATCTCTTCTTTTGTATTTGCAGTTCCAGTTGGATTGTTGGGACTGGGCAAAAAAATAATTTTAGTCTTCGGAGTGATGGCTTTTCGGATAAGATCCAAATCATGTTTGAGATTAGGCATTTTCACAGAAATTCCAATGCCGCCCATAAGGAGGGTAACCAGTCTGTAAACCGCAAATGCATGTTGACCATAGATAATTTCGTCCTCAGGGCTAATAAAGACATGGCCTAACAATTCAATGATTTCGTTGGAACCATTCCCTAGGATAAATTGTTCCGGAGTAAACGAAAATTTGGAGGCTAATTTTTCAATAAGACCCATTCCGCTTCCGTCTGGGTAGAGGTGAACATGTAGCAAAGCTTGCTTTGCTTTTTCAATTGCATGCGGTGAAGCACCCCATGGGTTTTCATTGGAGGCAAGTTTGACAACATCTTTGAGCACCAATCCAAACTGTGCGGCAACTTCTTCGATTGGTTTACCGGGGATGTAGACAGGTTGGTCCAGAATGCGATTATTCGCAAGTTGGGATAAATTCATTTAATTATATTAAATTATCCACATCTAGCGAAGACTTCAAGGAAAAGCTTAAATTTCTAATCGCGTATTGAGCCGGGCTCCAAGTTTATTATTACTAGGTATGTGAATGTAGCATTATTTGGAGCATCAGGACTTCTTGGTTGGTCGATTCGTCAAGAATTGAAAAACAGGGGCTTTCACATTTTTGAGTATTATCAAAACCCTGGCTCCGAAAAGATTTTACAATCATTTCGCCGTTTAGACTTAACGGACGAACAACAGGTGAAATCTGAACTTTTGGATTTGTGGCCAGACGCCATAATTAATTGTGCAGCCATTTCTTCGCCCGACGCAGTCAATAAAGACCCTAATCATGCTAGAGAAATAAATGTGTATGCTGCTCAAAGGCTGGCCGAAATCTCTTCTCATTTACATGCAAGATTTATCCATATTTCCAGTGATATGGTTTTTGAGGGAAGTGACAGGGCATACCGGTCTACTGATAACCCAAATCCATTAAGCGAATATGGTTTACAAAAACTCGAAGCAGAAAAGAGAGTGCTAGCAGCTGCAGACGAAAATATTGTTGTATTGCGAATCACTCTTCTTAACGGAAACAGTCTTCGCGGAAATCGTAGTCCACATGAAAGGATTTTTGATAGCTTAAAGAAAAAGAATCCTATCATTCTTTTTGATGATGAATATAGACAACCTTGCTCGACAGAAAATGTAGCTTCTGTTGTTGTCGAATTACTTGAACGACCTAACCTGAATGGTATTTTTCATTGGGCGGGAAGTGAAGTAATTACTAGGTATGAGCTGGGCAAAAAGATTTTAGAGAGGTTTGGGTTTTCATCTAAACATATAACTAGATCTTCCGTACATAATTGCCCTGAACATTTGGATAAACGTCCCACAAATCTTACCCTGGAACTATCCCCTTTAGTTGGAAAAATAAAAACAAAACCTGCATGTATTTCGCAACAGTTGGAAGGGTTAATGGTGCCCAATGATCTTTTTCAGTGGTACCGAAAGCATGCGGACGACCCCTCTAAGTATGTTCTTCGAATTTAAGTAAAATGCTCCTTTATCCAATAACGACTGATGTAGGTCTCAATCATATGGCTACTGATTGGTGGCTTTTTGAAAATGCAAATTTCCCCTCGTTTAGACATTATAAATGGGAAATCGAAGAAACTAGTTTTGGATATGGTCAGGACTGGAGATGGGTTGAACAAGTAACTGCCCTACCAATCGGTAAATTAATCCGGAGACCAACTGGTGGAGGAATCGTTAAGCATGGCGAGGATTGGACTTATTGCTTAACCTTACCCAGCTGGCACAAATCATTTGATATTTCACCTCTTGATTTATACAGAAATATACATGAGTGCATCGGACGGGCCTTGCGGATTCAGGAAATAGAGACAAGGTTACAGCCCTGCCCTGCAATCAAGGGGCGGGTTATCCCCGGGGATTGCTTTGAAGAACCTGTTGGCTGGGATCTCATGGATTGTCAAACCAACAGAAAAGTTGCCGGAGCTGCCATGAAGCGAGCACGCAAGGGGGTGCTAGTCCAAGGCACGATAGTTATTCAACGCAATTGGAATTTGGATCCTATAAATTTCTACAAAAGCTTGACTTGCTTTTGTGCAGAGATTCTAGAAGAAAGAGAGGAGACGACGATGTGGCCGAAGAGTTTTGCTGATCAACAGAAAAGTATCCGCAATCAATTTTCTAAATTAAGCTGGAAGAAAGAGAGAAAAAGAAGTTAGCAATTTTTTTGTAAGGTTAGAACGCACTCGATGTGGCGAGTTTGTGGAAAGAGATCAAACGGTTGAATTTCTAGTATTGAATAACCACCCGCTGTAAGAATTCTTGCATCGCGAGCCTGGGTTGCCGGATCGCATGAGATGTAGACGATAAAAGTAGGGCCAAAGGCAATGGCTTGAGATAGAAATTCATTTCCGCACCCCTTCCTTGGCGGATCAATGACGAGAGTACATGGTCGCATCGTAGGCTCAATGCTTTCAAAAATTGAAGAAGCATCTCCAAGAATGAACTCGGCGTTTGAGATCTTGTTAAGTTTGGCGTTTGCCTGTGCCCCCCAAAAGCCTTCTTGACTAATTTCTATTCCGATGACTTTTTGAAATTTTGACGCAGCGGAAAGTCCAAAAAGACCGCTTCCGCAGTAAGCATCAATCAGGTAAGTTGATTCTTCGGGTCGAGTTTGTCTTATTACATAATCAACTAATTTAGGGAGAATAAAAGGGTTATTTTGGAAAAATTCACCCGCTCGAAATTGAAAAGTCAGCGAGCCTACTCTTTCTTGGACAAACTCGTTAGGGTCTTGTGTGACACCGCTCATGGTGTCCCGTAAAAGAAGGGTGCCACCCTTTTTGAGCGAAGATTTTTTCTTTATTAAAGTCGTACGAGCTTCCGGAAGTGCACAATTTATTTCATCTGTTGCAATCGGACAATGATCAACATCAATTAATGATCTACGTGTTCCTTGTTTTAAGAAACCAATTTTAAAAGGGTGCTCCGGGTGGCCTTTTTCAAAATGAGGAGTCAATTTTGAGCGGTAACCATACTTTCTTGGTGATTCAATCAGGTCATTGATTTCATGTTTAATTTCACCGATTCTTTCAAATGAATCTTTTACTTGATCTTTTTTCCAGTCAAGTTGTGCTTCATATAGTAAGTGTTGGTACTGGCAACCACCACATTCTCCAAATAATGAACACGCAGGAGACACCCGGTCAGGAGAAGGGACAAGAACCTTAATACAATCTGCTGAAGAATAATTTTTGTGGTTTCGATAAATTCGTGCACGAATCTTTTCTCCTGGTAGGGAATAGGGAACTTGAATAACCCATCCATTTTTCCGGCCGATGCCCAACCCTAAATTTGTAAGGGATTCAATTTCAATTTCAACTTCATGGTGATATGGGAAGGGGTGGGGCTTAAATCCCTTTGGAGCATTAATCATAATCAAAAGCTCTTAACGGGCTCGCGTTATACAGGCAAAGCCGTTTTTTTATTTAAGTGATTGAAAGAATAGAAAGTACATCAAATCCTAAAGTAAAACATTTGGTTAGGTTGCGAAAATCCAGTCGGTATCGAAAAGAAATGGGCCTCTTTATTGTAGAAGGTAAAAGAGAAATTGAAGCGATGCTTTCGAGCGGAAAATTTATCGAAGAACTTTATTTCTCCAATGAATTACTCGATGGGATATCGATAGCTCAATTTCTCCCAAATTTAAATGAAAAGATTACTACTTTCGATTTATCTCAACTGGCTATGAATAAGATTTCTTACCGCAATCAGGCAAAAGATGCGGTTGGGTTGGTAAAAGTATGGGATTTAGCTTTGCCTAACTCGCACAATTTAGGTTTAGAATTAGTTTTGGTTCTGGATGAAATCGAAAAACCGGGAAACCTAGGAGCCATTCTGCGAACAGCAGATGCGATGGGTGTGGATGCAGTCGTACTATCTGATTCCT
The DNA here is from genome assembly GCA_002168015.1 of Verrucomicrobia bacterium TMED44. Lineage (GTDB taxonomy): Bacteria > Verrucomicrobiota > Verrucomicrobiia > Opitutales > Seribacteraceae > Seribacter. Next base: position 13,136 of record NHCX01000112.1, read on the forward strand.
GTGTTGATTTTTTTAATCCAAATGTAGTGAGGTCGTCGATGGGATTATTTGCAAGTATGCCTGTATTTTCTGGAACTAAAGAAAATGTATTCCATTGGCTTAATGAGTCAAAACTGAAAGTTTTAGGTACAAGCTCCAAGGGCACGGAATTCATTCACAACTTTACCTTTGATAAGCCTGCAGCAATTGTTATGGGAAGTGAAAGCCACGGACTGGGTTCATTTTGGGCAAAGAACATAAGTGGAATGATATCAATACCTTTGTACGGCAGGGCAAGCTCATTGAATTTGAACTGTGCGACCGCATGTGTACTTATGGAATTTAACCGGCAGACGAAATGCACTGATTAGATTTTAACCATGGAACTGTTTTTTCCATCGCTTCGTCCATCGATAAGATTGGTTTGTATCCAAAGTCAGTTTCTGCAGCACGGCCTGAAAACCAGTGATCTTGCCCCAATTGGCATGCCACAAAACGGCTCATGGGTAATTCCCTTTTTAAGCCAAATACAGCCCAGGCCGTTTCGGCAAGTACTCCAGCAAAGTAAGCTTTCCTGAAAGACACTTTATTTTTGAGTACGGGTAAGTTCAACTGTTTGAATACCTTATTTAGCCAAGGCCATAAAGAAACTGGTTCATTTTGCCCGATAAAATACGAGTTTCCTCCAATTTTCTTCCCGTTAACAAGGGCTTCCATTGCCAGAATATGCGCATGAGTGACATTATCGATATGGGTTAAGTCCACTTTGTTCTTTCCGTTTCCAACTATTTTTAATCGACCACACTTGTGGCGATGGATCACTTTGGGAAGTAAGTGTGGATCATCTTGTCCCCAAATTAAATGTGGACGAAGGGCTAAGGTCTGAAAATGTTCATTGTTTGCAAAAAGAACCTTTTTCTCTGCCATTGCCTTAGAAAGAGCGTAAGGAGATATCCGACTTGTTGTGTAAGGTAACTTTTCATCACCTCCTTGTATTGAAGTTTTCGAGAAAACTACACTTGGCGAACTTGTGTAAAGAAAATATTTTACTTTAGCATATTTACAGGCATCTATGAGTCTTTCAGTGCTAGTAAAGTTGGCTCTATAATAATCGGAAAATTTACCATCGATGCCGGCTTTCGCAGCAACATGGAAAACTACATCGATGTCTTTTAAAATTTGCGGATGAAAATAATCTTTAGAGAGATCAAATTGTATGTGTCTGCAGCCTCTTACCTGCGGCTCTCGATCGGGACTTCTGCTTAGCGTGCACACATCATGCCCCCGATGAAAAAGTTTATGTGTTAAAGAACTTCCAACGAACCCTTTTCCTCCAGTAATAAGTACTTTCATTGGTTTAGTCCGAGCTTACAATTCTTATTTACTGCCAGTGTCCACTTTGCGGCCAAGGCAAGCCGGTGAATCTTGGCGTTATGCCTAGCATCAACAGGAAGTGACTTTTCTCCAAAAACCCTGACTATTTTATAGACTGGATACTTGTCGGCCATCAATTCGATTGCTTTTTTCGCAATGGAATTAAAGGACATCTTGCAGTTATCTTCAATTTCTACCACCAAGCATGGTTCTTTTATTGGGCTCTTACCGATACCAATAAGAGCAGATCGTTGAACGCCTGGTATGTCGTTGATAATGGGTTCACATCTCTCAGTCTCAAGTGTTCCGAATTTTGTTTGTACCCGTTCAGCTTTTCGTCCGAGAAATCTGAGGATGTGCTCTTCATCCCAATAAGCCAAATCTCCCATTCTGTGGTACTCCATCGAATTATAAATGAATCTAGCGTCACGCGTGGCGCCAGGCATTTGATCATATCCATCCGTTACGATATCGCCAGATACGCATATCTCGCCAGTTTCTAACGCGTTTTCTATCGGCAGAATATTCTCTTCATATTCATGGGGTAATGGACTATTTCTAATCGGCATTAATAAGACAGAGGTATTTGGAATTGGCCTTCCTAAGCAAGATCCTCCACCGGAGATAATTGACTCAGAGAGTCTACTTACTTCTTTGTGGTCCGTACATGAGACAGGTAAAGCTTCAGTGGCTCCATATGGAATAATAATTTTCCCATTTTCCACCACTTTAGACAAATTTTTTATAAGATTTGGGGGAGAAGGGGCACCTGCAAGCATAAGGCGGTTTACCTTAGGAAGAGTAACGTGGTGTTTTTCGCAATATTCAGATATTTTTGTTCCTATAACAGGTGAACAAAAGGCGGTCGTTACATTATGATTTATAATTGTTTTGACGAGAGCACCAGGGTCAGCCAATGCAGGCTTCCTTGGATCCATGGCAGGTATAACTGAAGTAACACCAAGTGCTGGATTAAATAGTGAGAAGATTGGAAGTGTTACAAGATCGATTTCTCCTTCTTTTAAACAAAACTCAGTTTTGAGAGTTTTAATTTGTGAATTGAAATTTTTATGGAGATATCGAACACCTTTAGGTCGACCAGTGGAGCCGGAAGTAAAAACAACTGCTGCCAAATCATCTTCCCTTGTGGATGAAAAATCAAAAGTTGAATCAACACTCGTAGATTGTAACTTTGAAGATTGTGGAAAGTTTTTAAAAACCGTTACTCTAGTAGATAAGGATTCAAAAGTTTTACGAAAAAAATAGGAACACATAATCGCAGGTGATATGCCGATCAAAGATTTTGGCTTGGCTTGGGCTATGCATTTCATCATTACCCGCAGGCCCATTCCTGGATCAATAATGATTGGTATTGCACCAATAAAAAGGAGCGCAAAACAACATACAATTAGATCGTATCCTGGTTTTACTAATAATAAGGATCGATCGGATTTTTTAACACCCTTATTATTAAAAAAAGATGCTACTTTTTTTACATCAAAATAGAGTGTTTGAAAGTCTTTTTTATCAAATTCATCATTAGCAGAAATGACGGCAGTGAGACTTGGAATCTTTTCTGCACTTTTCCTTAAATGATCAACAAGGTTTCCAGTGAAGGAGGGTTCAGGCATAATATCCTATTCACTTTGTTCAGCCAGCCACCTCTCAGCTTCGATCGCCGCTTGACACCCCATTCCCGCTGCTGTGATTGCCTGTCTGTAGACATGATCCGCACAGTCCCCGGCAACATATACCCCCGGTAAAGAAGTCTGAACTGCACTTCCAGTCTTTGGGACAAGATAACCATTCTCATCTAATGGCAGAATTCCATCAAAACATTTCGTGTTCGGAACATGTCCAATGGCAATAAAAACTCCTTTACAGGGAATTATTGAAGGATTTTCGGCCTTTTTGTTGGAAACCGCAATTCCATTCACTTTCCCGTCCTCATCTGGCAGTATCTTTTCAAGCTTGGAATTCCATATCACCTCAACCTTTTCATTTTCCATTACCCTTTGGGCCATGATTTTTGAAGCTCTTAATTCATCCCTTCTATGAATCAGTTTTACTGAGGAACAAAATCTTGTAAGGAATAGCGCTTCCTCACAAGCAGAGTCCCCACCTCCAATGACAACCACATCCATATTTCGGTAGAATGCACCATCACAAGTGGCACAGGTAGTAACTCCCTTCCCGCCATACATTTCCTTCTCGCCGGGTACTCCAAGTAAGCGGGGAGCAGCACCCGTTGCAATGATCACAGATTTCGCACGGAAGGATTCTGTGCCTGTCTTGAGGGTTTTGATTTCTTTTGAAAAATCAACTTCATTAACAAAGGAATTTTGGATTCTTGCACCAAATTTAATGGCTTGTTTACGCAAACAATCCATTAGCGTAAATCCATCTATTCCTTCAGGAAAACCAGGNAAATTTTCAACTTCTGATGTTGTTGTAAGTTGCCCTCCNGGTTGCTTGCCTTCAAGTATCAGTGGGTTCAAATTTGCCCGAGCAGCATAAATTGCAGCTGTAAAGCCAGCACAGCCGGTTCCTATAATAATGATGTTTTCCATAGATAGCTTTTAAATAAGTGTAATAATTAAGTTCGTTATCATTGCCGCAATCTTTTACAAAGTCGAGATGTCTTTCATTGATAGCCACTGTCACCTTAAGTCTTTTTCCGAANAGAAAAAGTTAGACGAAATTCTGNAAAGAGCATGTAATTCAGGGATAAACAAAATGATTACTGTGGGTACGAATCCCGATGATTGGGATNTTTACGAAAGTTTGGCAAATGTTCATANGNACACNCTATTTTATACAGTTGGGCTGCATCCCTGCTATGTCGAAGGAAATTGGCGGTGTAAGATCAAAAATATAAAGAAATACTGGTTACTCGACCTTCAACCCGTTGCATTGGGAGAAATTGGCTTAGATTATTTTAGGTTACCTAAAGATAAGCTTACTNCACAGAAAATAATCTTATTTCAAAANGAGTGCTTTGTAGAACAGCTCAGGGTTGCAAAAAAAATAGGATGTCCGGTTATTGTNCATTCGAGAAATTCATTTGAAGACTGCTTAAGCTTGGTTGATCAAAGCGGAGTAAATTGGAAAAAGGTAGTATTTCATTGCTTTTCGGAAGGCGAAAACAAGATTAAACAAATTATGGAACGAGGAGGGGCTGCTTCCTTCACGGGAAACATCACATACAGCAAAAATGACCACTTGCGCGACTCATTGAAATTTCAAGGAATTACTAATCTAATGCTTGAAACGGATAGCCCATATTTAACCCCTGAGCCAAATAGAAGAGAGCAAAACGAACCTTCCAATTTGAGGCAAATTTCTCAGTATATCTCTTCCATTCTCGGAGTGAGTGAAAAAGAGATCGGAGAATTCACTTCATTAAATACCCAAAGATTTTTTAATTTGGATGGATAGACTCAAACTAATCATTCTAACTTGCAGTAAATTTAAAATTTGTGATCATAAGGAATAAACCATTTAATTTGTGAGCATAGCTATTATCTATTTAAATTAAAAATTTATCATTTTTTAAAAAACTGTTGAGTTATGAACGAAAATAACGAATCCACAGAAAATTCTGAAGGAGAAGCAGAGAGTGCAGCTGATGTTGCAGTTCCTGAACAAATTCCCGCAGTAGAGGAAACGGAACTATCTCCAAAAGCTAAAGATAGACAATCTCGTGCATCGGTAAGACAAGAACTGCGAGAACAGCGCCAAACTTTACGAGAACTGCGCCAAAGACTTAAAAACGGAGAAAACCTTACGGACGACATAGAGGCTTGTAATGGACAAATCGAACTGCTCTATAAAGAGTTGCAAGCAATCGAAGAGGGAGGACATACAACATTTTTGGAAGCAAAGGATGTGATTGCACCCAAAATGAATTATTCTGAGAAAAAAGAAAATTTAAAAGATCAGATTAAAGACATTAAAAAAGAAATCTCAGCTTTAGAGGAATCTCTTTACCAGCCCAACCTTACAGATCATGAGAGAGATGGTATAATCTCGCAAACATCAAAATTAAAAAAAGAGCAGGATGATTTAAGTGAAGAGATGAATGCACTTCTTCAGTTTAATCATACTCGGTTTGTTGAAGCCCGAGAAGAAAATAAGGAAAACATACTCAAGGCACAAGAAGAGCAAGAACTAGAAGCTAAAAAAGAGGCTTTGAAACAGGAGCTTGCAGATGCTAATAGTGAATCTGACCTTGCCAAGGCCAATGATGTTGTCGCCAAAATTGCGGAAATAGAAGAAGCAATTAAAAATTTTTCAAGACCGCAGGAAGACATATTTCTTGAAAAGTTTGACGAGGGCGAAAACGATCCTTTTTTGGAAAAATAACTAAACTGAACGCGTTGGGTTTAATTCATTAGCGTAGATAGTGACTCGTGCTTCGTTATGGCTTAATAAGAATTTAGCCCGTTTAATTGCCTTGGCTGTTGAAAGTGTTGGGTTGGATTGAATATGAGGGAAAATATTTTTACGGTTTATTCTGCCCAAGACTCCAGAATCTCGTAAGATTCTAATCGCGTCTTTTCTAACTTCACATAGCAAAACATTGCAGTTTTTTTCTCTGTAATAATCAAGCAACTCCTCCAAAGCTAAAACAGAGGTACCGTCTAAATGATGAGCATTTAAAAGTTTGAGGATTAGGACTTTAATGTTACGATTTTCTCCAACTCTTCTTATTTGTTCGTAAAATAGGTCTGCAGCTGCAAAAAAAAGTTCGCCTTCTACATGAACAATAGAAACCTCGGGTTCTTTTCCTTTTGCGGCGTTAGAAATTCGTGTAAGTTCACCCTTTTCATTGTACCCATGTTCAATCATTTCTGGCTCAGCAACTTTCTTCAAAAATAATAGTAAAGAAGTAAGTACGCCAATTAGAATTGCTAATTGAAGTGAAAAAATTAATCCGACTAAAAATGTAACTATGAAAGTGATTGCGTCCGAACGGGAAGAACGGATTGAGGTGATAATTTGGTTTTTTTTAATTAGAGATAAGCCAATGAAAACGACTAGAGTGGCTAGGACCGAGACTGGAATATATGAAACAAGATCTCCAAGCATAAAGTAGCCACATAAGACGAGTATGCCCGTGAATAAATTTGAGACACCTGATTTTGCACCTGAATTTACATTAAGAGAGGATCTAGTAAGAGAACCGGATGCAGGCATCCCAGATAGAAAAGCACAACCAATGTTACCCATGCCAAATGAAAAAGCTTCTCTATCACTATCGATTCTTTTTCCACACCTTGACGCTAAGGATTTACCGATAGACAGACCTTCTATTAAGCAGAGTAACGAAAGAGCAACCGAAGTTTGTAGAATTACTTGCCAATGTTTTATTGAAAGCTCGAAATGAGGAATTGATATCGGAGCATAACTTGAATGAAATGGTTGTAAGCAAGTTACAGAGTATTGATAATTTAAGAGAATTTGACCAACAAGAGAGCCTAGTATGAGGGTAATCGCAACATTGGGTAAAACCCTAAATTTTTTCTGTAAAATAAGATAAACAGTTGCTGAAAAGAAACTAAGGATTACTGAGGAAATAGAAAAATCTAGTAAGTG
>NHCX01000113.1 GCA_002168015.1 Verrucomicrobia bacterium TMED44
AATCCGTGAGACGCATGCAAAAGTAAAAGAGGTCGCTGAAGCCGTTCATTCGGGCTCCCTCCAGTCTCCTCTAGGTGACTTTACTGATCTCCTTGTAATAGGAATCGGTGGCTCCGCCCTTGGACCCCAGTTTGTGGGCAAAGCCCTCGGACATCCAAATACGAACAAACTCCGGGTGCATTTCTTTGATAATACCGATCCGGACGGCCTTGATCATACACTTTCTGAAATTGGAGATGCTCTGAACACCACTCTTGCTTTGGTTATTTCTAAATCNGGGGGNACNCCCGANACCCGNAATGGCATGCTCGAAGCCGAAAATGCTTTTACTCAGAAAGGATTAGATTTCTCTAGGCATGCCATCGCGATTACCGGAGACGGGAGCAAGCTTCACCAATATTCTCAGGAAAAAGGATGGCTCGACTTTTTACCGATGTGGGACTGGGTNGGTGGCCGTACGAGCGAGACCGCTGCGGTTGGGCTACTACCCGCTGCCCTGCAGGGAATTGATATTGATCAATTACTGGCGGGAGCCAAGCAAATGGACGGTCTTACCCGCACATCTAATTTCAGGAAGAACCCGGCAGCAATGCTCGCCCTTTCCTGGCACTATCTGACAGACGGTAAAGGTACAAAAGATATGGTGATCCTACCCTATAAAGACAGACTCGAATTATTCGCCAAGTATCTCCAGCAATTAATCATGGAATCCCTCGGTAAGGAAAAAGATCTCCTAGGCAATATTGTTCACCAAGGCATTTCGGTCTANGGCAACAAGGGTTCAACGGATCAGCATGCCTATGTACAACAACTGCGTGAAGGGGTGCCCAATTTCTTTGCCACCTTCATTGAGGTTCTGAAAAACAGGGAGGGTGAATCGATCGCCGTGGATGAGGATGGTATGGACTCGGGCGACTACTTACACGGATTCTTTCTTGGTACACGCGATGCCCTCTATGAAAAAGACCGTAAGTCCATAACTCTTACTATTTCTGAAGTCACTCCAGCAGCCGTGGGTGGATTAATTGCCCTCTTTGAACGGGCCGTTGGGCTCTATGCTTCACTGGTGGGAGTGAATGCCTATCATCAACCCGGAGTGGAAGCCGGCAAAAAAGCCGCCTCCGCTATACTTGCCGTACGTAAAGCGGCCGTTGATCACCTCCAAGCTACCCAAGGAACCGCCCAAACTGCTTCTCAAGTAGCGGAAGCAATCGGACAGCCTGAAAAAAGCACCTGGGTCTTTAAAATCCTTGAAAACTTGGCCGTCAATCAGGCAGATTCCTACGAAAGACTTTCAACCGAAAATCCCCTCGAAGATCAATTTCTTAGCCGCTAGTCCAATACATTTGCGGGCCTTTTGGGTGGAGCCGGCTTGCCCGCATTGGGCTTAGGGGGAGGTTTCGGCCGTGAGGCTAAATACTCTTTCCTTCCAAGTGTACGGTATCCCCAATCATAACTCCACCAATCCGTACCCCGATGAGCAGGCTTCCATCCTGCCGGAAAATTTCTTTGATTGGCCAGTTCGCGGACAGCCTGATAAACCCCGAAACTGTCAGGGAACACTTCATACAAAAGATAGTTTTTTTGCGGAGTCAAACCTGCAAGAATCTTCTTATATTTAGAGCCATCCTTAACCGCATTTATTTCATCTTCTCCCGCCTGGTCCTTTCGTTCCATAGTAAACCGGATAACCTTATCCCTGTCTTCCCGAGCGACCAAAGTGAAAAAATTAGTACTTGGTTTCTTACCATTGATAACGGATAGAAACTTTTTCCCATCATATTCCTTATCCTTGTTTGGCTTAACTCCCGCCTTAGCTAAACTCGAAAGCACCAATCCTTGTAATGCTTTGTCATTCAATGGAAAAATTTTTCCATTTCGGCAAAGGAAACGATATGGGGTTGAGCCTGCGATCGCAGGCTTGGGATCCGGCAGGCTTACTTCCTTACTAAGAGTCTGACCAGATGGTTTGGGTGCTTTGGCCAGTAAGCCCTTTACTTTTTTCACTTTTACCTCCACGGACTGCTGGTCTTTTTGAAGCTTACTTTTCTGCTGTCTTAAGTTTTGTAGTTTGGGAGGAGCCGGTGGAATTTCCTTTTTCTTGGCTGCAAGTTCCTTTTCTAGCTGGGAAATTTCCTGAATCAATTTTTGTTGCTCCTTGTTTTGAGAAGCCTGCTTAAGTTGCAATTGCTCTTTCTCCTTAAGTAGTGCCCTTTCCTGATCGTCAAATTGTTTCATCGCCAATTCCATCAATTCCTTGGAATCCTCCTCTTTTTTCTCCTCCACGATCCGTTTCACTGCCGAATCAGCACCCAATTGTACCACAATTAGGAGAATAATGAGAATCCCGACCACGGTGGTGATTGTATCAAGTAGGGAGTCCAAACTGCCACCGGAATCTTTTTTCTTTCTTTTCATGAACCCAGAAAAAGGGACAGATCGATTTCTCCCTCACCGTCAAGTGGCAACTGTCCGTAACGACAACCCAAGCTGTTGCATACCTGAACGGTCCGGGACCAAGCATTAAAACCTTTGTTCCGTAAAAGAAAAATGATGTATCTCGCCTCCGGGTCCGGACGCTTCGCTTTGCGGGCTTCTTCATATTTCCTTACAATATTACGCGATCCAGGAGCCAATTGAATCGCAGTGAGCACAATCTCTTTACCCTTTTTATCCTTAAGGGTGATTTTGCTTCCATCCCGCTTTACAAAACGGGCATCAATCTTACTGCCCTTGGAACTCCGCCAAGTTCGGTAAGGTGCTTCTCTTGCCACTTTCTGAATGAGTGCCTTTAACTTTGCATGACCTGCTATCTGAGCAATCGAAACTTCAAAATGCTTACCAGTTTCCTCATATACCCGAATCCCTTTATGATTACATTCAATAAAAGTAGGTTCCAGATCTCCCCCTGAACCCGATCCGCTCTGTTTCACTACCATGGTGGCAAATTTCTCAGGCTCTTTCATTAATTCCCACTCTTCTTCAGCCTGTTCCAGATTTTTCATCATCCGGGCCAAATCAGACTGCATCTTTACCACCTCGCCCTGCATGCTTTTGCTTTGCTTCTGCTCGTTTTGTGCTTTCTCCACCTGTGCCGTAACCGTGGCTATCTGCTGCCTAAGCTGGTCTTTTTTCTTAAGGTCAATCTTTTTGAAAGGGTCTTTCTTAATCGCCTCAATCTCGTCTCTTAAATCTTTTAATTCTTTCTTTCTTTCTTCAATCTTTTTCTGAAATTCCTCATCATCCTCAAGAGCTGTTTCAATCTTCTCATTGACCGCTTCGGGATCGATTTGAGCAATTACGATTGCCGTGATCATGAGAGTCAGGATACCTATGACACAGGCAAGAATACTCAGGAAAGGAAAGAGTGAAATCTCTANATCTGCCTTTTTCTTTTTCATTTATGGAAAAGAAAAGTGAAACTATTCAATAGGNGGCGAAGTCGGTGGGTTTACAAGTTGTTGGTAATGATTCGCAACTTCCGTCATCTGCTGGGCCACCAAAGTTTGAGATTCCTGCAACTGTAAAAGATATCCCTGAAGGTGCTCAATACGGGTTATGGTATCTCCCTGTTCCTGCCCCCCTACCCCTTGTGAATGCACAAGTTGAGGCTCCCGTAAACGTTTCAGAAAGTACTCATTACAATACTCATCGACTTTGTTTAGTAAATCCTCCTCATTCTTTTGCATAACACTGGTTGGGAACATTACAAAGAGACTGAAAATTAATGAAACCAAAGTAGTGTCAAAAGCCTCACTTAATCCACCAGTGACTTGGCCCAACTGCTCCTTAATCTTTTCGATATCTGCAGCGGCTCCCATCTCCCCTCCAAAGCTGGATACCGCATCGCTAATTCCTAAAACCGTTCCGATAAACCCGAGAATCGGAATTGCCCAAATGAAAACCTTAATTAACACATAACTTGAATCGACCATGGTGGCATCAATCTCAGATTGAGATTTTAGCATATCTGCAGTTTCAGTATGATTCTTACGAACACTAAAATGTTCAATTCCTCGAAGAATTCGCGTGAGGAGGAAACTTTGCTGAGGATCAAAACCAAGCCNTTTGATATGGGAATAAAATTCTCCGAGATTATCCTCCCTTATATCCTGAGAGATATCTTCTGGAAGCAGTTTAAACTGCATAACATTTTGCTGCTTCTTTAATTTTTTCTGTTTAAAGAAAAGAATGGCAAATGACCAACAGGCCAAGTAGGTCAGAACATAGGGAACCCAACCACGTTCATAAAAGTAATCATAGATGATCGTGGTACTGTCAGATAAAAGAAAAACAAAAAGAAACAGATAAAATACGATCTCTATTCCAAGGCCCACAAGTGCTGCAATGGCCATGGGTACGGAAGTGGCCGAAGCATTGTCAAATTTGCCCATCTCATCCGTACTTCTTTGCATTCGGTTAACTTGAGCGGCTCGTGCTTTTGCTTTTGCCGGAATCTTGGACTTAACTTTAGGATTTACACTCATTTATTTTAATTTAGTCAATTTTTTCTTACGGATACAAAGAAAATATGAGTTGAACGGAAACAGATATCTCGTTGTATAAGATAAATGGGAGTTACTTTAAACAAAGATGGAACGCCAAGAAAGATTGGTAGTGGTAAAACGAAAGGGGCTGGTTGCTATGCGAAAATATCTCTTCGGGAACTAAGAAAACTAGTTGATAACAACGAAGAAGTTTCCGTTAGCCGGATGTGGCTTGAAGCTGCCCAAAGCAAAAAGAAAGCAGATTCAATTAATTTCGATCTCAAGGCTCCCAAAGTTAAGCCTCAATATTCGCAACCTACTTCACGACCTTCCCCTCCAAGAAAAACAGATTCTACCCAACAGCAAAAGGATACAGACATATCCTCCTCTAGCGATGAGGATGAGTATGAACCGCCTCCCCTTTTTGCTTCAGATGCCGGCGTTAAAAATTATTGAACCTCGCTTAGAAAGGATTTGGTAATGGACCGAAGGGATCCGGCTCAGCAGGAGCATCAGGCGTTGATTCCATTGCTGGAGGCAGCGGAGCAAAGGGGTCAATTTCAGCGGGAGATGCACTGGAGTCTGGACCCGTTGGTGATACAGGAGAAAACGGATCGACTTCTCCAACCGGGGAAACAGGAAAAGCAGGTCCTGTATCGACTGGCACTGACTCCGTCTGCACAGCCGAATCATCCATAAGGGCATCATCCATTTCAATTCCGGATATTCCCAAAACCGGTGGTCGTGCCTCGCTGTCTTCTTCTCTGACAACCTCTATATCTGTGGAAGGGGCTGCCTCCAGGTCCTCAACCTTAAGATTGCGCACCCACCAATCCCTGTAAACAAGATTGCCATCTGCAGTGTACTCCTGAACGGCACCCCACCTTGAGCCTCCGACTTTGGGGATAATTAACCTACGGTCTTCATCGTAGTGATGCCTTGCCAGCCAAAGTTTTTCAACCATGGAGGGTGGATTAATAATCAAACGCTGTTCCACACTTACATCCTGCCGATAGTTGGACTTCGAACAGGATTGAAAGAATAAAATAAATAGAAAAAAGTAAAAAATCCTAAAGAAATTGAAATGTCGGGATTTTGATTTCATGTTTTAATAACAAATTATCGGGTACTTGAAAGCAAGCGCAACTTATTCGATGACATGCTAAAACACTCAATCTCACCCGTCATTCGGTTGCAACGATAGATCCATTTTTCGTTTTCATCACATAGAAACTGATATTTCAAGTCCTGTTTGTCTTTTAAAAAGGTCACAAGTTCTTTTTGGATAATTTGTTGAATTTGTTCACTATCCGCCGGGTCAATTTTTGACAACTCGGCCGACAACTGGTTTTCAAGCAGTTTAATCTGTTCAATGATGAATACCTCGAACTCCTTCGATTCAAAAACTGGCGAAATAATATTCTGAGGGATCTCGGAAATTACTGGAAGAGTTTGATTCAAATCACNACTTTCCACATCGGAGTTTTGNGATAGCGGATTGACTTCGCATCCAGANATAAATGCACTTATGAGTGGAANCAGAAACCACCATTGCNATTTAAAACTTCTAAGATGAACTCGCATAACTCTTTCTTACTTTCACTTAAAATCTCGCCACCGTCAACTCATGAAGATCGATTTAATATCCTATCAAACCCACACACACGCTCATAAGACATGAAAACGCAAGCGGTAAGATGGGGAATTATTGGAACTGGAAGGATTGCCCGAGCCTTTGCGGAAGGGCTCTGGCATACTTCTAATGGGAGACTCTGTGCCATCGCTTCCAGAAACGAAGGAAGTGCAAAAGCTTTTGCCGAGGAGTGGGATATCAACCATGCGTTTGGTCAATATGAAGAACTTGCCCATTCGGATGCTGTGGATGCCGTGTACATCGCCACACCTCACTCCTCTCATGCAGAAAATTCTATACTTTGCATGAATAATCAAAAAGCTGTGCTTTGCGAAAAACCTTTTGCGGTAAACAGCATGGAAGTGAAGAGAATGATCCAGGCATCCAAAGAAAACAATGTGCTTCTTATGGAAGGAATGTGGTCTCGGTTTCCGCCGCTGATGAACAAACTTAGAGAGTGGTTGGAGAGTGGGAAATTGGGAGATATCAGGACTTTACATGCAGATTTCGGTTTTTTGCCCAAGCAACGTGATCCTTTAGGCAGATTATTCAACCTGGAACTTGCCGGGGGATCCCTGTTGGATTTGGGCATCTATCCGGTTTCCCTGGCTTCAATGATCTTAGGCAAGCCTTCCAGTATGCAAACTCTTCCAAATATGGGACCGACAGGTGTCGATGAGCAGGCAGCCTGGATATTCCGTTATCCCTGTGGAGCCTTGGCCATGCTACTTTCTTCGCTTCAATGTGAAACCAGGCAGGAAGCATTTATATCGGGATCACTGGGTAATATTCGTATCCACAAACAGTGTTGGAAACCCCAAAAGATGACCTTTACGGAGACTAACGGAGTAGCAAACGAAACCATTGAAATGCCTTTTAAGGGTAATGGTTTTAACTATGAGGCTGAATCTTTTGGTAACCTGTTCCTCGAGGGCAAAAAAGAAAGTCCAATTATGTCGTTAAGTGAAAGCTTGGAAATTATGTCCCAACTTGACCAAATAAGAAAAGAGTGGAATTTAATTTATCCCATGGATAGGCAATGAATCAGGACTGGGGTCGTTCATACCAAAAACCGCAGAGTTTGCGAAATCGTACCGAAAAAGGGAAAATAATAAGTAAAAGTAAATAAAAACTCATCTGCCATTTGCTGTGCCAGGAAAGTTTTCTGGAAGAGGTGACCACCGGTGGATTTGTCAGGATCAGAAACCTGCCCTTGGATTTTCGGTTGATTTTTTTTAGTCTGCGAATGAATCCGAGCTCCTCCCCTGCATACATTGTCTGCGGGAAGCCACCAGTAGAAATAAAATCTTTTTTCGTGCAAAATATAAAACTTCCGGCGGCAAACCGAAAAGTCTTGGAAATCCAATTCCAAAAAGCAGGGATCACCATTCCCAGGAAAAACCGGTTTTGATGGTGATCAAATTTGATCAGGGCTCCTCCTCCATAAGCCTGGCCGGAAAACAAGGCTTCTCGGGCTTGCCTAAGGGTCTCAGGTTCTACCGCTGTATCTGCATCTAAAAAGATGATCATTTCACCCCGTGCTCTAGCCGCACCTGTATTGCGTGCACGGGCAATTTGGCGAATCGGTTCCTGAACGACAATGGCTCCCAACTCCAGGCCTACCTCTACCGTTCGGTCATTTGAGTTATTATCAACCACGATAATTTCCCAATCTTTAAAGACTCCAGATCGGGTAATTGCAGATTTTAAATCCTTAATAGTATGAGGAAGGAAGGATTCCTCGTTGTATGCTGGGATGACGAACGAACAATCCATTTCCAATTGCCCTGCGTTTGCAATGACCCTAAAGAGCTTATTTAGTAAACTTTTTAGCCCGTCTTTTGGCTCCGAAAGACAACCCAGACACCCACCCTTCAAGACGGGCGGAAGGTCGACCACCATATTGATCGAAATCACCACGCGGTGCCAAAGGCTTGGTGCCTTGAATATCCGCTGCAATTTGTGAAAGGCTGGGGACATCCTCTCCGCGGTCTTTCATTGCCTGATGTAAAAAAGTCAACCGGTCAATTTCGAGCTGTCGGGAAAGATTGGAGAGGGTTTTTCTAAATTCTGCAACTCCGCCTGAACCGTTCGTCTCAGGAGGCTCTTCGATGACTTGATCGGAGGGTTCAGCTGAGATCTCTGGCTCTTCAGCCGAAACGGGTTCTGATTCCACCTCAGCAACCTCCTCAGCTATAGGCTCCGACTCGGGTGCGGTTTGTTCCTCAATGGGATTCTCAACCACATCGGCTGAATCAAAGTCGTCCAATGAAAATTTTTCTTCGCTGGAATCAATCTCACTATCATCTTCCACTTCAGGAGGGATCCCGGCTTCCACCACGCCTTCGGATTCAACTGAGTCGGTATCAGAAGTTTTTTCTTCGTCGTCGATCAACTCGGACAATTCCTCGTCAGATGGCTGTTCGGGGGCGTCACTCATTTGCAGTGAATAATGGGGATGGAGGTAAAATTAAATGGTTATGGTAAGGTAGTATTGGAATCACCGGTGCGAATCAAGAAAAGTTTTTGTTCCGACCGAATGAAATCAGATGCATTTTCACGGAAATCACCCATAAATTCAAGGAAAGTTAGCCCTTTCTGCACCAAAGAAGCCTGTAAATAAAAATATCGGTCTGGTTCATTTTGTTCGTAGGCCAAGTATTTAAAATCGTCACGAAAACCCGATTTATACCCTTCTTCGATAAATAACCCCGCACCGGACGGAGAAACACTAAGCACATCAATTTCAACTTCATCTCCGAAATAATGGTAGGGTGGCCTTTCAATCTCACTCAAGAGTCGCTCGCGCTCCTCATTGTATGTTCTTTTGGCAACATCCCTTCTAGTCCTTAGAGCCGATAACTCAGCATTCAGTTCGTCCCTTTCGGACTTCACTTTTTTGCTCTCTTCCTCCAGTTGCTTAACTTCTTCTAGAACTTCCTTCGTTTGTTCACGGACGGGAGCACCCTGTTCCACTTTCTCTGCAGTCTTTTTCTGTGCTTCCACTAAATCCGCCCTTATGGCAATAAGTTCCTTACCCAATTTCGCACTTTTTTCGATCAGATCCTTTTCTTTTAATAAAATCATTTCTCCCTCTTCCTTAAAATCACCTGCCTTTGTGGCGGATTCCTCAATCTCCAGTCTCAGCTTTCCACGCTCCCTGAAAAGACCGTTTATCAAGTCAGAAGACTTATTTTCATCAATTTCTAAATTATATGTCGCCTCTTTCTTTAATTTCTCAGCCTCCGCTACTTCTTTATCCAATGAGACAAAACTCTTCTGATTGATAAAAAACATGACCCCTAAGCCAAAAAAACCACCCCAAGCGAGAAGTCTAAAGATGATAGAGGTCATATTCACTGAGGCTCAGAAGTTTGGCCGGTTTCCCCAAAAGCGGGACGATCGACGCAACCGACCGGTTGAGTTCGGCATGCGTAATCTTAATTTTACAAATATCATCTCCATTACTTCGAATTGAAAAAAGTTTATCAGTCCGGATTCCATCATCCATGCCCACGGGAAGACCAAGTAGTCCGGAGGTTAAATCAATCTCCATATAAGTGAGGCGTATAAACTCTCCAGGTTCCAACCAATTCCTGGAAGATTTATCTTTAAAGAGAGAATCCGTGGTTTTTTCGTAATGACTTTTAAGAATTTTGGTAACTCCTTCATAATGTTCAAGAGTTTCCCGAAAATTTCGAATCTCATCTCGAAAAATTTGGGTGGAAGAAATTATATCATTCTTCTTTCCTTTCAAATTGGGTAAAGAAGCCAGTTCTTTGGAATCTTGCTCGACAAGTTTTTCGAAGTTCTTTTGCTCGGTAAGTAATTGAAGCTTAAGGTTCTCAACATCCTTCTGGATAGCCTCTATATCCTGTTCAAGTTCAGTAATTAAAGATTCTGATTTGTCCCGAGTATTTGATTGAGTACTTTCAACCATTTTAGCTTCAAATTTTTCGTTCTCTAGCTTTTGATTTTTGGCTCTTTCTCGACTGTAACGTGCAGCATGCTCTTTATTAAGTTCTTCTCTCTGAGCAACTAAGGAATTTTTTTCTTCCAAGGTGCGAGCAATAATCTCCTTTTGTTCTTCATACAGGGAAACCATTGATGAAATTTGCCATATACCAGCAAGAGAGCCTCCTAAGGCTAGGAAGTTAAATATGTAAGATAACCGCATCATGGAAGAGCGGGTAAGGGAGCAAAAGGTGAAGGTTCTGAA
>NHCX01000114.1 GCA_002168015.1 Verrucomicrobia bacterium TMED44
GAGTTTAAATGCAAAAGATCCACTCAACTGTTCACCGGTTTTTAAATCGCTCACTTCTCGTGTAAATAAATCAATTCCACGATCGAGAGTCTTGTTAAATGAATTCTCTTCTGAGAGCAGGGTTTTAATGATTAATTCTTTCCGCTTTTTAAGCTCGGGAAAGAAATCGCCCATTTGTTGAATAAGGGTAGGGGCCAACAAATGAAAGAATGGCTTCTCGAATCCAAGGGTCCGTCCATAGCGTATTCCTCGACGAAGGATGCGACGAAGTACATAATTTCGATCTCCATTACCCGGTAAAATGCCGTCGGCTATTGAGAAGCAGAGTGCCCGGAGATGATCTCCGATGACACGAAAGGCAATATCTATTTCTTCCTGGTCATTGGTCGTTTTGCCATCAGGTGGAAGGGTGGATTGATATGATTTTCCTGATAATTCTTGTACTTTTTCAAAAATCGGAGAAAATACATCGGTGTCGTAATTCGAAGTGGGGCGAGAAAAATCGGTAAATCCATTGGTGGACTGTATCACCGCGGCGACGCGTTCAAATCCCATCCCGGTATCCACATGCTGAGCGGCAAGTGGGGTGAAGTTTCCCTCGCGGTCCGCATTGAACTGGATGAAAACGAGATTCCATATTTCGATACACAGGTGGGAGTCGGCATTGACTAAGCTACCTTGGGAATTGCCTTCAGGAGTGAGGTCAATATGGAGTTCACTGCAGGGACCACAGGGACCAGTTTCTCCCATCATCCAAAAATTATCTTTCTTGTCCCCGTTGACCAAATGAATTTTTGGGTCGAGTCCGGCTTTTTCAAAAATCCTAGTCCATATGTCGTGAGCCTCCTGGTCAAAATTAGCGGGTTCGCCTTCGCCGGGTTTGTAAACCGTCGCATAAAGTCGTTCGGGGGGGAATTTCCAAACTTCGGTCAATAATTCCCAACTCCACTCGATTGCTTCTTTCTTAAAGTAGTCGCCAAAAGACCAGTTTCCCAGCATTTCGAAAAAGGTGTGGTGGTAGGTATCAAACCCTACATCTTCTAAGTCGTTGTGCTTACCACCTGCACGTATACATTTCTGGGTATCTGAGGCTCGGGGAAATGGGGCTTGTTGATCGCCTAAAAAAAAGGGTACAAACTGGTTCATTCCTGCGTTTGTGAAAAGCAAATTTGGAGACTCGGGTAGAAGTGGGGCTGAGGTTACTATTTCATGCTTCTTATTTAGGAAGAAGTCCAAGAAAGACTGGCGTATTTCCATTGATCTCATCTCGAAAGCTTACGAAGTTTCAAGAGGGTAGACGCTCAATAATTGCCTGCCCCATTTCTTTTGTGCCGATAGATGATGAGTCTTGGCAGATATCTCCGGTACGAAATCCGTCTCGAATCGTTTGTTTCACTGCATCTTCAATCGCGGATGCCGCATCTTCCATTCCAAAACTATACCTTAACATGAGTGCTGCACTTAAAACCTGTGCACATGGATTGGCTAAATTCTTCCCAGCGATGTCAGGGGCAGTCCCTCCAGCAGGTTCATATAAACCGAAAGGATGACCCAGAGCGTTTTTTCCAGTCCCTAAGCTGGCCGAAGCAAGCAT
This sequence comes from Verrucomicrobia bacterium TMED44, assembly GCA_002168015.1. Lineage (GTDB taxonomy): Bacteria > Verrucomicrobiota > Verrucomicrobiia > Opitutales > Seribacteraceae > Seribacter. The sequence continues at coordinate 1,595 of NHCX01000114.1, forward strand.
TCCAAGCGAGCCACATATAACAGCCAACTCATCAGACAAGATGTCGCCAAACATATTTTCAGTTACCATGACATCGAATTGATTCGGGTTCCTGACAAGTTGCATGGCTGCATTGTCAACATACATATGAGTCAGCTCGATTGTTGGATCAATTCGCTCAACACATGCTGTGACCACTTTTCTCCAAAGTACGGAGGTTTCCAGAACATTAGCTTTATCGACCGAACAAATCTTTTTTTGACGCAGAGCCGCAGCCTTTGCAGCGATTTCGGTTATTCTCTCGATTTCGCTGGTTTTATAAATCATAGTATCAAGGGCTTGCTCTTCTCCATTTTCGATGTTTTTTGTGCACTTGGGTTGCCCGAAGTAAATTCCCCCAGTCAACTCTCGCACACAAAGGACATCAATTCCACTGGAGACGGTCGAAGGTCGCAAAGGNGACAAGTCAGCCAGTTCCGGATAAAGATTNCCTGGTCTGAGATTTGCAAATAGTTCAAATGCTTTGCGAATAGGGAGCAATGCTGCCCTTTCGGGCTGTTCTTGAGGAGGCAAATTTTCCCATTTTGGTCCACCCACTGAGCCGAAAAGAATCGCATCCGAGTTTTGACATGCATTTAAAGTTGATTCCGGGAGGGCAGTTCCGTGATTATCGATACCAATTCCGCCCACATCATGTGCGGAGGTTTCGATAGAAAATCCAGTTTGATTTCCAAGGCTTTCGAGTACCTCAAGGGTAACCGACATAACCTCAGGTCCAATGCCATCTCCAGGTAAATTGGTGAATCGTAGAGTATTCATGAAGGAACAGCATTCATAAGCGATTCTGTGTCCTCTGCAATGCTGAAAAGCGATTAACTCAGAGGGACTTAGGTATTCGTTGACAATTTTATGGAAAAAACTTATGAAAGGGAGATAATTTACAGTCTAATCCAAAAGGGGCGGGCATTGCTCGCCTTTTTTATTCCCGAAATTCCCGATAACCCAAACCAGCCAATATTATGAGTAGCGAAATTCTCGCAGTTCTCGAGTACATGGAAAAAGAAAAGGGCATCAGTCGTGATGACATGATCTCTACCATAGAAGGTGCCGTAAAAGCAGCCGCAGAGAGAGGTGTAAATAAACAGGGTGAAATCCGCGTTGAGATCAACCCCAAGTCTGGAGCCATGCAGGCATGGACCCTTTTGGAGGTTGTGGAGTCTGTCTCCGATACGGCGAGTGAAATTCATATTGATAAAGCTCGTCTTTATGCTGAAAGCCCACAGGTAGGGGATACTGTAGAGCGTGAACTTGATCCGGCATATTTAGGAAGGATTGCTGCAAGAACTGCGGAACAAGCAATCAAGCAAAGGCTCCGACAGTTTGAAAAAGAGCATATTTATGATGAGTTTAGAGATCAAGTCGGAGGCTTGGTGACGGGGATTGTTCGCCGAAAAGAAAGGGGAGATCTCGTAGTTGAGGTGGGTAAAGCCGAAGCTCTTTTACCCTGGCGAGAACGTGTTCCAGGAGAAGACTGGGTTCCGGGTGAACGAATTCGCTGCTTGCTTCATAAATTAGAGCAACAAGGAAGAGGCCCAGAGCTTATTCTTAGTCGTTCTAGCCTGAATTTTGTCCGTAAACTTTTTGAGATGGAAGTGGCTGAAATAGCCGATGGGACTGTTTCATTGGCAGCGATGGCGAGGGAGCCCGGTTATCGTACGAAGGTTTGTGTGAAAAGTACCGATGCCAAAGTTGATCCTGTGGGGGCATGTGTGGGTGCAAGGGGTTCCCGGGTTAAGAGCATTGTGCGAGAAATGAACGGTGAAAAAGTTGATATCGTCCGTTGGTATGAAGATCCTATTGAGCAATTGGCCGAGGCACTTAAACCAGCTGTTCCTCAAAATGTAAATTTAGACCGGGATAAAAGAAGAATGTATTTTGAAGTGGTCGAAGATGATTTATCAGTCGCCATTGGAAGAAAAGGAATTAATGCAAGGTTGACTTCAAGACTACTTGGATGGAAGTTGGATATCGGAAAAGTTGAAGTTAAGGAGGTAGGCTTTGATGAAAGAAAGACGAAAGCTGCCGAAGCCCTTACTTCTGTTGGAATTGAATTCGAAGTCGCAGACCGACTTGTTGCATTTGGTTTGGTTAGTCCCGAGGCTTTTGAAGGAGTAACTTCTGAAGATTTGGTTGGACTTGGTTTTGAGCAACCTGTTGCTGAAGATGTTTTAGCCAAAGTATCTGCTGATGTTTCTTCAGGTGAGTAAATCTTGTTGATTTAATAACCGTATATTTAAGAAAATTTAATTCATGAGTGTAAGAATCCACGCATTAGCGAAGGAAATTAAAAAAACCAGTAAAGAAGTCCTCGAGATTTTGGCTGATCGTGGGTATGAATTAAAGAGTGCTTCCTCTACCATTGATAACATCACCGCAGAATCTCTCGTAGATGAATTTAAAACCGATGATGTGATTGAAGAATCAACTGATACGGCTGCGGTTGTTCAAAATACGGATGGGACCGAAAAATCTGTAGCCTCTAAAATTCCTTTGGTTAAGAGTAAAAGTGATTTAGAAAGAGAGAAAAAAGAAAAAGAGGAAGCCGAACTTGCTAAAAAGGAAAGCGAGGAACCTGTCCCCATCGCGGAAAATATTAAACCTGAAGAAAATAGTGTAAGTGCAGATACTGCTGGTCCGACCATGGCACCCCCACCTCCGGTAAGCAAAGCCACGGCTCCGCCTCCTCCAGTTTCTGCTGGNAAACCTACCGTACCGCCTCCGCCTACTTCTGAAAAGAGTGAATCGCAAAGTACTGAACAGGATGGTGTCGTTGAAGGTAATCTGATCATGGTTAAGCCACCAATTGTGGTTAGGGATTTTGCTGTTCTTCTCGGACTTAAACCATTTCAATTGATCTCAGAACTTATGGAGATGGGGATTTTCGCATCCATGAATCAAACAATTGATGAGGATGTGGCGAGGAAAATTTCTAAGGTCAAAGGTTTTGATCTTGAAATTAAACATCGTGGTGAAAAAGCCGACCAACCTAAAGTCGAGAAAGAGAAGATTGATGAAGATGACGAGAGTCTTCTTCAATTTCGTCCTCCGGTTGTTTGTATCCTTGGCCATGTAGACCACGGTAAAACCACGCTCCTAGATACGATTCGTAAAGCTAATGTAGTTGCCGGAGAGGCGGGGGGAATTACTCAGCATGTTGGGGCGTATCAGATTACTCATGGCGATCAAAAAATAACTTTTTTAGACACCCCCGGGCATGCGGCTTTTTCTAAAATTCGCGAGCGCGGAGCAAATTTAACGGATGTTTCAGTTTTGGTAGTCGCTGCTGACGATGGTTTTATGCCACAAACAGACGAAGCACTTAAATTTGCCCAACGATCTCAGAGTGCGATGCTCGTTGCCATCAATAAGATGGATACCAAGGGTGCAGATGCAGAAAAAGTGAAGACTCAGATGCAGGAGCGTTCCATTCCGCCGGAAGACTGGGGAGGAGATATCGTCACTGTTCCTATTTCCGCAATTAACGGAGATAATGTGGACGAATTGCTTGATATGATTCTTTTACAAGCAGAAGTAATGGAGCTTAAAGCAAACCCTGACGCTGTTTCAGAGGGCGTGGTGATTGAGGCTAGACAGGAAGTAGGTCGAGGGCCAACTGCCACTGTTATCGTTCAAAAAGGTACTTTAAAGGTCGGAGATGTTATTCATTCAGGAGAAGTTTACTGCAAAGTGAAGGCATTGATTGATGACCAGGGAAATCAGGTTAAACTTGCTCCGCCAAGTACACCAGTTAACATTTTAGGTTGGTCTGGTGTACCCGATGCAGGTGCTGTTTTCAAGCGTTGTAAAAATGAAAGGGAAGCTCGTCGTGGAGTTGAGGATTATATGCAACTCAACAAGCAGGTTGAATCATTGCCTGAAGAGGAACCAAGTGAGGAGACTGATACTTCTGGTGTGGATGCTCTTTTTGCCGCAATTTCCAAGAGCAAAGCAACTACCTACAAAGTCATTCTGAAAGCTGATGTGCGAGGTTCTTTGGAAGCATTGCAGGATTCTCTTGGAATGATCGATAGTGACAAGGTTATTTTGGAAATTCTGCAAGGAGATATTGGTCCTGTAACCAAAAATGATGTGCAAATGGCGAAAACCTCGGGTGCTGATATTCTCGGATTTAATGTTAAGCTCGACAACGGAGTTATGGGTGAGGCAAAGCACCAAGATGTGCAGGTATTTCAAAACAAAATAATTTATGAAATCATAGATTTAGTGAAAGATAAAATGGCTGATCTTTTGGAACCCGAGATTATCGAGAAAAAATCCGGGCGTGCTGAGGTTCGTCAGGTATTTCGTTTGAGTAAGGGTAGGACAGTAGCGGGTTCAATGGTGATGGAGGGGGCAATTACTCGTAATCGTGGTGCACGCCTGTTACGAGGGAACGAAATTCTTGCTGAAGGGAAAATTGATACACTCAAGAGGTTTAAAGATGATGTCACTGAAGTCAAAGCAGGGTTTGAGTGCGGTATACGGCTTGCCGGTTTTGATCGTTATGAAGAAGGTGATGTGATTGAGTCTTTTGAGTTGGATAAGACTCGACCCACCCTTTAAAACCAATAATGAGTCTCCGAATCGCTCGGGTAAATGAGCTTCTCATGCGTGAAATCGCTACTTACTTGGGAACCCGCTACAGAAGTGAGACTGTTAGGTGGACTATTACTTCTGTAGAAACTGCCGCAGACTTACGTAATGCTTCGGTGGCATATTCTGTAATAGGAGAAGAGTCGGACGCTCGGGAAGCTTTGCAGTTTTTTAGAAAACACGCTGGTGAAATAAGTAAGATGGTCAGCAAAAATGTAATTCTTAAATATTCCCCTAAACTTCACTTTGTTCGCGATTATGGAATTGAAAGAGGAAATCGTGTAATGGAGATTTTAGATGAAATCGATACAGGATCTCCTGCTGATGGCAAATGACACATCTAAGCGTCTCACTGTGTGACATGCTGTGCCTATGTGGCACACTGTAGGCCTCTATTTTTAAGCCTTAAAAGACTTCTTTTTCTGTAAGTAATTAGTAATCATGTTTTTATGTTTTAATTTAAGATGGGCATATAAGTTGCAACCAGATGTTCGTGAGTAAAATAATTGGTATTGATCTAGGTACGAGTAACTCGTGCATGGCAGTAATGGAAGCGGGTGAGCCCAAAGTGATTCCTAACTCAGAAGGCAACCGCACAACCCCATCGATCGTCGCGTTCGGCAAGGATGGCGAAAGACTCGTCGGGCACTCGGCAAAACGACAAGCGGTCACCAACCCCGCAAACACTATATATTCTGCCAAAAGATTAATCGGGAGGAAATTTTCTGAGGTAAAAGATGAAATATCTACTCATCCTTTCAAGGTTGTTGAAGGCAAAAATGGAGCTGCTGTGTTCGAATGTGATATCGACGGCAAAGCTGAAACTTTCATGCCTGAACAGATTGCTTCGATGGTTCTATCTAAACTAAAGGCTGATGCTGAATCTTACTTAGGAGAACCTGTTACTCAAGCTGTGATTACAGTTCCAGCATATTTTAATGATGATCAGCGGCGTGCCACCAAGGATGCAGGGGCTATTGCTGGTTTGGAGGTTCTTCGGATCATAAATGAACCTACCGCAGCATCCTTAGCTTATGGCTTAGACAAAAAAGGGGAAGAGACTATTGCAGTTTATGATCTCGGTGGCGGTACGTTTGACATCAGTGTTTTAGAAATTGCCGAAGGCGTCTTCGAAGTGAAAGCAACCAATGGTGATACTCAACTTGGTGGTGATAATTGGGATCAAAATATTATCAATTGGTTGATCGACGAATTTAAAAGTGACCAAGGTATTGACTTGACCGGTGATGCCATGGCTATGCAGCGTTTGAAAGAAGAAGCTGAAAAAGCCAAAATGGCCCTATCTTCTTCCCAGTCAACTGATATCAATCTTCCTTTTATTACTGCAGATTCATCAGGTCCTAAGCACTTAAATGTATCATTGACCCGATCAAAGCTCGAGCAAATCTGTGATGATCTTTACTCACGCACCAAGGCTCCTTTTGAAGCTTGCCTCAAGGATTCAGGCTTAAATGTTGGTGAGGTAAGCAATTTGGTGTTGGTTGGAGGTATGACCCGCAGTCCTAAGATTGTGGAGCTAGCTAAAGAACTCGGAGGGAAAGACCCCCATCAAGGAGTTAATCCGGATGAGGTGGTTGCGATTGGTGCTGCCATCCAGGGAGCGGTTTTACAGGGAGATGTAAATGATGTTCTTCTTCTTGATGTAACTCCATTAACCTTGGGTATTGAGACAGCGGGTGGAGTATCGACTCCCATGATCGAGAGAAATACCACTATCCCAACCAAGAAATCTCAGGTTTTCTCAACTGCGACTGATAACCAACCAGCAGTTGATATAGTTGTTCTTCAAGGTGAAAGGACGATGTCAAATGACAATAAAAAACTCGGAGATTTCAAACTTGATGGGATTCGTCCGGCACCTCGAGGCACCCCTCAGGTTGAAGTTACTTTTGATATTGATGCCAATGGTATTCTTAATGTCACTGCAAAAGACAAAGATACAGGCAAAGACCAAAAAATTACTATCTCGGGTTCTTCGAGTATGGATGAGGATGAAGTTGATCGTCTTCGCAAAGAAGCAGAGAAGTTTGCTGACTCCGACAAGGAAAAGAAAGATCAAGTTCAAATAAGAAATGAGTTGGATTCGATGGTTTATCAATGTGAGAAACAACTTTCTGAACTAGGTGACAAAGCACCTAAGGATCTCAAAGAATCCATTGATAATATTTTGTCTGATTCCAAGAAAGTACTCGAGAATTCAGACTCTTCTCTTTCTGAATTGAAAGAAGCTAAAGACTCCCTGCAGAAAACCTTCGAGCAACTTGGCCAAGAAGCGATGAAACATGCAGGTGCTGCAGGTGCTGGAAGTGAAGTGCCACCCGACCCTCAACCCACTGATTCATCAGCCAGCGATAAAGACAATTCTAAAAGTAAAGAAGAAGACATTGTAGATGCAGACTTTGAAGTGGTCGATGATCCTGAAAAGAAAGATTAATTTTTCGCGTTCGTTATCAATTTTTGATTTCGCACGCACCTAACCTCACATATCAAACCAAACCCAAAAAAAGGAAAATGAGTAAAGTAAAGATAACTCCATTGGGAGATCGTGTCCTTATCAAGCAAGTCGACGAAGATGAGCAAGTTAAGGGTGGGATCATTATTCCCGATTCCGCTAAGGAAAAGCCACAAGAAGCCGAAGTCGTTGCTCTTGGAACAGGAAAGAAAGATGATGATGGAAATGTCATCCCTTTCCAAGTCAAGAAGGGAGATAAGGTTCTGATCAGTAAATATGGTGGCACTGAAGTCAAACTCGATGATGTTGAGTACCAACTCGTTCGTGAGGATGATATCCTCGGCGTAGTCGGATAAGTTGTCCATCAACGATTTTTTAACAACCAAGAATTAAAATTATGGCTAAGCAAATATTATTCGACGAAGCAGCCCGCAAGAAAGTGCTCAAGGGAGTAACAACTCTCTCTGATGCAGTAAGTGTAACCCTTGGACCTAAGGGTAGAAACGTGTTGATCGACAAAAAGTTCGGTTCCCCTACAGTCACCAAGGATGGTGTTACAGTAGCTAAGGAAATCGACTTACAAGATCCCTATGAAAATATGGGAGCTCAAATGGTACGTGAAGTTGCCTCTAAGACTTCTGACCTTGCCGGTGACGGAACTACTACCGCTACGGTATTAGCTGCTAGTGTGTATCGTGAAGGTTTAAAGAATGTCGCTGCTGGAGCAAATCCAGTTTACCTGAAGCGAGGAATCGATAAAGCAGTCGAAGCTGGTGTTGCGAAATTACTTCGCGACAGTAAAAAGGTTTCAGACCGTGAAGAAGTTCGCCAAGTTGCTACTGTTTCAGCCAATTGGGATGACGAGATTGGTGAAATCATTGCTGATGCAATGGATAAAGTAGGAAAGGATGGTACGATTACCGTTGAAGAAGCGAAAAGCATCGAAACTACTCTTGATGTAGTTGAAGGTATGCAATTCGATAAGGGCTACCTTAGCCCCTATTTCTGCACGAACAATGATACCATGGAGTCTATTCTCGATGACTGCTTTGTTCTCATTCATGAGAAAAAAATTACAGCATTAAATGACCTCTTACCCCTTCTCCAAATTGTTTCCAAACAAGGTAAACCTCTCCTTATCATTGCTGAAGATGTGGAAGGTGAAGCGTTAGCTGCTTTGGTTGTTAACAAACTTCGGGGAACATTAAATGCATGTGCGGTAAAAGCTCCAGGTTTTGGTGACCGACGCAAGGAAATGCTTCGCGATATCGCGATACTAACGGGTGCTCGTTGTATCACTGAAGATCTCGGTATTAAACTTGAAAACATCCAACTTGCCGACCTCGGAAAAGCAAAGAGGATTTCAGTTGATAAGGAAAATACTGTTATTGTTGAAGGTTCAGGAAAAGCCTCAGATATTCAAGGTCGCGTAAAGCAAATCCGTCGTCAAATTGAAGAAACTACTTCTGACTATGATCGTGAGAAGTTGCAAGAGCGCTTGGCTAAACTAGCAGGTGGTGTTGCCGTGATTAATGTAGGTGCTGTTTCGGAACCAGAGATGAAGGAAAAGAAAGCTCGTGTTGAAGATGCTTTGCATGCAACCCGTGCTGCTGTTGAAGAAGGAATTCTTCCCGGTGGTGGTGTTGCTTTGCTTCGTGCTGCAAATGCAGTCGAGAAAGCAGCCACCAACCTTGAAGGTGACGAAGCTATTGGTGCTTCCATCGTCAGACGCGCTATCGAGTCACCACTTCGCAAACTATGTGATAATGCAGGAGTGGAAGGTTCATTGGTAGTTCAACAAGTTCTTAAATCCAAGAGCACAATGGGCTACAATGTGGCTACAGATACCCACGAAGACTTGATTAAAGCAGGTGTTGTTGACCCAACTAAAGTAACTCGTACTGCACTTCAAAATGCAGGTTCAGTTGCTGGTCTTCTACTGACCACTGATTGCATGATTACCGACATTCCAGAGGAGGAGAAACCTGCTCCTGGTGGACATGACCATGATCATGGAATGATGTAAGTTCTTCCGAACTTTATCAAATTTAGGGAAGGGCACGCTTGGTGGCGTGCCCTTCTTTTTTTATTTTACTAGGGAATATTCTTTTGGACATTAGGAAATAATTATAGACCATTTATTTATGCAAAAATTACTTCCTATTTTATATTTCTTGGTATTCGTCTTCTCTATTTGTGCTCAAGGTGAATGGAATCAGTTTCGAGGTAGTTCTGGACAAGGACATAGCAACGCCGCCCTTCCGCAATCTTGGTCACAGCATTCGAAAAATATCAAATGGCGAACCGCAATTGATGGGAAAGCATGGTCCTCTCCTATCTTAGTAAGTGGTGAAGTAGTGGTAACCAATGCCCGATCTAATGGAAGTGGGGATTCCATTATTCTTGAAGCTTTATGTTTAGATTCTGAAAATGGAAAGATTATTTGGCGGAATGAACTTTTCTCTTACTCGGAATTACCCCGAATTCATCGAAAGAATAGTTATGCTAGCCCAACCCCCTTTTTCGATGGCGATTCTATCTTTGTACACTTTGGTAATCTTGGAACAGCTTGCTTGAATCAGAAAGGTGAGCTAAAGTGGAAAAAAGTGTTTAAGTATAGCCCTGTTCACGGCAGTGGTTGTTCACCTGTTGTTTATGGTAAACAAGTTTTGTTTAGTGCAGACGGTGCGAGTGATCCCTGCTTGTATGCTATCAATAAACTTACAGGTGATATTTTATGGCAGGCACCTAGGATACGAGGTTCCAAAAAAACCTTTTCATTCTGCACGCCATTAGTCGTTCCATTCAATGGAAGTATACAAATTATAAGTCCTGCGAGTGATTTTGTTTACTCATATTCTTTAGACGGAAAAGAATTGTGGAGATTAAATTATCCGAATGGGTATTCAGTTG
>NHCX01000115.1 GCA_002168015.1 Verrucomicrobia bacterium TMED44
GTAAAACAGTGGAGTGGTACACCAGGAATTGGACCACAAACTATACCCGATGCGTTGGATTGGGACCTTTACTGCGGCCCCTCCCCATGGAAACCATATGAAAGTAGACGAACGGGCGGTACCCATCGTGGATATTGGGACTACGAAGGTGGAGGGATGTGTGACATGGGGCAACACCACTTCGACCCTGAACAATGGACCTATGCCAAGGATCACACCAGTCCAGTTGAAATAACTCCATTTGCCCCACCATCCCATCCAGAGGTCACGGGAATGTGGGCTTGGGTAGAACTTAAATATGCCGATGGATTCAAATTCGTTATGGAAAGCGGAGAGTGGGGCCCATCCTACGACCGCCATCCTGTCCGGGATATTTCTATGGATGACCTGTCCAAGGATGATCAAGACAAAATCAAATCAATGCCAGACCCCAAGCCTCTATTGTCATTTGGGGAAGCGGTCAAGCAACGCAAACAGGCAGGTGGTCATCCAGAAGCGGCACACCGAGCTGCCTGTATTCTCCACTTAGCAAACCTTGCTATTCGTCTGGGTAGGAAATTAAAGTACGACCCTGACAAAGAAGTCTTTATCAATGACAACGAGGCCAACCGTTTTCTCAATCCTCCCATGAGTGCCCCTTGGCGAATCTAATATCCCATAAATACTTAAGATGAATACCAAGGAAATACTTAACGCCTTTCCCCAACCCGATGGAAAAATTCTTCGCCATATCGACAAAGAAGCCTGCGAACGGGCAGTGAAACAGATTATCTCTGGAGGAAGGAATATTACCCGTGAAATAATTGACCTCGTTCTCGAACCAGGAAACGGCGACGACATCCGCCCTAGACACGCGATTCACGCCACTGCCATTCGAGTAGGAGGAACCGGCAAGGAAAAGGAGCGAAATTCTTTTGCCTCAGCACTCGCAAGTACTCTGAACGACGACCGCCCTAAGGCTGTTAAAGGGTTCGTCATTCGCCAACTACAAATTTGTGGAGGGGCCAGAGAGGCAGAGGCTATTGCTCATTTCTTAAATGATTCCGAGGAACATCTCTATGAATACTCAGCACAAGCGTTGGAAGCAATTGGGCAGGCAACCATAGAGCATTTCCGTAAGGCTTATCCTTTAGCAAAAGGTGCACCACGAATCACAATTCTGCAAGGGCTCGGTGTACTCCAAGACAAAAAATCTCGACAATTCTTCCTTTCCGCAATTCAAGATACTGATTTGGAGATACGACTTGCCGGAATCTGGGGTCTAATGCGAATTTCCTCGGGAAAGGATGCCGGGTTGATGCTTTCCCAATCACTTAAAGAAAAAGGCTGGGGGCGTACTAAAGCTACAGCTTATTGTTTTGAACTAGCTGAAAAACTTGCAAGTAATGGACAAAGTAATGAAGCCAAGGCCATTTATATTAAAATTAAAAAATCGCATTCTGAAAAACAAGATGCTTACCTTGGTGAATCAGCCGACCGAGGGTTGGCACAATTAAAGTAAACCAGAATATCTAGTCATGCGCTTAATCTTCCTCCTCTTGCCCTCCTTAGCCTTAATCCAGGCTAAGCCAACTTATTGGAATCAATTTCGCGGTCCAAATGGAGACGGGGATGCTCAAAATTCTCAACTGCCAGTCCAATTTTCGGAAACTAAAAACCTCACATGGAAAACCTCCATAACGGGAAAATCATGGTCCTCCCCAGTTGTAAAAGATGGAAAAGTCTGGATTACAAACGCCGAGGAGGACGGATACAAAATGTGGGCTATTCAATTGGACTGGAAGACTGGCAAGCAGATAAAAAAAATTTTAGTCTTTGAGAACAAAGAACCGCAATTCTGTCATCCTATGAACAGCTATGCTACACCCACTCCTGTGATAGACGGAAATATGGTATTTGTTCATTTCGGATCACATGGAACAGCCGCACTCGACGCAAAAAGTGGAATAAAAATTTGGGAGCGTCGGGATTTCAAATGCGACCATTACCGGGGTGCGGCGGCTTCTCCAATAACACATCTGCAAAACCTGATCATACATTTTGACGGACACGACTTACAGTACATCGTCTGCATGGATCAAAAAACAGGCAGAACTATTTGGAAGAAGGAGAGAGAGTATGATTTTAAAACTGACAATGGTGACCGTAAAAAAGCCTACTGCACCCCAAGCGTTATTTCGCACAATGGGCGACAGGAACTTATAAGTCCGGGTGCTGTGGCCACCGAATCGAGAAGTCCATTTACCGGAGAATTGTTTTGGACCGCACGAACAGGAGGAATGAACTCTTCCTCCCGACCAATCTATCGACACGGTCATGTTTATGTATTCTGTGGAATGGGATCGATGACTGCAATAAGACCAGGAGGGAATGGCGATGTGGACAAAACTCATGTCACTTGGTCTCGACGAAAAGTGGTTCCAAAAAAATCTTCTCCACTTCTCCTCAACGGCTTGCTCTTTATGATTTCCGACGAAGGTGTGGCTTCCTGCTCAGACCCTCTCACGGGCGAGATCCATTGGGCTGAACGGTTGGGCGTGAAAGGCCAGTGCNCCTCCTCTCCCATCCACGCAAGCGGAAGAATCTATTCCTTTTCAAGTGAAGGTGACTGTATCGTTTTNAAGGCACANAAAGANGGTCTTTCTATNTTAGCACATAATAANCTANCCNATGGATGTATGGCNTCTCCTGCNGTNAATGGTGACTCTCTTNTAGTAAGAACCAAAAATTCNTTATATCGTTTNAATTAAANTACTANNTNTTATGANCAAATATATNTTNCCCGNTTTNTTCCTTTCANTTTNTACCCTNCAAGGTAANAATTCAAATNCTNCNAACACTATTTTCAANGGCGAAAATTTAAACGGNTGGAAGGTNCCTCAAGGNAATGANAAANNTGGTTGGTACNATGNCATTAATNANNTCCTCGANATCAGGAGCGGNCCCAAAAAGAAAGGTTCCGTTTTATGGACTGAAAAAGAATATAAGAACTTTGAAATGGAACTTGGATTCCGCTTCATCGACGGAACCATTGACTCTGGCATTCACCTAAGAAACACTGACCAAATTCAGATTGGAATATCAGGATCACTTAAAAGAGATATGACCTGCTCGCCCTATATACCAGGAAAAGGATATCCAGTTGAGGCAAAAAATATCCAAAAACTCCTTAAAGCAAAAGAATGGAATCTAGTAAAAATCCGGGCTATCGGTCCAAAGTACACCGTATGGCTCCAAGGGGAAGAGGTAATGAACTATAAATCATCCTCGGCAAAAGAAAAAGGGCCTATTGGTATCCAACTGCATGGCAACCGAAATATGGCCATTGATTTCAGAAATATTAAAGTTAAAGAGCTCTAACAGATCAGTAAGTATTCACAGTTTCTTATGTCAAGGTTCTGCGTTGAGAAGCGCTTTTAATAGTGAATGATACTTCTTATGGTCAACCTGACAGATCTTGAGCGCACTCTTTGTGAGTTAATTGAACTCCCTAGCATCAACCCATCTCTGAAATGTGATGATCAAACACTAACCGGTGAAGAGAAAATAGCTGCCTATTTGGAAAGCCGTGCCGCTCAAGTTGGAATCTCATCCAAGAGAATGAAAGTTCTACCCGGAAGGGATAACCTCCTGCTTTCCATCAGACCAAGAGGTAAGGTAAGATCAAGAATTATTCTTGCTCCACACATGGATGTGGTCCCAGCCCCGAAAACTTCGTTTAAGCCTAAAAGAAAAAAGGGGCGAATTTACGGACGAGGTGCCTGTGACACCAAGGGCTCCATGACAGCCTTTTTCCACGCATTTCTGAAAATTGCCCAAAATGGAACGATTCCCCAAAATACCGAGATTCTCTTTATTGGCCTAGTCGATGAAGAATTCTCTCAAGCAGGATCGCGCAAGCTGTCTCAAAAAGGACCTCCTGCCGATTTGGCAATTGCTGGAGAACCGACTAGCTTGCAAGTGGTTTCAGCTCACAAAGGAAACCTTTGGATCCGCCTCAAAACCAAGGGTAAAGCTGCCCATGGATCCACTCCTCAATACGGAGTCAATGCAATTGAAAAGATGACCCCCGTAGTCAGATTGATCTCCAGGGCCTATCAGGATTTTCTTAAAAGAAAAACGCATCCCTTACTTGGCCATCCGACTGTAAATATAGGCAAAATTCAGGGAGGCATTCAGCCAAATGTAGTTCCGGAAACTTGCGAAATAGACATTGACCGAAGAACTCTGCCAGGGGAAACAGACCTAATGGTTGAAGCTGAAATTAAAAAACTACTTCGGCTTCACAAAGTAAATATACCCGAATTTTCGGTAAGCAGGTCTGTCCCCTGTCCCCCTTTGGATACAAATCAAAACCTACCTGCCGTGCAGGCATTTCTCAAAGCAGCCAATCGTCGTAAAACGGTTGGAGTTCCCTATTTTACAGATGCAGCCCCCATTGCAATGGGTGGAACCCCTGCCCTCGTTTATGGACCCGGAAATATTGCTCAAGCCCATGCTCTAGATGAATGGGTTGCCATTAAGGAACTGGAAAAGGCAGAAGCATGTATCTTTCGCTTCTTAAATAGCCTTCCATAGCAAAATAGTATAACAAGAGGGTGCATTTGCGGGTCGCTATTGTTTTTCTTCTTTTGAACTTCTAGATCGGAGGTGTGGCTCCTCAAGAAAGCAAAAAATAGATCGTAGATCGCAAATCACTGAAAATAATCTGGCTATTCTTTTATAAGATACAAAAAAGATTTTCAGGATTGAGTAAAAAGAGGCTTTCCGAGAATCAAAACAATGATTTGAATAGGGTATGATTAAATTCCTTTTTTTATGCTTTAGCTTTTTGCTTACACTTACACTTTCCGCGGAAGAATGGAGGTCATTTCGCGGTCCCACTGGCATGGGTATCACCATGCAAAATATGCCCAGCAAGTGGAGTCCACAATCAATCCTTTGGAAATATAAATTGCCCGGCGAAGGACAGTCGTCCCTAGTTGAAGCCGGAAACAAAATTTTTCTAACTACCAGCCAAAAAGAAGGATCGGTCCGGCAACTTCTCTGCATTGATGCCGACAAACCCGCCTTACTATGGGAAAGAACTATACGATACTCAGGGGGCGAGAGCAGTCATCGAATGAATGGATGGGGAACTCCTACACCAGCAACTTCTGATAACCGGGTAGTTGCTTTTTTTGGCCCGGCAGGCATGCATTGTTTTGATTTAAATGGAAACAAGATTTGGGAACTTTCGATCGGCGACTTCCCGGGAAACTGGGGTGCGGCAGCTTCCCCATTGATTCGAAACGGCATTGTTTATCAAAATTGCGATTCAATGGGGCCCTCCCGGCTTTTAGCTATCAGTTTGGAAACTGGAAAGATCATCTGGGACACTCCCCGAGTTGAAAAACCTAGAGGTGGATGGAGTACGCCTATTTTCATAGATACCAATGAAAAGTCGCAAATTGTCCTTAATGGAGAATATGGAGTCCGCGGATACAGTCCGGCGGATGGCAGGGAAATCTGGTTTTGCAAAGGTTTTAACGGTCGGGGATCACCCATACCTTTTTTTGGTAATGGATTAGTTTATGTAGTGAACGGAAAACCGGGTGATTTATATGCTGTCGATCCGTCCGGAAAAGGAGATGTGACCAAGAGTCATCTTAGGTGGCATGCACGCAGAAACGGTGGCCGTGACCTTCCTTCACCCGCAATGATGAAGAATCTTGTATTGGTAACCAGTATGAGCGGAGTTATAACCTGCTACGATTCCAAAAGTGGAAATATAAACTGGGTAGACCGCATAAAAGGAGCATTTTCGGGATCACCTTTGGTCACCAAAGAGCATTACTTCATCCAAAACGAGAGTGGTCAAACCTTTGTCATCCACCCGAGAAAAGAAAAACTTGATGTGATTGCAGTGAATAGCCTGACTGCAAATTCAGATGAAATTTTTCGGGCAACGCTTAGTCCCATCCGCGGCAAATTATATACCCGTTCAAATAGCCAACTTTACTGTTTTAAAGGTAAGTAACAGATATAATAAGCTCCACTGAGTACAATTTAACCAAAAATTTCTATCTCAATCAAAAGATTCATTTCCTATAAACAATTTTCCTTCGTCTGATCTTCCAGCAAAAATTATGAAAAAAGAAAACAACACTTTGCCCTCCCCTATTTCACGAAGAAATTTCATTTCGAATTCAGGTAAAATTGCAACAGGAAGTGCCCTCGCCGGAGTTGCCCTTCCCATGGTTCACGGACAAAGCTCGGACATTACAAAAATTGCACTCGTTGGATGCGGGGGACGGGGGACGGGGGCCGCCAGTAATGCCCTTTCTGTGTCAGCAGCCAATGGACCCACCAAATTAGTGGCCATGGCCGATGTTTTTCAAACCAAAATGGAACGGAGCTACAACGGACTGGTCAATAAACATAAGGATCAGGTGGATGTTCCTGAAGAAAGGAGATTCATTGGTTTTGATGGCTATGAAAAAGCCATGGATGTCCTTGATCCTGGAGATGTTGTCATTTTCACCTCTCCCTGTGCTTTCAGATGGGTCCATTATCAATATGCGATCAAACGGGGTCTGAATGTATTTATGGAAAAGCCCGTAACCCCAGATGGTTTTTCATCCCGAAAAATGCTTGAACTGAACGAAGAAGCCAAAAAACTAAATCTAAAAGTGGGCGTTGGGCTAATGTGCCGCCACAGTCAGGCAAGGCTCGAATTAAAGTCTAGAATTGAAGATGGGGATCTTGGAGAAATTCTCAACATGCGAGCTTATCGTATGCAGGGACCGATCGCATCCTGTTTTTCTGACAAAAAACCAACCAGTGAAAGTGAATTGATGTATCAGATCAAAAGATTCCATAGTTTTCTCTGGTTGAGTGGAGGATCATTTAGTGATTTCTTCATTCACAACATCGATGAATGTTGTTGGATGAAAGGGATGTGGCCGGTGAAATGTCAAGCACAAGGCGGTCGTCATTATCGTGGAGATAAGATCGATCAAAACTTTGACAACTACACGGTTGAATACACCTTCCCAGACGAGACGAAGCTTTATTTTCATGGAAGAAACATGGCCGGTTGCCACCAGGAGTTTTCCAGCCATGCCCATGGTACAAAAGGTTATGCCCTTATTTCCGGGCCCGGAGGACACCGCTCGCAGGCAAGAATCCACAACGGCATGGGATCGAACAGTGATCTTGCCTGGATTTTTGGTCAGAGTAACGGAGGCGGGCGACCCACCACGGAAACCAATCCTTATCAGGATGAATGGGAAAAGCTAATGGATGCGATTAAAAACGATAAGCCACACAATGAAGTGGAGAGAGGCGTGCAAGCCAGCGTAGTCACTTCGATGGGAAGAATGGCTGCACACATTGGGACGGAAGTCACCTATGATCAAATGCTCAACTCACAGCACACATTCGCCCCAGGAGTAGAGAAGTTGGCTCTTGATTCAGAATCCCCTTTGCTTGCCGACAACAATGGGATTTACCCTATCCCGGAACCCGGCAGGAAGAAGCAGGAGTATTAATTTCATTCATTTTCCCCCAACTTCATCGCAACTGAGCTGTGGGAACGCCTTTGCTAACAAGGATAAAGGATTCGTGCGAATAACTTTTTATTCTTTTTAAAGGTACGCTTTCTTCTTGTTTTTCAACTACTTAGATAAAGGAATGCATAGGATTAAATAATCCAATGTAAACTCTAGTTGACCAACTTTTAAACATTCACCTAAATCATCTTATCCAAGGAAGTTTTGGGGTAGGCTTTCTTGGTTTTAGGCCCGTTCTCGGTTACCGAGAACGGGCCATTTTTTTATAGATTGTCTTTTATGTATAAAATTAAGAGTGAATATGTATTCCTAGTCAAAAGGCTCATTATGCCCTTCCTTTTGGCACTCCTATCAACCTACACTGAAATCAAATCTTGTTTTTGCTGATGCAACCTCTTTTAAGAGAATGTAGTATTGATAATTATTTAATGAATGAATAATCAGTCGCTTTTAGAAAAACTTTTTCTGGAGCACTCGCCAGGATCTTGCCGTCCCGAATGGAAGAGACTCTTGCTTTTTTGTTATTGATATATGGATGCTCTACTTTTGCTTTTTCTCAACCTGCTGGAGAAACCATTTGTTTGCAAAAGTGTGCTTCTTGTCATGGAATGGATGTACAAAGTGTAAAGGTAAATATGAGGATGCTCTGGATGAAGACTGGTCAGTTGGTAAAATCAAAACATATATCTGGAAGAAAAATGCCTAACGATGATCCTGATTTGTGTGCTAGAGAAGAGTCCGTAAAGGTATCTCAGTATGTATATCAGCAATTTTATTCTGCTAACGGCAAAGTTTAGNAATGCACCAAAGGGAATCGTGCTTACAAGGTCGACAAATCGTCAGTACAAAGAGTCAGTCTCAGATCTTTTCCACAAGTAAAAGATGTTCCACCATTTTCTTCATCACCAAAGGAGGAATGGACTCACCAATAACTTCTCGCACGAGTTTACTTGAAAACGATTGGTCCTTTACCATTCTTCCGTAATTAATACCATCGAAGGAATAAGTTTGATTCCAGCAGGGATCATCAAGGGTAGAAAGAATGAGGATTTCTCTTAGCGACAACACTCGGTTTTGCTCAGGGTGTCCCTTTACATCACTGGAGATTACGCCACTATTCATCGTAAGAGTACTGCCTGGCATATCCCACCTCATTCTTCGGTAAGAGGATTTAAATCCTTTAATAAGTCTGTGCTTAGCTTCTTTTTTTATTTGCGGTCTTGGAAGCACTTCACCGCAATCGCAGAATAGGTCCAATTTGTCTCCAACTTTCTTTTTGCATTTAAAACAAACGATGTTATCGAAAGCTGTTTGCCCTTCCGGGGTGTATTTCATCCAGAAATACTGTTCATCATTCCATTTGGGAATACAATGTAAGGCATCCTTCTCGTCGTTAGTCTTCGTTTTAGCGTCTAGTTCAGGTAAGTGCCCAATTGCACTTCGTAAGTTTACCCAGGGCATGTCCCTGTTTCCTCCATGAGTGGGTGGCGGATGGAGGGGGCTTAACTCTTTGGAAAAGACATTCTTTTCAGTTGTGAAGCACAAAGCAATCTTAGGAATTCGACAACCAATGGTAATAAGTCTTTCTCGATGATGAGGTACACCATAGTCTCGAAAATCAAGAATATTTGCAAAAATAGAATAACCTGATGGGCAAAGCCTTCTTTTGAGACAATCCAAAATATTCTCAGGAATATCTTTTTCATTTCGAATGACGGTGTTTTCCATTCTTCTAACATTTTCAAGAATGAACCAATCAGGCTGCAAATTCTCCAAAATCTCAATACCCGGAAGAATCAATCGGTTTCTCTCATCTTCCTTTGGCCGATTGCCAGCACGGATTTGGGATGAAATGCGACCTGCTCCATTCGACGACATTCCTTGGCAGGGTGGAGACAAGGTAAGTAACCAGGGTCTCTGCGGGCCAAGTTTTTTCTGAAAATACTTTATGTAAGCATTTTTGGTTTTCCATATGTCACCTTCAAAAACTTCAGTCCTTGGAAAATTCTTCCTAATTAACTGTGCACGGGACGGCATAATTTCACAGGCAGCGAGCACAGGAATCGAACCACCCCAATCAACTCCAACATCCCCGATTCCACCACCAGAAAAGAGAGATCCTGCTACTTTGTTATGCATCTTGTAAGTTGATTGTATTAAGATCGTAAATGAACATTAAATAATCTCTATCTATTAGCATTTATTCTTTTTTCCCCCAAAACCTTTCTTTTAAAAGATAAAGGATTTGGATGGACGTAATAAGATATCCATACAAATTTCGAGTCATATTTACCTATGAAATTCATTCTCCACAGTCTTCTTGCTCTTGGTTGTGCCTTCACACAACTTAATGCTCACGATCCAGCCAGTGACATGGCTTTTGCAGCCAAACGTTTCCTTCAATCACTGGATACTGAAACTAAAAAGAAAGCTCATTTTCTGTTTAAAAATAAAGAGAGAGAAAATTGGCACTTCTTTCCCGGACCCTTCATCAGACCAGATGGAAGGCAGGGCCTCTCTCTAAAAGATATGAGCCCTGCCCAAAAGATTCTGGCACACGGTCTTCTCGGTTCGGCTCTTAGTCACCGTGGTCTGATTGAAACCACCGATGTTATCCTTTTGGAACAAATTTTGTACGAACGAGAAGAGCGAGAAATGCGCAACCCCGAGCTCTATCATGTATCCATTTTCGGAACTCCGGATAAAACTGGTACCTGGGGTTGGCGCTTTGAGGGACACCATTTATCCCTTAATTTCACCTTTGTGAATGGACGCATCTTCTCCACCACACCAAGCTTTTTTGGTGCGAGCCCTGCCAAAGTTACTCAAGGAAAGCATGCCGGCATGAAAGTTCTCTCTGACGAAGAAGAAAAAGCACGAAAGCTCTTCCGTTCGCTTTCGCCTCCCCAAAAGAAAATGGCCATTCTTTCCGAGAAAACTCCACGGGATATTCTGTCAGGTCAGGACAATACCGTAAATCGTGAAACCTTTTTTCCACCCAAGGGTCTGCCCATAACCAAGATGAACCCAAGGCAAAGAGGCTGGCTCGATGAATTGATCCATGCATATGCAGCCAAGCACAGACCCGAAGTAGTCGAACAAGTCACGGGCCGCAAACCCCTGGTTCATCCTCAGGAGACTTACATTGCATGGGCAGGTAGCTTAGATGCAGGCGAAGGCCACTACTATCGAGTGCAAACCCCCGACTTTTTGTTCGAGTACGCAAATACCCAAAATAATGTGAACCATGTACATGCGGTTTGGAGGGATTTTAACGGGGATTTTGGAAGAGATCTACTCGCAGACCATTACCGAAAAGATCACCAGCCAGAAAAAGGCTGGGTATCAATGTTTGACGGAAAAACCCTGAAAGGGTGGAAAGCAAATGAAAATAAAGATTCCTTTTGGGTCAAAGACGGGTGCATTGTCGCCAACGCACCGGGGCGATGTCACTTGTTCTATGAAACCGAAAAGCCTTTTAAAAACTTTGAGTTCAAATCTAAAGTCATGACCTTGCCACATTCCAATGCCGGAGTCTACTTTCACACCCGTTTCCAGGATGAAGGATGGCCCAAGGCTGGCTTTGAGTGTCAGGTCAATAATACCTACCACGACCCCAAGAAGACTGCCAGTATCTATGGAGTTGCCGATTGCCTGGAAGCTCCGGCCAAAGATGACGAATGGTTTGATTTATACATCAAAGTGGAAGGCATTCGCATCATCACCAAGGTTAATGGTAAAGTGGTTGCGGATTGGACTCAGCCATCTGATTGGAAAAAAGGTTCAAATTTTGAACGAATCCTCGGGGAAGGAACTTTTGNACTACAAGGACACGATCCTGACAGCACGGTTTTGTTTCGAGACCTGTATGTAAAAAGACTCCCGTAAATAAAAGGTTTTTCAATGAAAGTAATTTTTTGGGGATCAATCATACTTCCATTCTTCCTGTGGGCATATGAATGGCCTCAATGGCGCGGTTCTGATGCATCCGGTCATGCACCGAAAAGAAACTTTCCTAAAAACTGGTCTTCTCGAAATAATATCATTTGGAAAACCGCATTGCCTGGAAGGGGGCACTCATCACCTATTCATGATGGTAAGGATATATGGGTAACCACTGCCCTGGAAACGCCAGCCACCGAAGAGGAAAAAAAAGAAAGACTGAAAGAAAACAATGGACTGCCCACCGTNACAGTGCTTTCCAAGCTCAGTCTGCGGGCCCTAAAAATCAACCCTACATCTGGGGAAATTCTTAGAGACATCGAGGTTTTTAAAAAAAATCGGCCTCAGTGGGTTCATAAATTAAACAGTTATGCATCTCCATCTCCGTTGATTGATGATGGGAGGTTATTTCTCCATTTTGGAGCCTACGGAAATGCATGTATTGATTCCGAATCGGGTAAGNTTATTTGGAAAAACAATGAAAAAANACTTTGGGTCATGCATGAGAATGGACCGGGTAGTTCTCCTGTTCTCTGGAAAAACCTAATGATTTTTCATTTGGACGGAAGTGATAATCAAAGCATTGTAGCTCTCCAAAAAGACACTGGTAAAATTGCTTGGCAAACAACCCGCAGCGGAGAAATGAGGGAAAATCCCCAATTTCAAAAATCCTACTCCACACCGATCATTGAAAAATTTAATGGCCAGTCAGTTTTAATCTCCTGTGCTGCTGACTGGGTTTACGGATACAATCCTGAAAACGGAAAAGAACTTTGGAAGATCAAATATGGAATCCTCGGATTTTCTAATGTTGCTCGACCCGTTGTCGATCATGGCATGATCTTTCTGTCCACCTGCTTCATGAAAGCGGAAATCCATGCCTATCAATATGAAGGTCTGGTTACCCCAAAACTTGCCTGGAAAATGACTAAAGGGGCACCCAAAATGCCTTCCCCTATCCTCGTAGGGGACCAACTCTATATTGTGAATGATGGAGGCATTCTTTCCTGTGTAAATGCCAAGACGGGTGAACTTGATTGGCGTGAAAGACTTGATGGAGAATTTAGTGCCTCCCCCACTTTTGCCAACGGATTGCTCTACCTTTCTGATCGAGCAGGAAAGACCACGGTCATCCGCCCAGGAAAAAGCCTTCAAATCATAGCGGAAAATGAATTGGAGGGTGCCCCACACATGGCCTCATTTGCCCCTTTCCAGAATTCGTTTCTTATCAGAACAGACAGTGCTCTCTTCCGGGTGGGTCAATAGATAATCAGTTTTCCCGTAAATTGGAGAACACATCACCCGTTGGCTTTGCTGGTATGGAACTAAGCCATTTTTGAAGCAGATTTTTCATCCGTTTGACCGTTTCCAAATTCTTTGCAGCCAAGTCACTACTTTCCAATGGATCACGGACTAAATCAAAAAGTTCGGCATGGGACTGGTCCTTATTGAGAACAAGTTTCCATTGTTCATCAACCACTGCATAAGCAACCCAATGATCCGGTTTTGACTCATTTGCAGGCCATGGTGCTGACATTCTCCAAAAGATTGGTTTCTTTCGTAATGGATTCCCCTTCCCCATCAATACAGAAACTTGGCTAATTCCGTCCGGCTTATACGACTTAGGTAATTTCACATTCCCAAGTTCACAAAAAGTAGGCAGCAAATCGACCGCTGACAAGACCGAGGTTTTATCAACTTTCCCAGCGGCAATTTTCCCGGGCCACCGGGCAATAAAGGGAACTCCAATCCCACCTTCCAGTAAAGCCCCTTTAAAAGCACGGCGCCCTCCCGTGATCCCCTTAGCCGCACCTATTCCATATCCAAGGCCAGTTGCTGAGTCATAACTCAGGGCAATGGGGGAATTGGGGGAACCCCGAGCCGGTCCATTATCCGAGCTAAATATAACCAAAGTATTATCAGAAATTTTCATCTCGTCCAAGGCATCCAAAAATTGACCGATTCTTAAATCTGCATGGTACAGGGTGGCCGCATAAATATTGTCCGCCTCGGGTAAATCGGGAAAAAGTTTCTGTAATTTGGGATCCACATGAAAAGGCGTGTGGGGTTCGTGTATCCATAAATTGATAAAAAATGGTTTTCCTTCATCGTGACTCTTTTTCATAAAAGGAATCGCACTCTTTACATCATCATGTACAAACATTTGAGGCCCAGAACAATTGTATGACCCATAATCATCATAGCCATATTCAGTTAGAAAGGGCGCATCCGGAATCATATCATTTGCAAGGTGCCACTTTCCATAATGTGCCGTGGCATACCCAGACTGTTTGAGGAATCGTGGTAAAAGGGGAGCCTTTGTATCTAGCCAATCCGGCATATTTCGCCTTTGATTACTGGGAACCCAAGCAAAGTGACCATCAATATTGTACCGGGCAGGAAAATGTCCGGTCATCACTGCAGTTCGACTGGGGGAGCAAACCCCGCTTGCTACGGAGAAGCGATGAAAGTCAGTTCCTTCCTTGGCCAAGCGATCGATATTGGGTGTTTTCAGATAGGGATGCCCATGACAGCCAAGATCACCCCATCCCCAGTCATCTGCAAAAATGAAAACAATGTTTGGTCGATCTTTCGAAAAGACCGACAAGGATGAAAATAAAGCCAGGAGGAGGTGAATTGATTTCATAAATCTTTAAATATTATGGATGGGAGTTGCTTTATAGAGGATTAAAGTTTCAGTCTATAATTTTAATTGGAAACTCTTTCGATGGAATATGCTGATCTCTCATCATTTTCTTTAGCTTATCAACAATGTCAGGATGCTTGGAGGCCAAGTCCTTAGTTTCTGATTCATCGACCGAAAGATCATAAAGCTCGATCTTCAGAGGATCATGATTCTTCCCTTTTCGTATCATTTTCTGGCGAATCCCCTTCCATTTTCCCATCCATACTGCTTGCTGTCCACCGTAGCCGGAAAATTCGCGGTACAAGGGAGGTCGTTTTGAATTAGCTTTCCCGAGAAGACTGGGTTTCAAATTATACCCGTCATGCGTTGCAACCAGAGGAATTTTTGCATCAATTAAATCATGCAGGGTAATCATCCAATCCTCAAAACCGGTCCTTTGATCCGACACAGAACCGGATTGAATCCTACCTGGCCATTTCACAATCAGAGGTACACGAATCCCCCCTTCATAAAGAGAACCCTTAAGACCTCGTAATTTTCCCACGCTGTTAAAAAAGTCGTAATCAACCTCCAGTTTCAAATGGGTGGTTCCATTATCAGAAGTAAAAATAACGATCGTATCATTAGTCAGGCCAAGTTGGTCAATTAATTTCACCACATTACCAATATAGCGGTCCATCCGAGTAATCATCGCCGCATATGCCGCACGGGGAGTAAAATGGGGCGTATATCCATATCCCTGGGATCGAGTAAAAGGTGGATCATTCCACTTTAACTTGAGATACGGTTTCAGTTCCTCATCGGGTACATGCAGGGCCACATGGGGAATAAGCGTCGGATAATAAAGAAAGAATGGCTTGTCTTTATTCTTCTTAATGAATTTCAAGGCCTGTTCATTTATTCGGTCGGATGAAAAATCTTTCCCCTTGAAAATTTCATAACTCTTAGGGTCTTGGGGATCAGCTCCTTTTGCAAGAGAGGCATGTCCAGGAACAGGTGGGTTATTTTGTAAAGGAATACGGTCACGGTCACTCCAAAGATAATCGGGATAATAACTATGTGCATGTCGTTGACAATTATAGCCATAAAATCTGTCAAAACCTTGGTTCATAGGATCACCTTCTGTTCCCGGTCCTCCAAGGCCCCATTTACCAAATGCACCCGTTACATATCCTTCATTCTTAAAAACTTCGGCAATCGTGACTTCGTGAAGTGGAATAGGACGCTGCCCTTCAGGCTTTAATTCACCATTATTCCTAATAAACGCATGTCCCGGGTGTTTTCCTGTCATCAAAACGCATCGCGATGGAGCACACACTGCATTACCTGAATAATTTCGGGTAAAGCGCATCCCTTCTTTAGCCAATTGATCAAGGTGGGGAGTCTTTATTTTCTTTTGACCGTAACTTCCAAGTTCATTGTATCCCAAATCATCCGCCAGAATAAAAATTACATTTGGCTTTCTTGCTACAGATTTAGAGAATGTGAGTGAAAAATATAAAAGAATTAAGAAAAACGAGTACAATTTATTCATGAAGATGTCTTGAGAGGTTCTGGAAAAGAAAATTTAGAGGAAAGAACCAATTGTTAAAATTTGTTTATTTAAAAACAAGCGGATTTTGTCTTTACTACATATTTTGCTCTCCTAGGCTAGATTATTTGTCTCTATATCACTGCCTACTTAAAAAATGAAATTAACAATTACTACCCTTTTTCTTTCTTTCATGTTGTTGCTAAGTAATCTGCACTCAGCAAAGGTTATTTTCCTCTACGGTGCCCGGAGCCATGCATCCGGGGATCATGAATTCCAGGCAGGTTCCCATTTATTGGCCAAGCACATCAATGCCCAGGAAAAAGTAAACCTGCAAGCTGATGTCCATTCAGGATGGCCGGAAGATGATTCCATTCTTGATGACGCGGATGCGATCGTGATCTATGCCGATGGCACCAAAGTGATCGGGAACGGGTGGGATAAAATGGATCAATTGGTAAAAAAGAAAAAAATCGGTGTTCTCTTCATGCACTATGCGGTCCATCCAAGTGTGGAACAGGGCGAAAAATACTTCCTCCCATGGATTGGTGGTTTTTTTAAGAACGGTATTTCTGTCAATCCATTTTGGCGAGCTAACATTAAACCAATGGATGACCATGAAACCTCTAACGGGGTCGGCCCTATCGCGGCGGTCGACGAATTCTACTTTAATATCGAACTACATCCCGACTCCCTTAACCTTGGAGCCGCCACCCCCACCGAAAAAAATCTTCTCCGTATCAATAACA
>NHCX01000116.1 GCA_002168015.1 Verrucomicrobia bacterium TMED44
CCCCTTCCGCAACCGCATTCAGATTATCACACCATTGGGCCCCTTTTTCCAGAACTGTAGTGGCTTTTGATTTTGTTCGAGTAAACACTCGGACATCATACCCAGCATGCAAAAGGTTTTGGACCATGGATGAACCCATCACGCCAAGACCTATCCACCCGATTTTTGGTTTGCTATTCATAGATGAAAAAATGGTCGGGCCGGCGAGATTTGAACTCGCGACCCCTACACCCCCAGCGTAGTGCGCTACCAGACTGCGCTACGGCCCGACCTATATGCACGAATGCATGCTCGTAAAATGCTCGAATGCTGACCATCCGTCAAGATATAAGCCCTAATCGCGAGAGACTAGACTAAGTAATTGTGAGGCGGACATGAGGGACGACGGTGTAATCCATGGTGTCTCGCGAGACGCCCTCGGATATGCAGGTTTGTTTGATCAGGACCAGTGGATCGCCACGCCCACAAGGGGCTCGCGATCACAAAGTCGGGAAAGGAAGCACTTAGCCAATTCGACTTCTTGATATATAACGGCGGCTGGAAGATGTAATCTGACTAAAGCTTGATCATGCCTTTAAAAAATTTTATCAGTTGGTTGGTATGGAAATTGTATGCTTTTTTTTGGGACTGTGGATGCTTATGCGTGCTCACAAGTCCTACAAGAAAGGGTATGTTTCTGAATGGACAAAGACCCATAAGACTGGGGAAAAATTTTATAAAGATGAAGACCCCATCAGTTTTTGGGTTCCCATCATTGCAGAGTGCGTATTAGGGATTGGACTGATTGTGTTATGCCTGCTTACCTTGAGCTTACCTCCAAATGAAGGTCTTCCACCGAAGGGTCGAGTATTCCCTACAAGGGACTAGGCAACAGTTCACTTTTCGTTCGCAATCTACTCTATTTGGCAGAAATTTACACATAGCTGTTAGAAAATTTGTTGCGAAAATGAAAACTTGGGCTATTAGCTAAATAGACAGCTATGAAATTAAAAAACATCTGCACCCTAATCCTCACCTCAATTCTCTCTCAAGCGTTGTTCGCCGACAAGGTAGAACCCCCAAAAGATGCAGTGGCTTTTCGCGGAAACCACTACAAAGCATTCTTAGACACTAATAGTACATGGTGGGAAGCCAAATTTGCTTGTGATGACATTGGCGGTGAGTTGGTGGTTATATCAACCGCTCAGGAAAACGAATTTGTTCGCCGATTGGCCAAGAATAATCTCATCTGGCTTGGTGGAACTGATGAGTTTGAGGAGGGAAAATGGACTTGGGACAACGGAGACGCTTTTAAATTTAAGCACTGGGACAAAGATCAACCTTCAGCTGCTTCTGGACACAACTTCTTGATTTTAAACGGTAAAACTGGCAAATGGGCTGACACTACTGATTTTTCCGGAAAAGTGAAAGGGTATGTATGCGAATGGAAAGGAACAGCCCCCAAAGATGCAGGACCCAAAAATTCCGAATTAAAGGCACCCAAGGGCTGATTATCATAATCGACCAATTTTCAATATAAAAGCCGAGTCATCACCCGGCTTTTTTATTTACCGGACTGGTAGTGAGCAATCCAATCAGTTGACCACTCGCCAAAGGTACCCTTGAGGATTTGTGTCCGAGCGGTCTCCATCAATTGTACAAAAAACCTAAGGTTATGAAGAGTAAGAAGCACTCCGGCCAGAGATTCCTTGGCCATAATTAAATGACGCAGGTAAGACTTGGTGAATTCCTGAGACACATAGCAATCTGTAGAAAGATCAAGTGGCGATAGGTCTTCCTTAAATTTTTCGTTTCGTAGATTAAGGGTGCCTTCCTTTGTAAAAGCCATACCATGTCGGGCTGCCCGGCTGGGCATCACACAGTCAAACATATCTGCCCCCATCCCGACCATGGATAAGAGTTGAGGTGGGGTACCCACACCCATTACATACCTCGGCTTATCCTCGGGCAAAATGGCACTGACCCATTTTACCTGTTCAAGCATCTCTTCTTCGGTTTCGCCAACACTGACTCCACCAATCGCATATCCAGGAAAATTCAGGGCAATCAATTCTTCGGCGGACTTGAGGCGTAAGTCTTCAAAACGCCCACCCTGTACAATACCAAAAAGCATACGACCATCCTGATCACATCCATTATCCTGCCAGTGCTGAAGGCACTTTTCCGCCCACAGGGTGGTACGATCGGTGGCTGCCTGCACTTGCTCGCGTGAGGCTTCCGCCGCGGGGCATTCGTCCAGGCACATGGCAATATCAGAATACAAACCATCCTGAATAGCCATGGCCTCTTTGGGACCAAGAAAGATTTCCTTCCCATCCAGATGGGATCGGAAACGGACTCCCTGCTGATCGATTTTTCTAAGTTTAGATAAACTGAAGACCTGAAAACCTCCAGAATCGGTAAGCACAGGACCCTGCCAATTCATAAATTTACTCAGCCCACCGGCTTGGCGGATAATCTCGACCCCCGGACGTAAATTCAAATGATAAGTATTCCCTAAAATGATAGGACATTTTACTACTTGTTGGAGATCACGTGGCAAAGTACCTTTGACTGTGGCCTGAGTACCCACAGGCATAAAGACAGGCGTGGGCACATCCCCATTGGGCAGGGATAAAGTGCCTGCTCTTACACCCTCGGTTTCACTATTTTTCTGAAGACTAAACGAACAATTCGTACTCATTTTACAGGACGCGATTTACACATCCCGATTAAACTAGTAGAAAAGAAAAGATTAAGCGACTAAATCAATGCGAATCCGGGACATCTTCCTCGGAAACTTCATCCCATCGATTAGTCCAACGGTTCCACACGGCCATATCCACCTCGTCCGCACTCAGCTCATCCTTCTTACATGCTAAATCAAACATCTGCATTGCAACAGTTGGATTATTGGCTGAAAAGTGCCTCTCCGAAGAAAGGGCATTTCCTGTTTGGCGGAAAGTGAATTTATAATCGGAGGTCTTAAGATCTTCTTCGGGCTGATTCATATTAGAATATATTCCGAAAAAATAAGATTTTCCCCAAAAAAATGAAAAATTGTTACTTTTTTTTCAAGAGGTTTACTTAAAAGGAAATTATTTTGCCTCGTTCTAAAATAAAAAGATGATGGAAAGTAACTGATGTTTAAAAGCTTCCAAAAAGAAATTGATTTAATTGGTGATATCCATGGGCATTACGATGAGCTAAGAAGACTTCTCGAAAAGATGTGTTACTCTTTTCAGCAGAACGGTCTGAATCATCTGGAAAATCGAAAAATTGGCTTTTTGGGAGATTTTATAAATCGGGGTCCCTATTCAGTCAAAGTACTCAGTTTAGTAAAATCACTTTGCGAATCGGGGGATGCGGTGGCCGTACTCGGGAATCATGAATTCAGGCTTATTCAAAACTCGGTTACAGGAAAAAAAATCCCCCCGGAATTAGAGCCCTTCTTACCCTGGCTGAGAACCCTGCCCCTCTTTTTGGATTTTGAAACACTGCGTATGGTGCATGCAGCCTGGCACTTTTCATCGATTGAGTTGCTACTTGGAAAAAGTGCCGAAGAAGATTCATTTATCGTAGAGACCTTGGACAAAAAGAGTCCTTACAAACAGGCGGTTTCGCGAATTCTTTCGGGAATAAAAATCAGGATTCCAGAAGAACTAAATTTGATCGACAGGTTCGGCATTCGCCGCCCTAAGGGGAGACTCAAATGGTGGAAGGATTTGAGAGGAAAACCTTACAATGAGTGTTTTATTTCACCAATGACTCCTGAAATTTGCGACCGGGGTCCAAGTGATCATGAGCTTTCAGAACTGGAACTTTATCCAAAAACAGAAAAGCCGGTTTTCATCGGACATTATTGTTTACCGCCACATATATCGAAAATTTCGGGTCAGGTAATTTGCCTTGATGGCTGTGTAACAAGCGATAAAACTCTTTGGGGTTATCACTACAAGGGAGCACAAAAAATTTGCCCCTCATATTTAATTGAGGCTCGTGCTACAGAATAACTAGTTCAGGCTTGGGCAGGAAGGCAGAGGGTCGATAGTTTCCCAGTTACTCTTCCAACGATTCCACTTTTCCACTTTGGTGAGGTGCGGATGTAAGTGCCTCTTAATACAGGCGTATTCAAACATTTCGCTGGCTTCATCTAAATCATGAGCCATGAAATATTTATCAGAGGATCCTACAGAATTACCCAAGTGGTAGTGAAACTTGAACTCTTCCAATGGTATTTCCCTTTCTTTTTTCATCTACATATAAGTATAATCCAAAACGGATGAATTTTCAAAAAATTTAGCAGATTTTTCGTTCAGAACACCTCTCAAAAAAGGAAGCGAAAATTTCATTACTATTCCTTTTCCAAAATGTTCAAAAAAAACTCATTGAACTTGATCTTAATAGATGAAATCTACGAAATATGGGAATGATTTTTTCTGAAGACCAATCTCGTCTTTCCCGAAGAACGTTTACAAAAGCAATTGCTTGCGTAGCGGGGACGGGAATCCCAACTCTCTCTGCCAAGGAATCAAATTCCAAAAGACTCCTCCTCGGTTTTGATAATTTTTCTATCCGGGCTCTTGGTTGGAAAGCTCCTCGATTAATCGAATATGCAATCAAACATAAAGTTGATTCGTTACTTTTCTCTGATCTAGATGTCTATGAAACCCGTGACGAGGGATACCTTCGAGAAATTGGACAGGAAATGAAAAAACAAAAGATTGTACTACAGGCAGGAACGGGAGGAATCTGCCCGACTTCTCAAAGTTTCAAGAATAAACATGGAAATGCCGAGCAACACCTCAGTCTGTTGATTAAGATTGCAAAAGAAGTTGGGTCATCTGTGGCCCGATGCTACTTGGGTTCAAGCAAGGATCGAAAAACAGAGGGGGGAATTCGTCTGCATATGGAGAGTACGATTAAAATATTAAAGAAAGTCCGAAAGAAGGCACTGGATGCAGGTGTCCGGATTGCCGTAGAAAACCATGCAGGTGATATGCACAGCAGGGAATTAGTTGAACTGATTGAGAGGGCGGGCCCTGAATTCGTGGGTGCCACCATAGACACGGGTAATTCAACATGGACATTGGAGGATCCGGTGGAAACATTTCGTAACCTCGTACCCTATGCGGTGTGCAGTGGAATTCGGGACTCGATGATCTGGCCCAGCGAAAAGGGGGCAAAAGTACAATGGACAGCGATGGGAGAGGGATGTGTTGATATGAATACTCTATTTAAGGATTGGAGCAACCAATGTCCCGAAACTCCAGTTCAAATAGAAACGATTTCCGGATTTTCCAAAGAATTTCCTTTCTTGGAAAAAGATTTTTGGCTTCCCTATTCCACTATTCGTGCGGCTGACTACTCTCGCTTTCTTGTTCTTGCCCAAAAAGGGAAAGCCTTGTCTTCTTTTTCAGCACCTGATGGGATGGATAAGAAAAAAGCCCAGCAGGATTATCAACTCGCAGAATTGGAAAGAAGTTTTTCCTATTGCAGGGAAAATCTGGGCATGGGAAGAAAAAAAATTTAAGCGTCATCCAAGGAATCAAGCCCGTCGAGATGGGCGACATCTCCCCAACTCACCAAATTCCAACCTGAATCAGTTTTTTCCAGACGATTGACTGAGCAGTTAAGCAGAACGAAGTTTCTTTCTGCATCTAAAGGTATATTAAGAACATAGCGGAAGATCGCTCCAAGAAAACCACCGTGGGTGACGATAACTATCTTTTTCCCGGGGTTACGACTAGAGACATCTTCAAGTGCACTTGAACAACGGTCATAAAACTGTCTGAAACTTTCTCCTCCGGGTACTTGGTATTCAGGACCATCATTTCGGAAGGATTGATATTCGGAGGGATTTTTTTTAAGCATCTCTTCAGTTGTCATTCCCTCGAGCACTCCAAGGTCACGCTCCCTCAATGATTCCATAAATTCAGCTTCCCATCCGCAAGGCCCTCCGACTAGTCTTGATGTATGCCGGGCTCTTTCCAAATCGCTTGAATAAAAGTAATCCATTTTTTCGCCTTTCATTCTTTCCCCAAGGGCATTGGCTTGTTCGACCCCACGGTTGCTCAATGGTGAATCCGCATGTCCCTGCCAGCGCCCACTGAGATTCCATTCAGTTTCTCCATGCCGAATTAGGATAACTTCTGATTTTATGTGCATTTTCTTTTCATAACCTATTGTTTTAGCGAGGTCAGTCTTAATCCAAAAAGATTGCCAATCTGCTCCATAATGGTTGCCTAAAAGCTGTGTTCGGATGAGAGCTTACTCAACCCAAAGCCCAAAAACCAGATTCCGTAATGAAAAAATTATTGCTTTACCTTCTCTGCCTTTCTTTTACTCCATCGATCTTTTCCAAGGTCGAAGTAATCGAAATCTCCCCTTCTAACACCACGGAACTACCCGGTGGTAAAGAGGCAGATGGAATCATCGGAGATTTCGTTATGAGGAATTCACGAATTGAAGTGACTATTGGAGGAGGGGCACCAAATCGTAAAGCGAATATGGGAGCCTTTTGGGGAGTCAATGGGGTGACCCCAGGATGCCTTTATGACCTGACTTTAGGCGGAACTAACAATGATCAACTGACCATTTTTTCTCCCAGTAAGCAGCAGGGACGCATTTCCTACATTCGAATCGGAGATGATCAAAAATCGGTCATCACTTATGTCTCCCCCGCCCTATCTGGTGGACTAACCAAGACCCATATCTATTCTCTCCAAGATGGTGAGTATGGCATCTCAATTACTTCCACCCTCTACAATGGGACCCAAGACAAGATCTCAGGCCCCATAAATGATAGTTGGACAAGGTTTAGGGAGTCAGGGAAATTTGGACAAGTTGAATGGGCCAACGCAGTAGATCCCTCCCATAAGTGTGGTTATGCTTATATTTGGCTTCCAGACGAGAACGGAAAAACACCACCAAAATCTAAAACTTTTCAACCTGGAACAGAGGTGATCATTCGTCGCTACCTTTGTGTAGGAACTTCTCCGGCTCAAGCCTATGGGCGAGCGATGGCAAAAGTAGGTGAAGTGGGAAAATTGTCTCTCACCATTACTGATTCAGATGGAAAAGGAATTGCCACGGCTCGGGTCGATTTCCAACGAGATGGAAAGTCGATCCCGGCATTTCCGGATGAAAAGGGGAAGATCGAAATCTCCCTCCCCCTGGGTCAATGGCAAATTAGTGCACAAGATAACGGTAGGGAAACCATAGAATCCATAATTTCTATTAATAAAGAGGATATAAATAAAGAAAAGATTACCTTAGGCGAACAGGCAGGTGTCTATTTCATCATCACAAAAGAAAACGGTGAACCCACTCCCTGCAAAGCCCAGATTATAGGAGTTGAAGGAACACCTAGCCCAAAGCTTGGTCCTGTTGACCGTGCCCATGGATGCGTAGACCAGTACCATTCAGAAGACGGTAAATTTTCGATTGGACTAAAACCTGGGAAATACAAGATTATTGTTACCCGAGGCATAGAACATGATCATTTCGAAAAAATGATTGAAGTCAAAAAAGGGGTATTTGAAAAGATCGAAACCTCCCTCAAGCGCTCCGTTGCCACTCCCGGGTGGGTAAGCACTGATTTCCATAACCATTCCACTCCAAGTGGAGACAATGTATGCGGAACTCCTGACCGTTTGATTAACTTAGCAGCCGAGCACATCGAATTTGCACCCACCACCGAACACAATCGAATCATGGACTGGACATCGACCATCCAATCTCTTGGTTTGGAAAGGGAGATTTCCACGATTCCAGGGATGGAATTAACCGGTTCCGGACCTCACTTGAATGCTTTTCCCCTAAACCCAAAAAAATTCCACCAGGATGGAGGAGCTCCGGAATGGACCAAGGATCCTCGGGTCAATGCAATCAATTTAAAAAACCACTCCGGGCACCACCCAAGCGGATGGATTCATATTAATCACCCTGATATGATAGAGAATTTCATTGACCGTAATAAGGATGGAAACCCCGATGGTGGATACGCAGGCATTCTTTCTTTGATTGATGCAATTGAGACTGAAAACTACCGGGCAGCAGAAATTCTTCACCCGGCCCCTTACAAAATTTCCCGGCGTGCTAGCCGAGAACAGGTTTACATTGTCCGCGAATTTGTCTGGTTACAGATGCTTAACCTGGGTCTCAAGACCTGGGGAATTGCGGTAAGTGATGCCCATACGGTTCATGGAAACGGAGTGGGGGGATGGCGTACTTATGTCCGCAGTTCCACCGATGATCCGGACAAGATCGATTGGAGAGAAATCAGTCGAAGGGCAAAAGCAGGACAAATGATTCTAAGCACTGGCCCCTACCTAGAGGTCGAGACTGCTGACGGAATCCTAGCCGGCGGACTAGCCCGAGCCAATGATTCAATTGATTTAAAAGTTCGTGTACAATGCCCATCTTGGATTGATATCGACCGAATCCAGGTTTTAGTTAACGGTCGTTCGGTCGACTCTCTTAACTTTACTCGTACATCCCATGCCAGATGGTTCTCTGATGGAGTCGTCAAATTTGACAAAAACTTAACTATTGCATTGAGTGAGGATGCCCACCTTATCGTGGTTGCTTATGGTTCTGGCTCAGATCTTAAAATTGGATACGGGAGCAGCGGGCAATCAGGCATTCGTCCATGTGCTTACAACAATCCTATTTTTGTAGATCTCGATGGAAATGGGTTTACTCCGAATGGAGACTCACTTGGTTTCCCCCTCCCTACCGGTAGAATCTCTGTTAAGGATGCCAAGGAACTTATTTCGAAAGCTGGAGTAAACTCAGAGTAAAATATATAACATGACTCTTATAAAAAAAGAAATAGCTTGGGGCTTCATTTTATTTTTTTTGACTGGGTGCTCCAGTAAAATGCCCAAATCAACTGAACAAAAGATTAAGAACTACGAGTCTCGAGCCCGTACCTATCAAACTCTTTCAGATATGCAAAGACTGAGCCCTCCCTACTCTACCTTCAGTCACAAAGGCATACGAAGTCATTTACAAAATGAACACTTACGTGTAGCGTATCTCAAGGAAGCGAGACGCTACCGTCAGCTTGCCAACCAAGAGAGAAAACAACTCGTATCTGATTCCAACGAATCAGTTCAAACTGCAAATTAATTTCCTTTCGGGGAATCCCTGTGCTCCCATTTAGGAGAACCCTTGGGCTCAGGTGCTGAGGGACTTTTCCCCAACCCGTAATCCTGCGGTTGCATATCCAAGGAAGGCCAATGCTCCTTATCGCGAATGAAACCGTAAAAAGATGGATAAAATGGATCGACATAGGTAACATCTGCATTGGCAGGAACATCTTTCCCGGTGAGGAAATAAGCTGCATTAATCAACATGCGTCGTAAATCCTCGCTCACTAAATCAACTGATGCACCCATCGTGGTACAAAAGGTTCTGCCAGCCTTACCATTTGGAGCTGTGTAAGGATGAATCCATGCCAGTGGTTGCATCGGATCATTCTTAGCGTCCACAAAGGACGAATTCGGATCTAATGTTGCGGTGACTGCTCCACGCATCAGAATCGTGTCCTTTTCCGTCAGCCTGCGAATACCATAGACATCCGAAGGTCCAAATACATCGGTTACTCCTTTGAGAATGGGGTGAGCGGCATTTTTCACTTCGACTATACCACGGGCTCCTTCCCCTTTGTGTTTTCCATGATGATTGACCCATCCTTCCCCCATCACAAGAGGTCCAAATTGACCATATGAAATTTTGCCCCCGAAATTTCCGTTCCCGGTGAAAGCATGAGTGGAGGTACGAATTCCAATAACCGGCTTTCCCTCGTTCAGAAAGTCCGTAATGTACTTGGCATCATCCGAATTAGGGCGACGAAAACGAGTGCCAATAATCATAAGGTCGGCATCTTTAAGATGATGCCACCCACGTACACCTTCTTGATTATTAGGATCAATATATTTTCCTGTTTTGTCCCAGGGAAAGAGTACTTTGCACTCAAATCCATGTTTCTGCGACAGGATTTTGGCAAGCATAGGCATACTTTCCTCTGTTCGATATTCTTCATCGCCGGCTACTAAAACAATCGTTTTGTCTTTGCCTGGCTCGTCATTTCCAAGTAGGTGAAGAATTTCATGATGCTTGGCAACAAGAGTGCAAGCGGAGAATATAAGGATGAAAGAGAGGAAGAATTTCATAGAAAGTTGTCTCGTTAAAATAAATTCTTATTTGTCTTTATCAAAACCAAGCGCTGATTTGGTGGAGGAATAGGCACCTTTACTTTTATCTTTAATATATGTACCGGTTTTTGTAACCCAGCAACCAGATGCATAAAGAACTCCAATAGTTAAAAGAA
>NHCX01000117.1 GCA_002168015.1 Verrucomicrobia bacterium TMED44
AAGAGGGTATTCTTATAGATCTTGGTGGGGTAGCAAAAGGCCATACGGCAGATGAAATGATTATCATACTCAATAAAAATGGAATAACAAGATGCCTAATTGATGCGGGAGGGGACCTTTCTCTTGGAAATCCCCCGAGGGGTAAAGAAGGTTGGAAAATCGAAATTGGTGGCAATAAACATCCGGATTTACCCATTCTCACCTTAAGCAATTGCTCAATTGCCACATCGGGCGATATCGAACAATTTGTTGAAATTGAAGGTACCCGGTATTCTCACATTATTGATCCAAAAACTGGCTACGGTCTACAAAACATCACTCAGACCACTGTAATTGCCCCCAAAGGAATCATAGCAGATTCTTTAGCTACAGCTGGAAATGTACTCGGGCCTACCAATTTTAAAAAAGTTTTTAAGGATGATCATAAAATTCAGGCTTTTTTCGTCAGCGAAAAGGAAAAATTAGGCGAAATTATACTCATCAAAATATAACCATTTTCAAACTTGATCAAAACTAGTAAAAAACATATGTTGTTCGTTTTACCCTTACAAAATATGTCCAAAATCTGTGCAATCACTGGAAAGCGTCCCGTAACAGGGGGACGCATCATTCATAAAGGCGTTAGCAAAAAAGCTGGTGGGATCGGCCTGCAACTTGTTAAAAATAACAAACGAATCTTCCGTCCTAACTTACAACGTGTTCGTGTTAAGTTGCCCTCCGGTCAGGTTAAACGAATTTGGGTNTCGGTCAAAGCAATNAAGGCTGGTAAAATCGAGAAGGCCTAAACTAAGCGGTCTCACCCTCAAACCACCAGCCAGCAGTGGAATCTGAAATCCAGTTCCACAACCGATACACCAACAAACTTGAGACTGAAAAAGTTTANGGTGAAAAGTGGCTAAANTTTATATACANCAANCCNATTGGCAGGATTTGCCTGTGGGTATTAGTTAAAAGAATATGGTTTTCAAAATGGTACGGTTGGCGCATGAACCTACCTAAAAGCTCTGCCAGGATAGAACCGTTTATAAGTAAATTTGGTNTAGACCGTGCGGAATTTGCAGAAGATACATCAAGCTTTAAAAACTTCAATCAATTCTTTTATAGAAAGCTTACCAAGGATTCACGTCCTCTACCCNAAGATGTAAATGCCGCTATTTTCCCTGCAGATGGTCGTCATTTTGGGTTCCAAAATCTTAGCCTTGCGAAAAGGGTATTTGTTAAAGGCCAAAAATTTAATCTCGAGCAACTTTTTAATTCAAAAAAGTTGGCNCTTCCTTACATTGGGGGGTCATTAGTATTGAGCCGCTTATGCCCCACCGATTATCATAGATTTCATTTTCCAGTTTCTGGAAAAATGGAAAAAATAAGATTAATTAATGGTAGCCTGAATTCAGTAAATCCGATAGCCCTAAGACAAAACCTAGCCATCTTTTGGCAAAATAAAAGATACCTAACCTTCATAGAAAATGATCAATTTGGCAAAGTTGCCATGATCCTAGTTGGAGCGACTTGCGTTGGCTCAGTTCACACTTCCGCTCAAANTGATACCGAGATGGAAAGAGGGTCCGAACTGGGCTATTTTTCATTTGGTGGCTCTTCCATAATTACCCTTTTTCAACCTAATAAGGTACAATTAGATTCCGAACTTTCTAAGATGACAAATACAGGGTATGAATCCTACGCCAAAATGGGGGAGATCATGGCAAATGTAATCCATGAGTAAACATCTCTACTTGCACAATTCCTCTTCTGCATTTACAGGGTAAAGATCCTATGAAACAGTACAGAAAATCCAACGGAAAAGCTTTTACTGTCCTAGAATTGTTGGTCGCAGTCGCAGTCACTGCTCTCCTTGCGGGTATGCTTCTAAATATAACTTCACAAGTAGCCCAAACTCAAACCCAAGCTTCAGGGAATCTTGAAACAAATCAGGTGGCTCAATTCGTTCTCGATCGTATCCAAGAGGATTTACAATGTGCGATCTACCGAAATGATGGCAATGTGTGGATGGCAGCAGATATCACTAATTTAACGGAAACAAGTGGTAATTGGAATGAGAAAAAATATGAGGTGCCTAAGCCCCCTGAACAGTCTCTTCGAGTCCAACTTGATCAATGGCCAGAGGAATTACTAAATGAAAAAGATACAGCGAACCAACAAGGCTCTTTTAGTACTGCAAGATATGGAATTGCAGGTACTTGGTTAAGATTTTTCTCAGGAGGGCCAGAATTAGATCCCAGTGCCGAAAACTCCGGAGGAGCAAGGGCGATTTCTTACCAAATTATCAGACATGGCTTAACCAGCTCTGAAACATCTACCCCACGATACCAACTCTTTCGTGCCGATGTAAGTGATGTCAACACACTGGAGGCTGGTTACAACTTAGGGGCAGAAGATGGCCCATACTTTAGCCAATCAGAAAATGGTCCCCGTCAAAGTGGCAATGTCAAAAACCCGATTTTTTTAGATGAAAATGGTAAACTATCTACTGACTTTTCGCTTGCGTCTAATATTGTGGATTTTGGGATACGCGTTTATATAATCCGCTCGCGATCCCAAGGAACAGGTCATTTACAGCAGATTTTTCCAGACCTCAATGCAACGAGTGATCAATACAAATACAGAGCCACTACCAACCCAATTTACCATGATGACAAACAAAGGAAGTATCTATACGCCTTCCCTGATGTAATTGATGTAATGATAAGAGTTCTCACAACCGAAGGCTCTTCTGTCCTTGCTGCATACGAGGAAGGACTTGTTCCCGCTACTGAAGGAATGAATGAAGATGAATTTTGGTGGGATTTAGTAGAAAAAAACTCTGAGGTTTATATCCGTAGAATAAAAATATTATCTCAGGGGATTTGAAATCATGAAAAACCTTTTTGTTTTCGATATTTCAAAGGGGTAATTTTCATTTGCTTTCTAAAGTGCTGAGTGAAGGAGCTTTGGTCATAAAATCCATTATCATTGGCTATCTGGGTTAGCTTCTTCTTCGTTGTTAAGAGATCATCACAAGCTGATTCAATTCTCGTTCTTGTTATAAATTGCATGGGTGCAATTCCGAAAAGTTCAATAAAGCCCCGATGCAGTTTTCGATGATTCAATCCTGAAACTTTAACCAAATCTGCAATAAGTATATTTTTACGGAAATTCTTACGGATATAATTTACCCCCCTACCTATCTCATCATCTCTTTCCCATTTTAAATCGCCAATTTTAGATAAATTGTCTTTATCTGCATATGGACGAACCGAACCAATAATCCCAACAACAGTACCATCTTTGCTGATTAAAGGATATTTATTAGTTAAGAACCAGTCTGGTAACCCCTGACTATTAAAAACTAGTTCTAAAATATTCAGCATTGGTTTCCGTGATTCCATAACCATACGGTCATCTCTTCTAAAATGCTCAGCTAGCCGAGGGGGAAATAGATCAAAGTCACTTTTACCAAAGAGTTCCTCATTAGAATCCAAACCTATGCGTGGAAGGAACTTTTGATTCATATATAGTAACCTTGACTCAGTATCTTTAATGAAGAAGGAAACCCCAGGAATGTTTTCAAAAAGTTGACAAAGTTGTACAGGGTCACAACTCACATCATTAAACCAATCTAAAAAATTTTTCATACTCATTTTATTACAAAAAAACAAATTTAGATAATATTCGCAAATATTAAAAATTATTTCTATGTCATAAATCTAATATATTTATGCTAATAATATAAATTATTTCCATAGAATGGAATTTACACACTTCGTAACCCTAAAAACTTAAGCTGATTCGAGGGAAAATGGCATTAAAAAGTAGATCGGGAATTTGGTAAAAAATTCTAGGATTACTCCAAATTCAGTTTTTTCAATTTTGGCCTAATAACAAAATTACAGTAACCTTGGTTAGGGTTTTTCCGATAGTAATCCTGATGATATTCTTCTGCATCGTAAAAAACGGGAGCTTTTACAATTTCAGTGACAACCGGATCAACCAACTTTTCACTTAGTTTACTTTTCCACTCCATGGCGGTTTTTTGCTGACTATCATTCAGAAACATAATTGTAGAACGGTACTGAGTTCCCTCATCGGCACCCTGACGATTGAGGGTAGTAGGATCATGGGCGTCTCCGAATAATTCAAGGATTTCTTTAAAACTTATATCTTTGGGATCAAAAATGATTTTAATAACCTCCGCGTGTCCTGTTGTACCCGTACAGATTTGCCTGTATGTCGGATTTAGAACTTTTCCTCCAGCATATCCCGAAATCACTTCCTTCACCCCTTTGATTCTTTCAAAAACGGCTTCCGTACACCAAAAACATCCTCCGCCTATTATCGCAGTTTCTAAATTAGGTTTTGATTCGTTGGTCATGGATGGTATTTTTTGATTTTTCACTTTTTTATTGGCCTCACATCCTAGCAAGGTCAAAACGAAAGAAATTAAAATTAAGAGATTTTTCATATTACTTATAATCTTTTCCTGTAATCCATTCATGTCCTTTTGCCAACAAAAGTTTATCGGCACCAACAGGTCCCCATGTTCCCGCTGAATAATTTTCGAGACCATTGGTCTTTTGTTCATTCCAATAGGTCAGAATTGGAGAAAGAAGACTCCATGAAATCTCAGCCTCATCTCCTCGTATAAAAAGAGTTCCATCTCCATTTAAAGCATCAAGAATAAGTCTTTCATAGGCCTCCGGTGTATTGGAACCGAATGTTGTCTCATAACCAAACGAAAGCTGAATCGGTTGAAGCTTAGTCTCTAGGCCTGGAGTCTTTGAGTTAAGATATAAAGTTACTCCTTCATTTGGTTGAATCCGGATGACCAAAAGATTTGGTGCAAGAGAAAATCGCTCATCCTGGCCAAAAAGAATTCCTGGTGGTCTTTTGAATTGAACTGCAATCTCACTTGCTTTACCAGCTAGTCTCTTGCCTGAACGCATGTAGAATGGAACTCCTTTCCACCTCCAATTCTCAATATTTAAACAAAGTGCAGCATAAGTTTCAGTAAAGGAATCTTCGGGAATCCCATCTTCATTCAAATAACCTGTTGCTTTTTCCCCCCCAACTAAACCTTCGGTATAAACTCCACGAACAACCTCAGAGTTCTGGCCTTTAAGGCTTAATGGCTTAATTGCCTTGAGTGCCTTTACCTTTTCATCCCGGATTGATTCTGGGTTTAAAGAAGAAGGAGGTTCCATGGCAGTTAATGCCAGCAGTTGCATGACATGATTTTGTATCATGTCTCGTAAGGCTCCACTTTTATCGTAATAACCGCCCCTCTTTCCTACACCTATTTCTTCAGAGACCGTTATTTGTACACAGGAGACATAATTTCTGTTCCAGACTGGTTCAAAAATGGAATTGGCAAATCTTTGAACTAATAAGCTTTGTACTGTTTCTTTTCCGAGATAATGATCTATTCTAAATACTTGAGACTCGTCAAAACGTTGGTTGATAATGTTATTAAGTTTTCGTGCACTTTCTAAATCCTTACCAAAAGGCTTTTCAATAACAACTTTGGAGGCAAATCCACTTCCATGATGTCTCTTTGCTAAACCACTCTCTCCAAGGTTTTCAAGGATTGGCTCAAATACACTGGGTGGAGTTGAAATGTAAAATAAACATTGTGCGGAATTTTGCAGTTTCTTTTCCAGTCCAAGAATTAATTCTTCCAACTGATTAAAGCTGTTTGGATCGTCATATGCCCCACCATGAAAGAAGATATTTGACTCAAGCTTCTGCCAATTTTCTTCATCGATCTTTCGCCTCGAATACTGGTCCAAAGAATCTTTCAAATATTTTCGAAACTCATTGTCTTGCATTGGCGAACGACCCACTCCAATTAAAAAACAATTTTCAGGCAATAATTGATCTTGAGATAAATTAAAGATAGCGGGTGCTAACTTCCTTGCAGTTAAATCACCCGATGCCCCAAAGATCACAATAATAGTTGCGGGCGGGCTAGCGGATTCTTGGTTGGCGAGATGGCTCATTGTAAGATTCTGAGAAAATTGTAAGTTTTAAAACATAACTTAAATGAAGAATGGGCTAGAAAATGGCAATGTTTTCGTGATGGAAAAGTTCTGGATCTTCACTTTTTGAAGTAGGCAAATCTACCTCCAACACATCAAAACGATAATGTTCAAAAATATGCCCATTTTCCCTAAGGTATGCCGTGAAAGCTCGATGCAAGCTGTTTAATTTTTTGCGGTTTATAGATTCATACCCTGAAACTAGGCTTTTTGATGATCTTGCTCTAACTTCAACAAATACGAGAATATTGCCATCTTTGAAAATCAAATCTATTTCTAGCTTTTGGTTTTTTCTACTACGCCAGTTATTCTCTAGTAGCACATATCCTTTGCGAATTAAATGTTTTCTCGCCAACCACTCACCATACTCACCTTTTCGGGAACTACTTTTAAAGTTATGATTTAAGCCAAATCCCCAAAGATATTCTCTGGCTTTTCTACTCATTAACTCAAACAACCTACTTCCATTCATGCTTGGGATACCTACCAGCTAATTCCTTTTTAATGCCTGGGTAGGAACCTTCCCAAAAATTCAAGATATCATCTGTACATTGTACCACTCTTCCATTGGGTGCAAGTAATTCAATCGTCACAAGAAATTGGTCATAAACAATGCAAGGATGCTTTTTTATTCCATAAAGTTTCTGGATATGAGCCTTTACATAAACCTTTTCAGTTTCATACCTGAGAGGAATTAGCTTACCCGAAGTCCCTATTAGAATTTTTGCGGGTGCTAATTGATCCAGTAATTCCAGCTTTTCTTTTCCGTAAAATGAATGAAGGTAATCAATTACATTTGTATTTCGGATTTCTTTCCACTTTTTTCCAGAAAGACAGATTTCTTCAAGAACTAACTTTTTTGCCTCGTGCCCAAAGGGGTCTATTTCATATTCTGGATAATTGTTACAAATAAAATCCACTCTAGACAAAAAATGCTCCACTTCTTGATTCCAGTGCTTGAGATTTAGTAAACCCTTAAAGATTGCTTCCGAGTATGCCTCAGCGATTTGTTTTTTGCTTACATCAGTTGTTTCTTTTTTACTGATAACAACTTGACCAAACTTTTCCAAAGTCCGCAGGTAAACTTGATTAGTCTGACTATCTAGATAGATCTCCGAGCTAATAGACACTTTCTTTCCAAGTATT
Source organism: Verrucomicrobia bacterium TMED44 (assembly GCA_002168015.1). Taxonomy (GTDB): domain Bacteria; phylum Verrucomicrobiota; class Verrucomicrobiia; order Opitutales; family Seribacteraceae; genus Seribacter. The sequence continues at coordinate 7,179 of NHCX01000117.1, forward strand.
TTTCTAATTTGCTGCTCGCTTATCTCGGATATTTCATCCATCTCAAGTAGAATCCGACCCTGTCTTTTCTTCTCGATTACTTTCAAAGGTAGTATCCACTTCGAACCTCTTACAGTACTATCTTTCGCCAACTGTAAACTTAGCCCTGTCGAGTCACGATAAGTATTAGTTCCCTGATTTTCAAGGTATGCGAGCCTTTCTGAATAAACACTCAAAAGAATTTCAACTATGCCCTGGATGGGGAGTCTTTTGTAGTTATAAGCCCTACCTACTATTTGACATAGTCTGATCGCCGCATTTTCAATCTCTCTCAATCTTAAGCCATGAATTCCTAAAGCTTTACATTTCGTNCCATTAAAATTAACAGATGATCCATGTTCGTACGCACTCTGCAAAGCAAGTAAATCAGACTGTGTTACTTTGTTTTGAACTACAAATTCCATTCTCTTACCAAAATCAATTGGATTCTTAAAATCTAAGGCTGCAGAAATGAATGCAAATTCTGACAAGCAATCATTTTCTTTTGCCATATGAAGGGCAAATCCAACTCTAGGGTGAATCGGTAATCGTGCGATTTCTAAAGCCTTATGCTTATCATCCATTAGACCCAATGATGTAAGCACTTTCTCGGCTTGTTCTAAACTTGTAGATGGAGGCGTTTCATACCAGTTTAGCTCCCACGGACTTACATCAAATGCCACTAAATTTAAATAAATTCCNGCCAGATCCAAACGGTTAATTTCGGGCTCTTCAAATTCTTTTCGATACGAGTGTTCATCTTCTGACCACATNCGCAGACAGAATCCTTCTGCAAGCCGACCTGCCCGACCAGTCCTTTGAGAGGCAGAACTTTTGCTAATCGGTTCCGTCAGAAGTACATTAACCTTGCGATATGGGTCGAAGCGATGTTTTTTTGCGAGCCCTGTATCGATAACAATCCTTATTCCCTCAATCGTCAAAGATGTCTCAGCAAGGTTTGTGCTAACAATAATTTTTCGCTTTTCCGAAGAGGCCAGGGCTAAATCCTGTAATTCTTGGGGCATCTCTCCAAATAAAGGGAGGATGTCCAGCTTGTAATGAGAAAGTTTCATCTCAATCTCACGAACAGTCTGCCTAATTTCTGCAGCACCATCCATAAAAACTAAAACATCTCCTTCGTACTCAGGAAGGATGAAAGAGAGATTTTCACATACCTGAGCAGGTAATCCCACTTTTTGTTTTTGAGCTTTGTATTTAATTTCGACCGGGTAAGCTTTACTTTTAACCTCTAATCCCACCGAATCATTCAAGTATTGACTGACTTTATCAAGATTGAGTGTCGCAGAGGCAACAATGATTTTGGAAGAGATTTTTTTTTGGTCCCTGAAAAATTTGGCCAAGGCGAGGGCTGCATCCATGGAAACTGTTCTTTCGTGGAATTCATCAAAAATGATCAGTCCCACATCCCTGAAATTTTCAGGCTCTTGAAGCAGCCTGAAAATCATCCCGTCTGTCAAATAAATTAGTCTAGTTTGAGAAGATGTTTTATTATCAAACCTTACTCGATACCCCACTTTTTCTCCTAATTCACACCCCCAAAATTTACTGGCTTNTCTTGCTAAACTCCTCGCAGCAACTCTTCTAGGTTGCACAACCATTATTTTTTCTTTTACCAATTTTTCATCCAGCAAAAAAAGAGGTAAACCAAGAGATTTCCCAGAACCGGTGGGTGACTTGATCGCAAACTCACTGCACTCATACCATTTCTGTTTAATTTCATTGAAATGCTGACTTATAGGTAGATCGTATATGAATTCCACCNTGTTATCTTTTCAAGGTGTACTNGCTAAAATCAATCATAAAGAGGAAANGGCAGGGGGGAGAGACTTNTATACCANAGGGTTACACACACTTCTTGAAAAAACGATCCGTCTATGAGTAACTCAATGGTTTTGTTGTCTTTATTCAAATTTCTGACTCATTCTATAAAATGCNATGGACTCATTTATTTGAGTAATCGAGGCATTTAACCAAGAATCAAAATAAGACCTTTACTGGAACAAGACTTTATATTTAGCAAGAAGCTCAGTGGCAGTGGGGTCACCTTTTTGGGCAGCAACTGAAAGCCACTGGCGAGCTTCGTTCATGTCTTTCGTCGTTCCCTTTCCGGAAAATTTCATCAATCCTACAAAACGAGCTGCTTCTGCATTTCCTCCTCTTGCCAAAGGTAAAAATAATTCAAACGCTTTAAAGTAATCTTTCTTTAACCCAACGCCCGTGTAAGATTTTTTAGCTTTTTCCAATTGTTCTTTGTCATTGGAAGATGTGCGAGTTACTTGTGCGGAAGGAATTTCTGTCTTGGTAGTTGAACCCTGTCGTTTCTCAAGATATCGAGAAGCAAGCTGATGATTTTGGCTGGCAGCTTTTTGCAGAAAACTCAATCCCTCTACTGTACTTTTTGCCAACCCCTCTTTTCCCTCAATTAATAAAATACCTAGAGTATATTGTGCTTCTGCAAAATTTTGGCTCTCCGCTACTCGAAGCCATTGAACCGCTTTTTTCGAGTCTTTTGGAACACCATCGCCGCTTAAATAGGCCATCCCAAGATTAAATCGTGCGGTAAGAGATTTTGCTCTAACTGCCTGCGAAAGAAGAGAAATTCCTAATTTTGTATTTCTAGGTAAAAGTCCGGGCAGACCTTTCAAATAGAGTGCCCCCAGTGTTGCTTGCGCTTGCGGATAACCAATTTCAGAGGATTTCTTAAACCAATCTAAAGCTCTAGGGACATTTGTTGGAATGACTTGGAAATCAATTTCTCCCATACAATACATTGCGACGGCATCTCCATCAGAAGCTTTTCTTTGCAATAGGAGTGCGGCATCTTGGTAATATTGAGTCGCCTTCGCAAAATCACCCTCCAACATAGCGATATTAGCTAAGTTATAAGAACCAAGTGGGTGGGAATTTCTATTTGAGACATCAGACCATTGTTTTGAAAGGTTGATGTTAACGGAACAACCAAACTCACCTGAACGTAAGAATATTCCAAGGAGTCCCTGAAAATATGGGGAGCCATCTTTTGCAAGTTCAACGACTTGATTATACCCAACTATAGGGCTCCATTTTTCCAAATTTTCGGAAGCAAGATGCCCCCATGTGAAAATAAGCATGAGGTAGTATTTAGAAAATACGGTAAAAGGTTTCAAAATAGCCGATCTTAGGAGCTTGTAAATCATCTATAAATGAAAGATCATAGGGTCGTGTCAACCAAGATGACTTTTCAAAAAAGACTTGTAATTACGTGCCTCTTTTTCGGGTGCTTTTCTACGAGCGTTTGGACTTGGGGGAATGACTATTCCCTTGCAGATAGAAAACTTCTCAAAATCATTCAATCTCAAAAAAACTTCTTTTCGGAGAAAAACAAAACTTTGCTCACTGAACTAGAACTCAGTAGAAAAGCACAAGATTTAGTGGCTCTCTATGAGTCATACTTGGCTCAAAATCCAGACGATACAAATGCACTTATTTTGTATGGCAAGTTCCTGAAAAAGGTTGGTCAGTCAGGTCATGCGATTAGTTTTTTCTTAAAAGCCGACTCGATCAATCCCAAAATTGCAGTGGTAAAACAACAAATCGCAAATTATCTTGTCGAAAACGAAAGACCTCTGGATGCCCTTCCATTTTTTATCGCTGCAGTGGAGATAGACTCAGATGTTCCTGATTACCATTTTCACTTGGGTAATTTCCTTCATCTTTTCAAAGATCAGATTACACTTTCAGAGTTATTAAAGGAAAAATCGATAGATGCTTTTGCTCATGAGTGTTTTGAAAAAGCTGCCCGGCAAAAACCTTCATCTTTCGATTACCGATTAAGATACGCACAAAGTTTCTTTGACCATGACAACTCTAATCACGAAAAAGCACTGGAAACTTGGAAGAAAATGGCCAAAGACTTTGAAAGCATCCTTTCAAAGCCAGAAACAGATTACATTAGACTATGCCAGGCACGGGTTATGCTTGAACTTAACCAAAAAGAAGAAGCAACCAAATTGATTGGTCAGGTATCCACTAAATCTCTTGGGGAATCCAAGCAAGTATTACTAAAATCTATTAAGCAAATACCTAAGCCCTCACCGATCAAAAAAGTTAAAAAGCCTAAAAAAACAGGCTTTCTCAAGCAGTTAGATAATGATCCCCATATTAAGAGGTTAAAAATCGTGACCGATAAACTCCGAGAAGAAAATCTTATCCAACAATTACATGCAGACCGAGTAAGAGCACATCATGATTTGAATGGTCAAATACGATTAATCGTACATCTTCCAAAAAATGATAATTAATCCAGCCAATCTTTAAGTTTATCCTTGGAAGAGCAAAAAGTCATTTTATTTGTATTATTAATCGCGAGTATTTCGGTTCACGAATGGGCCCATGCTTGGGTGGCAGATAAATTAGGTGATCCTTTGCCTCGCATGCAAGGGCGAGTAACCTTAGACCCAAGATCACATATTGATCCTGTAGGAACTCTACTACTGCCACTCATTATGATTTTCGCCAACCCTGGTTTTTCGATTATAGGTTGGGGTAAACCGGTTCAGGTATCATTACCCAACCTAACTACAAAGAAACGTGACGACCTTCTCATCACTGTAGCAGGTCCCTTGTCCAATCTTGGAATTGCCATTATCTGTTCCGTCGGATTCGGAGTAGTGCATAGATACGCATCCTTGGGTGAACCCTTTTTAATTTTATTCTTTCAGGTTGTAACGCTCAACGGTATGCTTTTCCTTTTCAATCTTATTCCAGTTCCTCCCTTGGATGGATCCCACATCCTTAAACATGTGGTTGGAATGAGCGACGAATCTTTTCTTAAGTTTTCCAAATATGGATTCTTCATCCTCATCGTCCTCATTAACATTCCAGTTTTTCAGACCTTTATGGCTCAGGGAATTGATATTTTAAATTCATTTTTTGTAGGCATTTTCTCGCAATTGCAAAGTTAAGCTTTAGTCTAGAGGGATGCGACAGGTTGGAGATTTTGATCAGGAAAAACTTGCTTTACGATTTTGGGGATATTTGAAACAGCAAGAAATTGATTCATCTTTGGAAGAAGATGAAACTACTGGACATTGGTCCATTTGGGTAGCAGAAGAAGATAAAATTGTAGATGCACTTCTAAAATTTAAACAATTTTCAGATAATCCTGACGACCCAGTATTTCTGAGTTCGGATTCTCCCCCAAAACCGTCCACTCAACCTAAGGATCCAAAGAAATCGGCTCGGTTTAAAGAATTTAATCTCCGTGATCGCTGGAAAAAGACCCGGAGCAGTCCTGGCACAATCACACTTTCCTTAATCATTACATGTGTAGGCATATTTCTGCTTTCAGGCATGGGAAAGAATTCCCAAATTGTGGGTAAGTTATTCATGTCAGAAAAAATGGACGGTCAGCTTTCTGAGTTTTTCGCAGGAGAAATTTGGCGAGTAATAACCCCTATTTTCCTACACTTCAACCTTCTCCATATTCTTTTTAATATGTTTTGGTTGCATGACCTCGGTAATCAAATCGAAGCCAAGAAAGGCTGGAAATTCTTTGTCACATTTGTACTCATACTTGCCCTTGGTTCCAATTTTGCCCAATTCATTGTATCTGGACCCAACTTCGGTGGAATGTCTGGAGTCGTATACGGTCTATTCGGATATGTATGGATAAAATCTCGTTTAGATCCGGGAGATGGATTTCAAATTGACCCGACCGTTGCGATGATCATGTTTGGATTTTTTATCATCTGTTTTACAGGTATTTTTGGAGGAGTTGCCAATTGGGCACACGCAGGCGGATTAGTGGTGGGTCTGATTTGGGGATATGGATCCGCTTACCGCTGGAATCGTGGAAAGATGTAAGGTCTAATTCTCCTCTTTAAAAATCTCATAAATAGCCAAACCAGCACGAAGATTTGGAAGCAACCTGCATGTACCTACCCAATCTCCTCTATGAAAAACTTTTCTACCCATGTGAAAAGAGAACTTCGATGATTCCCTAGAAAGGCTTTTACAAAACTCTTCAAATTCTCGCACTGAAAAATGATTACTGAGGTGACTACTTTCCCAACGATGAGGGTAAACATCATTACACACCCTCTTGCCTCTTAAAATGAAATTCAGGCGATTCTTCCAGTATCCATGGTTCACAAAGCTGACTGCAACTCTTTTTCCCACTCTAAGTGCTTCTTCTAGAATTGTACCTGGTTCAGGAAGTTCTTCAACCATTCGGGAAAAAATAACCCAATCAAAAGAATCGTTTTTAAATTCTTGCAGCCCTTTTCGAATATCTTCCTGACAAACAGAAACGCCTCTAGAAACACAAGAAATAGCTTTTTCGAGATCCAAATCCACACCTAGTCCCTTTACTCCCTTAGACTCGCGCAAATGCTCCAACAAAAGACCCCGACCACACCCTAGGTCTAAAACCCGAGAACCATCCTCAACCCATTCGTCTATTACCTTAAAATCCGCTTCTTTTTTAACTTCATAACGATTTTCTAATTTACGAAAACCATCTCCCGTTGCACGAATCTCCTCCTCTTTATCACAACCTTGCAAAAAAAGCCGGACTGCTCTAAAAAAGGGTGCAGAATCAATCAGGAAGGAATCATGCCCATGCTTATCATCGATTTGAATGTACGAGGCAGGCTTTCCCAAAGTATGTAGTGCTGTGGCTATTTTTTTATTTTGCTCGGGGGTGTACAACCAATCACTGGAAAATGCAATAACCAGAGTCTTTGCCTGAACATCTTTTAAACTTTCTTGCAGCCCTTGCTCCCCAACTAAGTCAAACCGGTCTANTGCTTCTGTTAATTTCAGATACGAATTAGCATCAAATCGGTTGATAAATTTTTCACCTTGATAATCTAAGTAGCGCTGNACACTAAATTCAAAATCTCCTTTAGAGTCTAATCGTTTTTCTCCGCCAAATTTTTCTTCCATCCCCTGATCTGAAAGGTAGGTTATATGAGCCATCATTCTAGCCACAGCTAAACCATTTCTCGGTCCTTGTCCTTTTTTATAACCTCCATCTTGCCAATCGAGATCTCCCGTGATGGCTCGCCTACCNGCCTCATTAAATGCAATAGTCTGTACACTGTGCTGTGCAGTTGCAGCTATAATGATAGCTTTCTTGGAAAAGCCAGGATGCTCTACAATCCATTGAAGTGCTTGCATACCACCCATGCTCCCCCCAATTACAGCAAAAAGTTGATGAATTCCTAACTTTTCAAGTAAAAGCTTTTGGGCGTTTACCATATCACTCATACTCAAATCAGGAAAATCTGCACCAAATTGTGCGCCACTATTAGAATAAGAAGATGGACCGGTTGAACCTCTACAAGCCCCCAGGCAATTAGAGCAAATCACGAAAAACTTTTGTGTATCAATGGGTTTTCTTGGCCCTACCATGTGATTCCACCAGCCAGGTTTGTTGTCATTTTCAGAATATATACCTGCTACATGATGATCTCCCGTGAGNGCATGGCANATGAGAATAGCGTTATCTGCCTTATCATTTAACTCCCCATATGTCTCATAACTTAAAGTGAAGCCCTCTAATTTCCCACCTTCCATTTCAAATATGTCAGAGTAAGTGAAGCTTTTTTCTTCCACCAAACCTACATTTTTGGATGTATTTAAGAATTCGTTATTGCTTGTAGACATTTTGATGAGGTTTTCCTAACCCTGCTGGAANAATCAAATTAACCAGAAATTGCCTCAAGCAAAGACTCATTCATGTCATAATTTCCATGAACGGCTTTNACATCCTCCAAATCCTCAAGCGATTCTACTAGCTTTAATATTTTACGGGCTGAATTTTCGTCGCCTATATTTACCACATTNTTTGGTAAGTAGGCTAGTTCTGAGGAATCTGCTTCAACNCCTANCTTGCTTAAAGCGTCAGCAAGCGTATCGTAANNNGCTGTCTCACAAATAATTTCATAATGATCGTCTTCAGTCATGATGTCTTCGGCATCATGTTCTAGAGCTAATTCAGTAAGTGCATCTTCTCCGATCTTATCTTTAGCAATAAGAAACTGTCCTTTCCTCTTAAAGTTAAAAGCTAGGGCACCTGCACCGGCTAAGTTACCGCCACCTTTAGAAAATGTACTTCTCACTTCCGACGCNGACCTATTTTTATTATCCGTGGTCACTTCTACAATGAGACCTACTCCACCCGGTGCATACCCTTCATACANAAGTTCCTCATAAGTGACACCNCCCAGTTCTCCAGCNCCTTTCTTGATTGCACGATCTATATTATCGGCCGGCATATTAGACTGTTTCGCTTTGGTAATTAGAGTCCTNAGTCTAGGATTAAATTCTGGGTCTTTCCCACCATCGCGGGTAGCAAGAGAAATCTCTTTGCTAATTACGCTGAATATTTTGCCTCTCTTGGCGTCAACTGCTGCTTTATGACGCTTCGTTGTAGCCCATTTGCTATGTCCTGCCATTAAAATATAAATTGAATGCAGTTATCTAATTTNGTCAAGTTTCCTTATCTAATAAATCNGAAAGGAAGTTGTAAGCCTGTTCNGTCTTTTCTTTTTTCTCCAAAGAAGNCTGNCTTTTAGAATCAGTCATTTCGGAAAGTTTAGAATCAGAATAGTTTGAAAGCCTCTCCTTGTATACACGCTCTAATTCTTCTGGCTGAATGGATCCTTTTAATTTTAATCCCAAAAAATTCCTGTGCTTTCTCTCCTCTTCACTCATTTCATCATGACCAATTCTAGAAGATTGCTTGTTTTGTCTCTCCAACGATTTTTTGTCCACATTTGAAAGTGAATTTGAATTTTTAGATGCAATGGGTTCCCGTTTCGTAACCAGAGTTTGTAAAATTGTCATTAAGTTTTGTACGGTCCAGTACAAAACTAGTGCAGATGAGAAGAAATAAAGGAATATTAAAAACATGAAGGGCATAAAACGCATCATTTTAGCGTTTATTCTTTGGGCTTCACTCATTTGAGGTCCAAGTTGCATAGGAGTTAACTTCATTTGAAACCACTGAGTTACCACCATTAAAATTGGTAATAAATTAGCCGAAAATCCATAAATCTCAGTAATGTGATCTTGCTCCGAAAGATCTGCTGCCCATAAAAAGTTCTGACCATACAGTTCTGCTGCTGAACGAAGCATCCAAAACATGCCTAAAAATATAGGGATCTGTATCATAATCGGCCAACAACCAGCAAAGGGATTTACCTTATGCTCCTTGTAAAACTTCATCATTTCTTGATTTAGTTTTTGGGGACTTCCCTTGTGCTTTTCACGAAGCTCTCCCATCGGTTCCTGCAAAGCTTGCATTTTCTTTTGGGACCTGGTTGCTTTCGCAGTTAATGGCCAAAGAACAAGCTTGACCATAATCGTAAGCATTATGATTCCTAGCCCGTAACTTCCCAAAACTCCACTAAAGATGTTTAAGAGATAACTCAATGGCTCGGAAACCCACCAGAAGATGCCAAACTGCATCACTTTTTTTTGATCTTCACCCAATTCTGACAATAATTTGTAATCCTTTGGCCCCGAGTAAACTTCAAACTCCAGGTTTCGGGTCTCTCCAGGTTGTAAAATTCCTATGTTAAATAATACCTTACCCTGAACGCCTAATTTTTCTTCTATTTGATTGGCATCTTCATTCTTGGAGGAATTACCTGTAACTAAAACTTCACCAATCTGACCAACTGGTTTGACTAAATTGACAAAAAATTGATTATTCACACAAAACCATTTTGCTTCGGATAACAACCTAGGCTCCATAGTACCACCTGTTCCCATTTCATTAAGTTGAATAAATTCTTCAGCTTCTCCGTCAATCCTTCCACTGCATTGAGCACAGGAACACCCTTCCGCTAATGGTGGACCAGCGTTGTAATATCCAACATTTAGATAAGTAGAGGAATTATCGAAAGGATTGTAAAGTCTTGATATCTGAAAGGCAGAGCCAAGATTAAGGCTTATTTTATCTATCTGTACAGGGTAGTCATTGAGGTTTTCTATAGAAGTCTTGTGATAAATTAAATATGAAGAGTTGTCTTCTCTTTGATATTCCCGCTTAATTCTGATGTTCTCATCTGAAATCCATTCATAAGATATTACGCTGTCTGTATTTGTTTCCTCGCGGACAAAATTCGGAGAGTTTTTAAATAAATTAATTTCAGAACCGTCGGTTTTAAAAAAAGAGATGGCTAAAAAAGGTTCACCAATTTGACGCATTTCGTATGACTTACTTAATCGATCATACTCTTTTAGTTGGATATTCCTCAGGCCACCTGAACGACTAGTGAAAGTAAATGAAGAATAATTATTACCGAGTCCATTGAATAAAGATTCAGGTTTATTTATTGATGCAGGGATTGTTCCAGCTTTAAGATCGTCTTTTCCTAAGTCTGACTTAACAAAGGATTGGTTTAATTCTTGAAAACCGAGGCTAAAATTAGCATCGCTGATAGTTTCATCGGCAAGTTGCTTTGGAGCTTTTGTTGTCGATTTAGACTGGTCTTCGCTTTGTTTCCAAATGAGGAAGAAGGCTCCGACAAGAAAACAGAAACCAATTATGTAATTTTTCATTTAAGAGTTTGGAGTTTTCCAAGAAAGGCAATGAATTCAGCTTCCAAGGTTTTATAAGTTGAATCTAAAATATTTTTCCTTGGTAAAATAATTAACGATGTTCCATTCTGAATTTTCAAAATATTTTTTCTGAAAAGCTCTCTAACCAACCTCCGTGCACGGTTCCTCTCATGTGCGGGCCCTAATCTTCGGGTGGTTATAATTCCAAGCTTTGGTAAGCAAGTGGAGGGGAGTACTCTAGCTTGCCCCCAGAAGTAAAGGGATCTGGTCTTGTTACTACTTTTCTTTACCTCCTGGAATTCTACTTTTTTGAGCAGTCTCACCGACCGCTTAAAGTTCTGACTCACAGAAGTTTAAAATCTTATCTAAAACGACGAGCAACAGAAGCTGTCAAGCGAGCTCGGCCTTTTTGTCTTCGGTTCTTTAGAACCTTCCTGCCTGAAGCGGTTTGATTGCGTTTGCGAAAGCCAAATTTGCGAGCTCGGCGTAATTTAGAGGGGTTGTATGTTGGTTTCATTAAAAAACTAACAGATAATAAAAAAAATCATTCCAAAGTCAAACCTTCTGCTTCCTTGAAATTTCTCATTTGATCTTGCGAAATAAAAATTATTTGGCACTATGTGTATTTTGGTTGTCCCGTTCGTCTAGTCAGGTCAGGACACCGGGTTTTCATCCCGGCAACAGGGGTTCGAATCCCCTACGGGACGCCACTTTGTTTGCGTTATCCTTGCTGAAGTCTACAAAGCACTTCCATGCCATATAAATCACCTGACATCATCGTTCGTGGTGCATCGCACAATAATTTAAAAGATATTGACCTTAAAATATCACCGGGAGAACTAACTGTGATTACCGGTCTTAGCGGAAGCGGAAAGTCTACCTTACTATTTGATGTCCTCCATGCAGAGGGGCAAAGAAGGTATGTAGAAACATTCAGCCCCTATGTTAGACAGTTTTTAGATCTGCTTCCTCGACCGAAAGTCAAATCAATTGAAAATGCGCGTCCTTCCATTGCAGTTGAGCAAAAAAATACCGTTCGAAATTCACGCTCAACTGTTGGCACGATGACCGAGCTATGTGATTATTTCAAGGTTTGGTTTTCTGAAGTTGCACAATTAATAGATCCATATAATGGGAAACAAATTAAGACGGAAACTGCAGAATCTCAGGCAGATTTTCTGATAAACACTTACTCGTCGGATGTCATTGTTATCGGATTTTTATGCGATCGCCCCAATGGATTAAAAGTTAAAGATTTCACCTCACTCTTAAGTCAAGCAGGACACAGCCGCATATTAGTAGAAGGTGAGTACAAAAAACTCACATCCATCAATGACAAAAATTCTCATATTAAAGAAGCTTTTGTTGTAATTGATAGACTTAATCCCGATCGAAAAAACCGGTCTAGACTAATAGAAGCTATAACGATTGCCTTAGAAAAGGGAAATGGATGTGGAGAAATAAGATCAGCTAAAGGCAATTTATTGGAGCCCCTATTTTTAGGATTGAAATCGAAAAGCTCAGGAAGGACCTTTAGTGTATCGACTCCAAGTTTATTTTCTTTCAACTCTCCCCAAGGAGCCTGCTCGCACTGCAGAGGATTCGGAAGAACAATCACTATTGATCCGCAAAAGGTTATTCCTGATCCGTCCCTATCGATAGCAAAACTGGCTGTTCGAGCTTTTTCAGGTAAGGTATTCAAAAACTGCCAAGATGATTTGATCTATTTCTGTAACACAGGAAAATTGGATGCCCACAAACCAATCGAGAAATTTTCGCGAAAAGAAAATGACTTGTTATGGAATGGGGACCCAAATTATGAAGAAGGAAGTTCACTTTGGTATGGTATAAATAGCTTTTTTAGATGGGTTGAGAAAAAGACCTATAAAATGCATATTCGAGTCTTTTTATCAAAATATCGTGGGTATTTTGAGTGTTCTCAATGTAATGGATTAAGATTAAAAGAAGAATCGATGAACTGGAAATGGAACGGCATGTCACTTCCGGAACTATATAAAATGCCAATCGACGAACTAAAATCTTTATTACCAACTGAGCAGAACTCCGAAAATCAAAAAGGTGCCCTTGCCTTAATCTCAATACATAAGCGATTACAATATCTTAAAGAAGTAGGATTAGGATACCTTTCGCTCGACAGATCAACTAAATCATTAAGTG
>NHCX01000118.1 GCA_002168015.1 Verrucomicrobia bacterium TMED44
GACTTTCGGGTCTCGTTGGGCAACGCACCTGTTCTCGGTTCTCCGACAGATACATCAAACTTTTTATCTGCTTTAAAGCTCGATAATCCAAACTTACAAAGTAGTCAGGCACTAGGATCAATTGATATGTCCAATACCTTGGACAGTGCAAACTTTGGAAACTCATTTACTGGGCTCAATGCTGGTAAACTTGGTACATTTTTTATCGGGGAAGGCGAGGGGGTAGTCAGAATCGATTACGACATTACTGTGGATACCGTGAGTACTCTTGTGCAGAAAGTGAATTCCTCGGATGCTAATGTATATATGTTTTACGATCCAGTCAGTGATCGGTTTGTGATTAGAAATAAAAGCACGGGTGCAACTGGAATTACAGTTCATGAGTCTGAGAACTGGGATGCGGTAAGTTCAAATAAAGGAGCTGGCAATGTCTTGGAATTGATGGGATTAGCTAGTCCTAAGGTTATCTCCAACACATACGTCGCAGGGTCAGGTGTCTCTATTTCGCAAGGTGATTATTTCAAGTTTATTTCCTCAGGCAACACATCTTATTGGCAAGCCCTTGAAAAAGGCGTTATTGGAGATCCAACCTTAACAAGCGGCAAATGGCGCCAAGTCATCCAAGGTGTTGGAAGGTCGATCAATTCTGAAGTTGGGGGTAACTCCTCCATACGCGTGAATAATGGAGAGATTATTTACAGTAAGGGTAGCACCTTTTCTGCAGACGAACATGGATACAAAGGAATCAACTTTGACATATCCAGCGTATCTCTAGGTGGAAAATTTGATTTTACAGTAGCCAAAGATACAGGTGCAGCTAAAACCGCTATCGATAAGTTTGTTGTCGAATTCAATGACGCGCAGGATTACATAAACAGCCTAGTATCAGTAACTAATGATGGAGAAAATGTTACCGCCGGTCGATTCTCGAATAATACTGAGCTTTCGAGATTAGGGAGTCAGTTAAGAAAAGTTGCTTTTGGTGACTCAACTCCACATTCTGCTAGTGAAGTAACCCAAGACAACTCTGATTTCATTCTTAACGAACAAACCCGGGCTACTCTTGTTTCCATCAACTCGGATCCAGGCTCAGAATTGATGACATTGAAAGCCGAATTGAGCTTGGGTGCCAGCAACAACGGCTATTTAGTAAAAGTTCTTAATGATAATCTATTAGATTCCTCCGGTAATCCTCAAACCTATTATAAATATAATTCCACGACAGGATTCTGGGAGGAAGCAGAACCGGCCTTCAGTTCATTTCGACTGTCGGATATAGGTTTGGATTTCGGAGTCGGATCAGATAATCTTAAAACATCAAATTCAGCTCTACTCATTCAGGCACTTGAGGAACGACCGGAAATGGTACAGTCTCTTTTTGATCAAGATAAAGTCACTAGGTTTGATGTTGTCACGAATTCCAATCGTGAACTAAAAGGGGTCTCACAAGCAATAGACGAGTTCGTTACTGCGTTTTTGGAAGGAAATCTCACCAGTAATTACAAGGGCACTTACAACACCCATATTGATAGTATTAAAAGTCAGAACAAGAGACTCGATAAGCGAATTGAAGACCTAGAAAGATACCTCGAGCAAAGAGAAGAAACCCTCAGCCAAGGCTTTATGCGGATGGAGGAGATGCAATCAAAGCTTAATACCCAACTTCAAACACTACAAAGTTCATTTAAGAGTAATAAATAATGAAATTCAGTTTACTTAGTATTTTAACCATCATAATCTTTTTTTCTTCCTGCCGGAAGTTCCAAGAGGAAAAAGTTGTGGCTAAAGCTAAACCATTCAGCCCGACTAACATTTATCCAGTTGAAAGACTGCCACTTAACTTCACCCGTGTCGCTCTACTACCTTGCTATTATGGAGATCCAGACTCCCAGATACTTTCATTTTGTGACCCGATTTTCCTACAAGAATTGTCTCAGGAAAGAATTTTTGAAATTGTGCAAATTTCTCCCGATGAACTCCGAAATTTGACTGGCAAAAGTAGAGTTTCTTCAACCCAAAACTTACCTGCTAATTTTCTCAGGATCATTGAAAGTAATACCGGGGCTCAAGGTGTGCTTTTCGTTGACTTAGATTCGTACAAACCATTCCGACCTATGTCAATCGGAGTAAGGTCTAAGTTGGTGGACCTTAAAACAGGTGAATTCATGTGGGCAATCGATGAGACATTTGATGCAGGTCATGCCAATGTTGTTGTGGGAGCTGCCCAATTTCAGGAAACATCACAGGTGCGTGCCTTGTCTGCAAGAACCAATGGAAGCGTCTTACACTCACCTAGAATTTTCACAAAGTATGTAGCTTCGACCATCTTTTCAACCTTGCCTAAAAGGTGATAAATTTATTATTGCATTATATTCTTATTTGGCACATATTAAGCTAACACTAATCTATGGAAGCAATATCAGGAGACGCGTCGAGAAATGTCATAACCAATGACAATTTATCATTATCATTAAACGCTTCTACCAAACATGCTGATTCAATTCGCCAGAATGTTGATTTAGATTCGAATGTCGCAGATCTTAGTAACTTGGTCACTCATGCGAAAGATTCTTCTCCTGATATCCGTGCGGATGTTATTGATCGGGCAAAGCTACTCTTATCTGATCCAAACTGGTTAAATGATGGTAATTTGTCCAAATTATCTGAAAAATTACTTCAGGTCGAAGATTTTGACTCTTAATTTTTTTTGCAATGCAATACGATAAGATAGCTCGTTCATACAAAGCTCAATCTGTTCAAACTGCCAGTCCCGGCAAACTTGTACTGATGCTCTTCGATGGTTATCTCCGATTCACAACCGCTGCTAAAAATTCATTCAGCCTCGAAGATTTAACGAAAAGAAATGAAGGCATTAATAATAATTTAATTCGTGCACAAAATATCGTCACTGAACTGCAATCATCTCTCGATATGTCTGTACCTGGGGATTTACCTGGCACTCTTTATCGTCTTTACGATTATGTCTTGCATCAACTTCAGCAAGCTAATTTGCAAAAAAAACCTGACACGATCGACGAAGCAGATAAAGTTATTGCCGAGTTGCGAGAAGCATGGGCAGAGATGCTCATTCAGAACCCTACCGAGGGTGGCAGTTCAACTTCTGATCAGCAACCTGGCTCAATTTCTCTCCAAGCATAGCTTTTCCTTATGAGCGAAAAACATTTCGCTTATTTTATAGAAGCCTTGGAAACTCTTGAAAACTTGTTACACGCTGAAACACAGGCTATTGCTGCCCATGAATTAGACACGATTGATGAAATCATGCAACAAAAGGATATAAGCCTTGAAACACTGCTAGCAGCCAAAGACTCACTTGAAAAAGATCCACGAAATAATCAGTTAGCTAATGAAAAGCTAGATTATGTGATGAATCTACAATCCAGGAATGCAATTTCATTTAAAAAGCTGAAGGATAGAGTAGAGGCCAAAAATAAGGCAGATGACCCAAGCCGAAAATCCTCTGAAAATAAAGCCCGATCTACTTATTTAGAGAATTGAATTAAATATCCGCGGTTTCTAAGTACCAAGAAGGTCTATTGCTCTTGCGAACTGCATTCAGGACTTATATAAATTTGTTGTTCATGGAAAAATACAATTTGTTTCAGAAAGTTTGGAGGCATCATAGCGTAGGGCTGCTAGATAACGGACAAACCCAATTGTTTGTAGGGCGCCACCTCATTCACGAAGTAACCAGTCCGCAAGCCTTTGGAATGTTGCGCGAAATGAACCTTCCTGTCCGTTATCCAGAAAGAACCTTCGCAACGGTTGACCACATTGTGCCAACTGATGAAGTTAAAGAACCTTACTCTGATCCTCTTGCTGATGCGATGATCAAGGAATTACGTGAAAATTGCGCAAAAACAGGTGTTACATTTTTCGATATAGATTCCGGCAAGCAGGGAATCGTCCATGTAGTGGGCCCAGAGCAAGGATTAACCCAACCTGGAATGACGATAGCTTGCGGTGATTCTCACACCTCAACACACGGAGCCTTTGGTGCTATTGCTTTTGGCGTTGGAACAAGCCAAGTACGCGATCTTCTTGCCACGCAAACCTTAGCTTTATCACCACTTAAAGTTCGGCGAATAGAAGTAAATGGTCATTTGCAACCAGGTGTTTATGCCAAAGATGTCATTCTTCATATTATACGCAAACTAGGAGTTAACGGAGGCACTGGATATGCTTATGAATATGCTGGTGATGTCTTTGACCAATTTTCGATGGAGGAAAGAATGACCGCGTGTAACATGTCGATCGAAGGTGGCGCAAGAGTGGGCTATGTAAATCCTGATGAAAAAACCTTTGCCTATTTGAATGGGAAACCATACTCGCCCAAGCATGAAAACTGGGAAAAGGCTGTCACTGTATGGTCCTCTTTTGCGTCGGATAAAGGATGCGATTATGAAGATATCGTTCTTTTTAATGCAGCTGATATTTCCCCAACCGTCACTTGGGGGATCAATCCAAGTCAGGCCATTTCTGTTGAAGAGAAAATCCCGGATCCCCGTGAACTTACTGGTGCAGAAGCATCAAGTGCTATTGAAGCGCTTGACTACATGAAACTATCAGCGGGCTCAGACATTAAAGGCACCGCTATTGATGTAGCCTTTATTGGGTCCTGTACAAACGGCAGGATCTCAGATTTGGAGGAAGTGGCATCAAAACTTAATGGTCACAAGGTCAAGACCGGAGTTAAAGCAATTGTTGTTCCCGGTTCCCAAGTTGTCAGTAAAATCGCTGAGGAAAAAGGATTAGATGAAATTTTTAAGAATGCAGGTTTTGAGTGGCGTAATGCTGGATGCTCCATGTGCTTGGCAATGAATCCTGACAAGCTAATTGGTGACCAGTTATGCGCCAGTTCTAGCAACCGTAATTTCAAAGGAAGGCAAGGAAGCCCTACGGGCAGAACCATGCTAATGAGCCCGCTCATGGTTGCAGCTGCGGCAATCAGGGGAGAAGTCGCAGACAGTAGGGAAGTGTTTTCGAATTAAAATTAGATATTATGCCATTGGAAAAAATTTCACAAGTAAGAGGTCAGGCAGTCAATGTTCCCGGTGATGATATTGATACCGACAGAATAATTCCCGCCCGCTTTATGAAATGCGTAACATTTGATGGTTTGGGCGAGTATTTATTTCATGATGTAAGATATGACAGCAAAGGTCAACCGAGGGACCATTCATTAAATGATCCACGCTTCGCGAATGCATCTATCATGCTTTCTGGCACTAATTTTGGTTGTGGAAGCTCTCGAGAGCATGCTCCGCAATCCCTCTACCGGGCTGGTTTCCGTGCTATCATCGCCGGCAATTTTGCCGAAATCTTTTTTGGTAATTCGATTAATCTTGGCATGCCATGTGTATCCATATCAGAGGATCAAAGAAAGCAACTTGCTGGAATAATTGAGGAATCTCCAGAACTAGATATCACTATCAACCTTTTGGATTCTAAAATTCATGCATCTGATCACCAATTTGCTTTCAAATTGAAAGATGGAGCTAGAGAATCCCTAATTAATGGAAAATGGGACCCAATTGATGAACTTTTAGGAAAAGGAGAAGCCATTGAAGAGGTAGCCAAACTACTCATTTATAAATAATAAAGTGAATTTTTATATTTTTTGTAGAACCTTAAGCTGTGCGTTTTTCTTCTTCTTAACAACTAGTTGCGGTCTACTTGATGATAGCGATGCATTAAACACAAGTGACTTGATTTCTAGTATAGAATCGGAAANCCTAGATTGCTCGCTAGTGAACTCTAGTTTACACCCCAACCTACTGAAGCCTTTTCCTGGTAAAACTCCTGTTGGGATGTACGAGGGGAATCATTTCAATTTTGCAATTTTTAATTTGCCGAAAAGTTATTCAATTAGAAATATCGACTCTAATGAAAGTCTAATCGTACTCCGAAATGAGAACCTTGTCATCTCTGGTTTCGGTAAGAATAGCGAAGCTTATGTGAGAATTTTTGAAAATATCAAGGCACCGATGACTTTAAACCAGTTGGGTCTCTTTATNTATCCTTTAGGAACCTGCATACTCATCACCATATTTATCTCCTCTGAGCGGATCTACTCTCTTCGTAGCGGACTGACTTTCCCTCGAAAAATAGCCAAAGCCTTGCAAAGCGGAGAATTTCCAAACCGTAATTGGAAAAAAAGATCGTCTGCCGAAAGAATAGTTTGGGTAGCTACCAAAGAAAAACCGTCTGTCGATTCGCTACGCAGCTATTCAAGGCTAGAAATCGCAGCTCTTGAACGCGGTTTATTTCTTTTGGAAGTAGTTGTTTCTGCTGCACCCTTGCTTGGTCTGCTTGGCACGGTTACTGGGCTCGTCCAAGTCTTTTCTCAAATACCCGCAGGGGGTGGGGTAGGAGATACTGCAGTCTTCTCCGAAGGGATTGCCATGGCTTTACTGACAACCATCGTTGGTCTATCTATTGCCATTCCTACCTTAATTCTGCATTCCTCTTTAGTCAGACTAATCGAAAAGCGAGCCTCTTCCCTGGATTGGCTAACGGAAAGATTGGTGGACGCGATATATCCCAGTAACGTCCACAAAAATATCGACGGGTAANAAGTCACTGCAGATGAGTTATNCATATGGCAGGAGTCGAAGAAAACCAAGAATTGATGTCGTGCCTCTCATTGATGTACTCATGGTGCTTATCATTTTCTTTCTTGTAACCATGCAATTCCAGGACTTGCGTGCTCTCAATGTTAAATTACCTAAAATCGAGAGCGCAGGATCAAATGTTATCCGAAACGAATTAATTATTTCAATCAAAGAAAAAGGGCAGACCTTCTTGAACGGGAATGAGATAAACATCAAAGATTTAAAAAAAATCTTACAATCCAGTGCCAAACTTCAGCAAAAACCAATGGTGCTACTAGTCGCTGATGAAAATGTACAACTGAAATATGTCACCCAAGTGGTTGATTTATGTAGACTTAACAAACTTGAGGACTTTCGTCTCCAATCCCGTTAGTCACTTTTTCTGAATTCTGGGAAAAAAGGATTATTTTTCTTTTCTTCGCTGACAGTAGTCATCGGACCATGTCCAGGGCAAAGAATAGTTTTGTTTGGCAAAGACATGATTTTTTCCCTGTTAGTGCGTAATGCATCTTCGTAAGAGACCATCCCCCCCCCATAGATCCAGCAAAAATAGCATCGCCTACAAATGCAATGGGGCATTCTAATCCAGTTATTGAAAAAGTCACCCCACCAACCGAGTGTCCATACGTATGGAGAACACTTAATGAAAGCGATTCGCAACTATATCGAAACCCTTCCCTAATTAAATTACAATCAGTCAGGGGTTCTAAATAGTGGACATGGACAGGTGGATTATTTAGTTTTTTCTTCAAATTATTTAAGCATCCGATGTGATCTGAATGTGTGTGGGTAAGGAAGATTGCGTCGATTTCTAAATTATTTTCATCAATAAAGTCTAGTAATTGTTTGGCGTCTGATCCGGTATCAATTATCCAAGCTTTGCCAGAGTTGCGATCCCATGTGATATATGCATTTACAAACATAGTACCAAAAGGCATATTAAACTGCTTTACCCCCCCTATCTTAAGTGGGGTTGGGGTCCACAACTTGCGTGCAGAATAAACAAGTTTTTCAGGATCCAATTTCAGTACGATAGCCATTAACCGAATCAATCTTTCGTTCACTTTTCCTGATAAAATCGAATCAATCTCAGACTTTTCAACGCCGACCAAGTTTGACATTTCATTTTTCCCAATACTAAGACCACGCATCGCTTTTCCAAGGATATCCTCATGGAAATCTTCAATCTCAATCATAATATAAACTTAATATTTGTTGAAAGGAAATCTGAGGATAGATGTTGATTCGTTGAGATGTCGAACTGAATTCATTTCTTCCAAAAAACATCAATCTGATCATCCACTTCATCTAAATTATCGCCAGAAATTTGCTTTAAACTAGCTTGATTTAAAACATGCGGCTTAAACGAATTGTCGTACAATAATTTCTTTAATTTTTCAGCGCTACAACTTTCGGTGTAAAGTCGTGGGGAATATTCCATCATAATAAGTATATCTTGCTTCAATACCTTCGATGCACCTGATAAAGCAAAATACTCATAACCTTCTATATCGATCTTCAAAAACTTGACTCTTGATAATTCATTATCTTTAAGGAAATCGTCTAAAATAATTGTTTCGACATTACATTTCTCTAATCCGATTGCGGGTATTAAGGAGTGACGACCGGAGTTTTTGGAAGGATATTTGTAAAAGTCACTAGTGCCATTTTCGTTGGATATTGCTTTATTGACAGGAAAGACATTGGTGCAATGATTTAAAGTTAGGTTATTTTTAAGTAAATAAAAGTTCTTTTCATCCGGTTCGAATGAATAAATTTTAGATTTACTGGACGAAATGCGGTTGAGTAAAACAGAATACCAACCCAAATTTGCTCCGATATCCAAGGCTATCTCATTTTCTTTTAAAGAAAAATTCCGAAGCAAAAAGTTGGAGTTATCTCTTTCATGAGAACCGTATTTAAACAAATGTCTTCCGATTACATCTTCAATAAAGCAATTGAATTCTGCGTTCAATAAATCGCATTTAATATGAATGTATTTTTTAAAAAATAAATACCTGAAAATTAAATAAATAAAACCTTTATAGAACTTCTTTAAATTACTCAAAATCGAACTCATAATTACTAATAATAGAAAATTTATTTAAAGTGCAACAGACCTGACTCATCATCCAGAAGCTTAGGTGCAGTTTTATTTAATACTTTCCCATCTACAACTTGTTCATAAATATCTAAATATTTAAGTGCCATTCTCCTAGAGTTGAAATTCTCAACGGCATAGTCTCTGCATGTTAGTGAGCTCCATTCATCTGCAGATTCCATAGCCTCGACCAAATCGATGGATTTGGAGGAAAGAAAGCCAACTTCAGAGGTAACAAGTTCAGGTAAAGATCCATATGGTGTCCCAAATACTGGGCATCCGCAGTATAAACTTTCCGTTATAGCCAAACCGAAAGGTTCATTCCAGCGAACAGGAAATACAAGGCCTCGTGATTGCTGCATAATGCGTTGCTTATAAGTATCATCTACCATTCCATGAAATTTAACGCGAGGGGATGCTGTAAAACGAAATCCCATAGAAAAATTAAGCCGATGTCCCCCAAGAACATGCAAATTTTTACCATGTAATCGTTTAGTTACCGAAATTGCACCACGCACATTTTTCCTTCGCCAGGCAGCCTTTCCCAAGAAATGAAAATCTTTTCTCGGCATATTGACAACTTCTACATCACTCCAATCTAAACCATTGTGTACAAATACTTCAGAGCCATGCCTAGCAGCATGATCCATCGAGACAAAAACGGTTTGTATGCTAGATACCTGACCGAATTGTGAATT
This sequence comes from Verrucomicrobia bacterium TMED44, assembly GCA_002168015.1. Classification (GTDB taxonomy): domain Bacteria; phylum Verrucomicrobiota; class Verrucomicrobiia; order Opitutales; family Seribacteraceae; genus Seribacter. Next base: position 9,435 of record NHCX01000118.1, read on the forward strand.
GCCCTGCTGTGTGACCAAATAGGGACTATTTACTTCACCCGCAAAATCTGAAAAAAAATGAATGAGGTCATGATCAGGAGGAATAATTTCCCTGAAGTCACTGGTGCCATCCCAATGAATGACTTCAGCAAATGGACAACTTGACCCAGGACCTGCAACTATGACCACTTTATGGCCAAGTTTATGTAACTCATTCCCTAATGACCATAAAACTCGTTCAGTACCCCCATACTTCGCAACCGGTAATTTACTACTAGTTATTATTATTATTTTCATCA
>NHCX01000119.1 GCA_002168015.1 Verrucomicrobia bacterium TMED44
CTTTAACTCTTGAAAGACTCCATTCAGGAAAAGCATGTGATAAGTTGGACAATAAAACCCTCCGCCTCTTGCTTGGTTTGTTAATGAAAATTGAAGACAACAGGGAGATGAGGATTTCCAGGCATTCCCGTGGCATCAAATAAAGTGTGAAACTTATACACTTAATGAGTATCGCCATAGGGGTGTAATTGTTTATAATAAAGGCAAACAGAGTACACGAAAATACTGTTTAAAATGAAAATACTTGTAATAAAACCATCATCTCTAGGTGACGTAATCCATTCATTGAGGGTAATGAATGTAGCAAAAAATTACAATGAAAGAATATCGATTGACTGGGTCATTAAAAGGGAAATTGCTGGCATTCTCGATGCAACTGGAATTGTAGAACATTCCTTCCATTTTGATCGGGGCCAAGGCTTGCTTTCGTACGTAAAACTCATTTTAGAAATAAGAAAAAAGAAATATGACTTCTGCATGGACATGCAAGGATTACTTAGAAGCGGAATAATAACCGCTTTAAGTAAGTCGAGATTTAAAATTGGGCGAAAAGACGGGAGAGAGTTCTCAACATTATTCTACGAAAAAGTTAAAGAAGGCTTCATCAAAAAACCAAACCATGCGATTGAAAAGCTACTCCCTTTTCTAAATAGGATTGGAATTAATAATTTCCCACAAGACTTGCCCTTGTCATTCCCTCATTCAACTTTAGGAGAAAGCGTAAAAATAGAATTAAACCGTTTCAGGAAATATATTGTCCTGTTTCCTGAAAGTAGGCGCAAAGAAAAGGAATGGCCTTATTTTGAAAAACTCGCCTTAAAACTTAAGCAATTCCCCCATTTTGGAATTGTTATAGCCGGTACCCGAAAAAACGGTCAATTTCCTGAGACCGTTGATCTTAGAGGCAGATTATCTGTTAATGAGCTACCTCAATTGATTAAAAAATCGGCACTCATTATTTCGAATGATAGTGCACCGCTTCATATTGCATCCTCTCTTCAAGTTCCTTCCNTTTCGCTTTTTGGTCCGACTGATAGCAGAAATTACGGTCCTTACCCGCCTGGCAAGAATCAATCTGTTGTGTTTAACGGGAAAAATGAACAAATTGGATCGATCGAATTACACCCCGTAATGGATTCGATCAAGGCAGTAATCATATAGACTAATTATCTATACAAATCGTTTAAGATCTGCAACCCCCTTTTACTTCCAGCACTTCGTAACTCGCTGATTTGTTTAAATATACGGGAGAAAATTTTCAAATAATTCTTACTACGAAAATAGTAACCTAGACGAGCTTTCTTTAAAGATTCCAAACATTGGGTAGAGTCAAGGTTGTAAGTTTTTGTGCACTTATTCGAATTCTTACATTGAGTGAATTCNCCCCAAATATTACCATTGTCTTCAATTGTTTGACAGTATTCAGGCACCAATCCGACTTTATTCAGCAAAGAAGGTAGAGTTTTTTCTGAAAAAGAAAAGAGATGACCGGGATGCCATTTATGNGAAAACCCCATATCTTTGAAAAGGATGTTTGGCACTTCTATTACCAGTCTGCCTCTAGGTTTAAGTAAGCTCANTAGATGAGACAGGTCGCGTAGAGGGTGCTCCAAATGCTCAAGAACATGAAACATAGTTATTAAATCAAACTTTTTATTTACTTGAAAATTTGAAAAGGAAGACACAGTCACTGGAATATTTAATTCCTCCATACTGTATTTCGCATATGGTTCATTAGCCTCGACTCCCTCAGCCAGAAAACCCTTACTTTTAAGCAGATAGACAAACTCGCCACTGCTGGAACCTGCATCTAAGCAACTTGCCCCAGGTCGAAGCTTTGGGGAAATTCGGGAGAACCTGTCTAGGGCAACTTTTCCAGCACGATAGATATGCTTAGGTTTTGGCGAATGAACACCTTTGTAGGCTTTTCGATAATCGGTTTGGTAAAACTTTTCAGTATTATTAAAGGGAACGGGATCAACATAAATTAATCCAGAATCTACAGACATCACATTTCTAAGCGGTTTTCCATGACGATCTTTTTGGCTTACAATGTATGCATTGTTGTTCCCTGATATTGGGCAAGGTCTTTCTGCATTTATTTGCGTTGAGCTNTACAACATTAATTCTTGATAAATATTTTATGTTTCGCTCACAAGTTCTATTTATACTATTCAAATGGTAAAAGGATAAATACGGGCAATGCAAATTGACCAATTTCCTTTTCAGTAACAAAAGAAAATGATTTGAATAGAATAACATTATGATTGAAGTTTTAAAACTACGTGAAGATGCAGGTAAGCTACACTCCCTCATTTCTAGGAAAAAGTTTGAATGTGACTTAAATGGAATCCTAGAATTAGATGTAAAAAGAAGAAGTTCAATTGCCGAGGCTGAGAAGGCAAGAGCAGGACAAAAAGCTACCAATAAGGATATGTCTCAACTCCCCAAGGGTTCCACAGAGTTTCTTGCGAAAGTTGCGGAGATGAAAGAATTAGCTCAAAAGGTCAAGGAACTCGAAACTGTTGCTAAAAAAGCTAATGACGATTTCAAGGCAGCATTTATGACTATTCCGAATATTCCGCACGAATCTGTGCCGGATGGAAGAGGGGAGGAAGATAATCAAACTATTTCAACTTGGGGAGAGATCGAGCATAAATATCCCAATGCATTAGCCCATTACGACCTACCATGGTTTGATCGAATGATTGACTTTCCCCGGGGCGTTAAAGTCGCCGGAGCAGGATTCCCTTTTTACCTTGGAGATATGTCGAAATTGGTTCGAGCCTTGATTAACTTTTTCCTAGAAGAAGCTGAAGAAAACGGCTACCAAGAGGTTCATTCTCCCATTGTTGTAAATGCTGCAAGTGCTACGGCAACAGGGCAACTGCCTGACAAGGAAGGCCAAATGTACTTAGATGAGAACGAAGACATTTATTTGATCCCAACTGCAGAAGTTCCAGTAACAAATTTTTTCCGAGATGAAATTTTAGAGGCATGGCAATTACCCGTAAAAAGATGTGCCTACACCCCTTGCTTCCGCAGGGAAGCTGGCAGTTGGGGCAAGGATGTACGCGGGTTAAACCGCCTACACCAGTTCGACAAAGTGGAGCTCGTAAAATGGACGCACCCGAAAGATAGTTTTGAGGAGTTGGAGAAATTACGTATTGATGCCGAAGGGCTCCTGCAGAAACTTGGTTTGCCTTACCGTGTGCTTTTGATCTGCTCGGGTGATATAGGATTTCCTCATTCAAAACAATATGACCTAGAGGTATGGGCTGCTGGGCAGAAAAGATGGCTTGAGGTTTCGAGTTGCAGTAATTTCACTGACTTTCAGGCTCGAAGGGCCAATATCCGATTTCGTGGAGAAAGCGGAAAGCCAGAACCCGTTCACACATTAAACGGTTCTGCTCTTGCCATACCTCGAGTTTTAGCTGCCATTCTTGAAAATAACCTACAGGAGGATGGTACAGTATTAGTACCACAGTGCTTGAAAAAATGGTTTCCCAAAGAAACCATCGGAGAAAAAAGTTGACCTGAAAATTATGACTTGGTCCTTTCCTGATAAAACCATTGGACTTAAGGAAGCTCTTTACTCACTTAAAGAAGATAAATTAATAGAACCAAGAGCACTTGCTATCCTTGAATCTGCTGAGAAAGCAGGTGCTTCAATAGGAGTTGCGTGCTCAGGGGGAGGGGACTCCACCTTACTGGCTTTCTTGATAATAAACCTATTCCCCAATTTACTTCATCGAACTCACATTTGTCATTTTAATCATAATCTGCGGGGTATTGATTCGAAAAAAGATGAGACTTTCGTAGAGGAATTAGCTAAAAACTTAGGATTAAATTTTATTACAGGTATCTCGCGAGGAATCAACGCAAACGATGAAGCAAGTCTTCGCAACGAACGAATGGATTTCTTTAAAAAAATTAGCCAAAAAAATGAATTTAACTATATCCTGTTAGGCCATCATGCAGATGATGTAGCCGAGACAATGTTGTGGAGATTAGCCCGCACGAGTACTTTGGATGGCATTGTATCACCACGACCAATAATCAAGCATCAAACTCTCATGTATGTAAGACCTTTGCTCAACTTGGGACGAGCAGAAATACACAAGGTACTAACCAGCCATAAGATCCCTTGGAGAGAGGATCAAAGTAACCATAATAAAAGGTATTTAAGAAATCGTTTGCGATCTAAGGTGATTCCCCACTGGAAATCATGCCTTGACCAAGATTTACTCAAAGGAGTCTCGCAAAGTCGAACCCTCTTGGAGCAGGATTTAGATGCTATAAATCATTACACGGCCTTAGCTTTCACAGCATGTGCACACGGTAAAAACCTTAAGGTTGAAAAATTCAATTCATTTCCCATGGCAATTCGTAGAAGGGTTCTTCGCCTATGGCTAAGTAAAAAGAATAAACAGAATTTCTCCTTCAATGGAAGGGAAAGCCATATAATTCAACAAATTGAAGAATTGACCTTGTCAGATTCAGATATTTCAGGCGGGGTACGATTAGAAATTAATGACAACCTTCTTATCCAAAAAGAAATATCTAAAAGAGAGACTTCATTTGGCTTAGTTTGCTTACCCTTTGATCAGAATATTTTTCTACCAAACGGTAAAAAAATATCTGCAAAAAAGTGTTCATTGAGTAAGGAAAAGAAGGCTATGATTTTACGAAAACAGGTAAAGCAAGCAAGGGAAGCTTATTTGAGCATTCAAGAGGACGAATTCTTTTGGTTAAGACATCGAGAAATGGGTGATCGTTTTCATCCACTTGGTTCTGATGGGAGCAAGAAGGTCGGCAAATTAATGACCAATGCCAAGTGGACTACAGATAAAAAGAATCAGACTCCTGTGATTACAAATAGTGATCAAGAAATTATTTGGATTCCAGGCTTTCCACCGAGTGAGTTTTTAAAAATCACAGACAGTTCGAGGAGGGTAATCCATTTGACTTATGACTAACTGCCAACAGAATAGATGGCGTGACTAACGAAGATAACAAAGATTCACAAAATCAGCCCAAGGGCTTCAATCCTAAAGTTTTACTAATTTGGCTGGCAATCCTTGCTGCCATCATCGGATTAGTTATGGCACAGTCAGGAGAAATTTCCACCGCAAACAGGGCTTTATCTTCTGTTGATGATTTGATATCCGCTGCCCAGGAAGACCGTATTGAAAAAGCTATCATCCAAAGCGATCCCAAAGGAGGAGAGGAGTGGTACGCCGTTAATGGAAAGGTCCTCAATCCTGCTTTCGAAGTGGATGAAAAACAGTACAAATCTTTGCCTTTTCTCGTCAAAGGAAGAATAACAGAATCTGAATATAAACAATTGAGATCTCTACTTGGTGGTCGTTTGACCGAAAAACCTTCCAGTACAATTTGGACAGATTTACTTTTCAGCCTGTTACCCTTCCTTCTCATAATCGGTCTCCTTTACTTTCTATTTGTTAGGCAATTACGAATGGCAGGTAAAGGGGCATTGAATTTTGGTAAAAGTAAAGCCAAGATGCTCACCCGAGAAAACGAGAAAATTGTTTTCGATGATGTCGCAGGTTGCGATGAGGCAAAAGAAGAAGTTTCAGAAATTGTTGATTTTTTAAAGGATCCAAAACGGTTTCGTAAAATTGGTGGCACAATCCCCAAAGGAGTTTTGATGGTGGGTCCTCCAGGCACCGGTAAGACCCTGCTCGCTAAAGCTGTTGCAGGTGAAGCAGATGTTCCCTTTTTCAGTATCAGCGGTTCTGACTTCGTTGAGATGTTTGTGGGAGTAGGTGCGGCACGAGTACGCGACATGTTCGAACAAGGTAGAAAGAGTGCACCCTGTTTAATATTCATTGACGAAATCGATGCCGTAGGTCGCCAGCGTGGCGCAGGACTTGGTGGTGGTAATGATGAAAGAGAACAGACCCTTAACTCTTTGCTCGTTGAAATGGATGGGTTTGACGGTCACGAAGGAGTTATAATCATTGCAGCAACCAACCGACCGGATGTACTTGATAATGCTCTGCTTAGACCCGGCCGTTTTGACAGACAGGTTGTTATTGATCTCCCTGATCTTGAAGGCAGGGAGGCTATCCTTAAAGTACATGCCAAAAAGATTAAATTGTCTGAAGATGTAGAACTTATCTCTTTAGCCCGTGCTACCGCTGGGTTCTCAGGTGCTGACCTTGCTAATCTTCTTAATGAGGGTGCTTTAATTGCTGCCCGCAGAAGAAAAAAAGTAGTTGAAAGAATCGATTTGGATGACGCTCGCGAAAAAATCACTTTTGGTAGGGAACGGCGTCGGGTCATGGACGATGAAGACCGTAAAATAATCGCTTATCATGAAGCAGGTCATGCCATAGTACAGGCAGAGATTGACGATGGTTTACTGCCAATACACAAAGTTACTATCATTCCTCGTGGGCAGAGTTTGGGAAGCACTATGTTCACTCCCAAAAAAGACATCCTTAATCATAGCAAACGCCGAGTAATTAATCAGATTTGTTGTGCAATGGGTGGAAGGGCTGCAGAAGAGATTGAAATCGGTGATATTACCAGCGGTGCAGCTGGCGACATCCGCATGGCCACCAATATTGCACGCAGTATGGTATGTGACTGGGGAATGAGTGATCTTGGAATGATCTCTTTTGGAGATAAACAAGACCAAGTTTTTCTTGGAAAAGAACTAAGCCGAGCCCAAAATTACAGCGAAGAAACGGCACAGAAAATTGATATCGCAATCAAATCTATTATCGATGATCAATATTCTAGAGCGAAGAAAATTCTTGAAGACAAAATCGACGCACTCCATGCCTCGGCTCAAGCTTTACTCGAGCACGAAACGATTGAAGGTAAACATGTACATGAGATTTTAGAACATGGTAAAATAATCTCTCCGATTATTAATTCTAAAGAAGTGGAAAAGGGAGATTCACAAAAAGATATCCCAGAAGAGTCTAATAAAAAAGAATCTAAGGAAAAAGATCTGGATCCTGGAGTTGAGCCTGCGGGAGCACCAGCATAGCTTTCTTACAAACTTCTTGTCATTTCACCATCGTAACTGTATAAGACATTTATGAGCAGGCATCCTAGTTTCAAACCCCCAGGCGGGCTTACAAAAAAAAGAAATGTCCTTAAACGTTTCGAACGCGTTGAATTATTGCGTAAACGTGGGCAGTGGAAAGAAGGAGATAGGGTTGTATCTCTAATTAAAACAAAACCCGAGGATTGATTCACCCCTCAGCATTTACCCATTTGCCATAACTTTCATTAGTATCGGCATCCCAATATATCCACTGGGGCGAATCGTACTCATGACTCTTCATCACCTCTTCTCTTACTACCCTTTCATTTGACCCGGAAAACTTTAATACCAACCGCCACTCTTGGTCTTCGAGTATTTTACTTTCCCATTGATAAAAGGAACGAATTGGCCCAGAAACTTGTGCACATGCGACCAATTTCTTTTGAATTAAGTTACGAGAACATGCAACCGCACTATCTTCATTTGAAAATGTAGTGATTGCTATGTTGATTTTCTGCTCCATTACTCATTTGTTACGCTGCCATCATAATACAAATTGTCCATTTAAAATTCTTAGCCCATATTTAACAAATTAACCCTCATACATATCTATCATAGTGAGAGACGAATACCTAAAAGAAGCCCAATCAATCG
>NHCX01000120.1 GCA_002168015.1 Verrucomicrobia bacterium TMED44
AAAAGTAACTTCCCCTTTCCTGGAGAAAAACCTGAAGGTATAAACCTCCATGCCCTGTACGGTGGTGACATTCAGGTTAATCCTTTCAAGCGGATTAAAAATGGTACTCTTCTAATCCGTGACGGAATCATCGAAAAAGTAGGTGCCGACATTGCAGTCCCCCCCCATTACCGGGAGTGGAACTGCAGTGGTAAAACTATCTATCCCGGGTTCATCGATCCTTATTTACTGGTTGGAAACGATGATCCGGAACTGCTTGCCCTTGGCCACCAGCAATCCTTGGAAGCCACAAGCAATCTTTCATTTGTGGGGTTACCAATGAACACAAACCATCAAGAATCCAACGGTTTTGGAATAAACGGGGTACACCCCGAAAGAATGCTGGTCAATAGTTTCGGAACATTAGAGCTACAGTGGAAAGATTTTCGAAGCAATGGATTTACCAGTGCTCATCTTGCTCCAAGTAAGGGAATTTTTCGGGGAACAGGTCCCTTCATTCTTCTCAGTGAAGACCCAAATGAAAAGAAAGTCCTCAAGGAACAAATTGCCCAGACTATTGCTTTTGATCCAGTAGGTAGAGAGCACACACCTTCAACTTATCCCAATTCTCTAATGGGAGTGCTCTCGGTTATTCGACAAACATATTTGGAAGTTGAATATGCAAGAGAGATGATGACTTTCAAAAAAGAACATGCTCAAGTCTTCCCCTTCAGATTAAATGCAGGAATTCGAAGCCTCCTTCAAACCACCGAACCTCTCACTCCCTTTCCTACTTGGTTTGAACCAGGCAGTTCTTTAATGTGTGCAAAAGCACTTGAAATTGCAGTCGAAAACAATCTAGAAAAAATCGTCCTCATTTTGACTGCTGAAGAGTGGCGAAGACCTGATTTAGCACTATCTTTAAAACATGACTACATTCTACCTTTATCTTTCCCGGAAATCCCCGATCTTCCCACTGAAGAAGACTGGGAACAAGTCTCACTCGATCAACTGAGAGCGTGGGATCACGCGCCTAGTTTCCCGAAATTAGTCAAAGCAAAATCTAAATCGTTCTCCTTCACCACTTCTGGCTGTAATCTAAAGGAATTCAATAAAAACCTCCGAAAAGCAATGAATCGGGGCCTTTCAAAAGAGGATGCCTTGGCGGCACTGACCATTAACCCCGCAAACATTTGCGGTATATCCAACCTTTGCGGAACCTTGGAATCTGGTAAGTTGGCCAATTTCTTTATCATCGAGGGACCGACTTTCTTTACCGATAAACCAATGTTTCATTCGACATGGATTACTGGAAGACCCGAGATATATGAGATCGCGGATATTAATAATGATCAGAAGACCGTGGAACCAAAAACGGAAACGACACAAAGAACGGCTCATTTCCCATCCAGGAATAGAAAATACATCCATAACCCAGAACTTATTTTATTTAAAAACTTCCATCTTTGGACCTGCGAGAAAGAAGGAATTCTGCGGGGTCATGATTTGCTTGTAAAAAATACTAAAATCTCAGCTATCGGAAAAAATCTCTCTGAGGATTTACCCAAGGGAACTCATATTATTGAAGGAAAAGGAAAACACCTGACCCCTGGAATTATCGATTGTCACAGTCATGCGATGATACTCGGTGGGGTCAATGAATCTACCCTGCCATCTACAGCTATGGTGCGGGTTGCAGATGTGATCAATTCTGAAAGTATAAATATAGAGAGGCAACTTGCTGGTGGAGTTACTACTTGCAACCTCCTTCACGGCTCTGCAAATCCGATTGGTGGACAAAACGCGGTTATTAAACTTCGCTTAGGTGCTTCGCCCAAAAAACTACTCTTTCAAAATGCACCCGCAGGGATCAAATTTGCATTGGGAGAAAATGTCAAACAGTCCAATTGGGGAGATAAGTTTAAAACTAGATTCCCTCAATCGAGAATGGGTGTAAAAACATTTTTCGAGAACCGCTTCAATGCAGCCATCGACTATGAAAGAAGAAACAGACAATCAAGCAGAAATGGGGAGCCTTTCAGGCGGAACCTGGAACTCGAAGCTATTCTTGAAATTATTCAAGGAAAAAGGCTGATCCATTGTCACTCTTACAGGCAGGATGAAATTGTCGTTTTCCTACGGACTATGGAATCTTTCGGTGTTAGGGTTGGAAGCCTACAGCATGTTCTCGAAGGGTACAAAGTGGCCGATGAAATTGCCCGGCATGGTGCAGGTGCGTCCACTTTTTCGGATTGGTGGGCTTATAAGTTCGAAGTGTATGATGCGATCCCCTATGCTGGAGCACTCATGCATCAACGTGGGTGCATAGTTAGTTTCAACTCAGATTCTCCCGATCATGCTAGAAGACTAAATTTAGAAGCAGCTAAAGCTGTAAAATACGGACAACTCCCCGAACATGAAGCCTTGAAATTTGTCACCCTAAATCCTGCCATACAGTTGGGAATAGACTCTAGGGTTGGTTCTCTGCAGGTGGGAAAGGATGCTGACCTTGCTACCTGGACAACTAATCCCTTAGATTACCGTGCTCAATGTGATCAAACATGGATTGAGGGTCGGCTATTTCACGATTTAAAAGATTCAAGAAAACGGAATCAATTACTTAAAACAGAAAGGGATATGCTTGTCGATAAAGCCAAACAAAATAAAAACAAGGCGTCATCTCATAGTACCAATTCTCCCGCCAAAGAAAGATTTTTCCGTTTCGCACTAGAGGTGGCTTGCGATCTGTTCTCTCACTCTTGCAGATCTCACGACTGCCTCAATCAAAAAAGTTCCGGGCAATGAAACTGCAGATTTTTCTCACTCTCCTCTTTGCTTATTTATCCGTCTATGCCCAGGAGCAACAATTTCTTTAAAAAGCAAGAAAGATTCAAGCCACACCAAACATTATTCTCGAACCTGGAGAAATACTCGTCGAAGGGTCTCGTATAGTAGCCATTGGAAAATCGCTTTCTCGCCCTAAAAATTGTCAACTGATTGATTGGCAGGGTTATGAAATTTTCCCAGGATTAATAAGCCCTGGTTCTTCTCTAGGATTAGCAGAGATTAATGCCTTGCGTCCGACTCGTGACGAGAATGAAGTGGGTTCGCATACCCCGGAAATCGAAGCTTGGACAGCGGTCAATCCAGATTCGGAACTTATCCCAGTAGCACGAGCAAATGGAATTACTCACTCACTCACAGTTCCAATGGGAGGAACCATTTCCGGGATATCAGGCGTAATAAGCTTGGAGGGATGGGGGATAGAAGAAATGACCATCAAGAAAAAAGTGGCCTTGCACATATGGTGGCCAGGTCAGGGGCTATCAATACATACCCACAACAAATCCTCAAAGTCGATGGATGAACAAGTAAAAGATCGGATGAAAAGTATTCGGGATATGGAAGAATTTTTTAATCAGGCCGATGCACATCTCAAAGCCAGAAACAATGCCCAAGATAGAAAATCCCCATTAAATCCAAGTTGGGAAGCCATGATTCCCTTTATTACGGGAAAACTTCCAATCATTGTTCATGCTGACGAAACAAGACAAATTAGTTCCGCAGTAGAGTGGGCAAAAAAAAGAAAATTTAAAATAATTTTGTCGGGAGGCCGAGATGCCTGGAAAATCGCTGATGTTTTGGCAAAGCAAAAGATTCCGGTTATCTTCAGGCATATTTTCACAGCTCCAGTCCAAATAAACGACCCATTCGACACACACTTTCGTGCACCCGGGATTTTAGCAAATGCAGGAGTCGAACTTTCAATTGGACTCAGACTTGGTGCATGGTCTGCCGCCAATCAACGGAATCTCCCCTACCATGCGGCCCACGCCATTCCAGTCGGTCTACAAAGAAAACATGCACTTGCCTCGATAACCCTGAATCCTGCAAAATTGTTGGGTATAGAAGATCGGCTCGGCTCTTTGGAGAAAGGGAAAGAGGCCACTTTCATTGCATGTAACGGAGACATATTTGATCTACGTACTACGGTTGAGCATATGAGGATTTCCGGGGAGGAAGTGGATCTTAGCAGTCGTCATACGCGTCTATATAAAAAGTATCAAAAGAGGCCAAAAAAGGGAAATTAATCCGTGTTTTTTGTAATGTTCAATCCCGGTATTTTCAAAATCTCATGCCAAGTCTTTCCGTCCCAACAGGCTAGATCTTTCAATGAAAAATTTTTGTTTTCTAAAAATCCCAAGACTTCATTCAAAGTGTAGGGACCATACTGTTTGCCTTCCTTCTGCAGATAAATGTTATTAGATTCATTTGATCCAGTTTCTAAGGATTTTGTCTTATCTTCCAATTGTTCGTCTGCCATCGATCCTGATACCTTTAGATCAAGTATGTCTTCTGTATTTTTTGATGGGGGATTTTTTATTCCATCCGATTCAACTGCACTACTAAGAGAGCTTATTTTTGGAACCTCACGAATCCTAGAACTAAAAGTCAGAGATTTATGATCTTCAAATCGGAAAAGTTTANCAAGTATGACCTCGGGAAATCTTTGCAGGACCGTTCGATATCTTTCAACTCCGTCATTGTAACCGGAACGCATCATCGAAACTTCATTCTCCATTCTTGCCAAACGATTCATAAAGTCTTCCGACATCTCATTACTATTCAGATCTGGATAATCTTCCCTTAGAGCAAATATTCTATTGCTAACTGTAAGCTCATGNCCGATTGCAGCATCGGCTTCCGCTGGAGTGAATGCACTCTTTCCAACCACTGCACTTCGGAGCTGGGCAACTGCATTCATAATTCCCTTCTCATGCGAAAGGTAACTTTTAACAACCTGTTCAAGATTNGGAATCAAATCGCACCTTTTTTTAAGGGAAACTTCTATATTTGCCCAGGCTCGCTTCACCCGGTTTCGCAGAAATATCAAGTCGTTGTACATTAAGGTGAGCATGCTGAAAGCTAGAAAAAGTGGAGCAAACATAGCTGCCAGAAGAAAATCCGTAGCGGCAAATGAACCAACGGCTCCAAAAAGAATGAATCCTAGAAATACGGTTGCATTCTGAGCAATGCCCAAGCCCAACAGTCCTTTCCTACCTTGTCTCAGCATAACCTCAGTTTCCGATTCATCAGAGATAATGAATGGAAATTGATCTTGGCCATCTNAAACCGCTANNTTATCCCCTTCTACTTCATCGATTACTGCAGAACCTAACACATATATGTCTGCATTTTCTGGTAGATGCCACTCGTAATAAGTTCTACGGCCACGCCTTTTTTTAAACTTCAATTCCGCNGTTACTTCGGCCCCATCTGGTACAATTTTCGTAAGACCTTCCCTGTCTTTGCAAAAAAATGGAATCTCATTTATTTCATCTTTAATTACAACTGTTTTGGAGTTTTTTCCCGATCCTCGCTTTTCGGTAATTTTATGTCTGTAGTAAACACACTTTTTTTTAGTTTCAGGGCTTGTCAAAGGATAATTATCAATCAATGAAATAATTCCTTTTATCTCCGCTGGGCCGTAACAAAGTCCACTGGACAGGGAAGTGGGAATATTTTCAACATACCTCTTGATTTTTACACGGCGAAACCCGAAATATACGCCAAGCAAAATCAGAATTATTGCAACAAGCATAGAAACGAGCACCACCCATGTCCTGATGGGAGTATTTTCAATCATCTCTCGGTGGTTTTCTGACATTCCATACGGGATTTTCCACTTTTTTATACCCCAGATTGGAGCCAATAAGTTTTCAGGAAAACGTTCTAGTATTTCGTTTGATCGGGAAATCGATGCATAGTAATTTTTCTTAATTCCCTTTGCCCGATCAATTGATTTTTCATTCAAAACTGCAGTCTTTTGCCTTACTACCTCCTTCCCTAAACCAGATTTCGGTCTTAGTAATTTCTGCAACTCGGTGGTAGTGGATTTCTCTAATCTAACCATACGATCATAGCCGTCCAGTAAGTCACTCTTCATCATGGCCAAGGAAGCATAAANTAACACACAAAAAACAAGTACTGAGACCAAAGATAGAAAGACAAGAACTCTATGGATTCTAAACAGAAAGCAAATAAACAAACATCCAAAACAAAATAGAGAAATACCTAAAGCATTACACATAACTCCCTTCGTTCCCCAAGATGATCTATTTCCGAGGGCCCCTTCATTTGAAAGAATCGGTATGTAAGATCCTGAGACATCAAAAGATAAGTAACGGCCTGGGTTCTCGGTATTAGCCATCGCAAAAACATAAATCTTCTCATTCTGATCAATTCTCCATTCGGTATATCGATACTTTCCTGCCCTGTGCTGGTGATCTTTCCTTAAATCAGGTGAAACACCTCCCCGTGTCAGCTTAACTAGAACTCCCCCAGTCACATCGCTGAGAAAAAAATCGCTGGATTGGGAACCTCGCTCCACAGTTACCCATCTGGTATCTCCTTCGGAATCTTTTTCCTCTCTTTCTTTTAAATAGCGATGATATAAGCAGGGTGAATGTGTGTATCGCGAACGAAGTAAAGTTTTGGATTTATGAACGGTTCCCTCCATGCTTACCTCTCCACTAATTACATGATTTGCTGAAACTTTCGGGACTCTTTCCATTTGCCTCATCTCACGAATGTACTCCGTACCTTTTCTCTGAGCAAAATAACCTAAAATTACACATAAAAAAGCTGCAAAAACCCAAAAAGCTACTTTAACGGCACCTCTCTTCATTTATCTAAATAAGAAATCTTAAAAACTTTAACTCAACAAAAAAAAGACGCATGGTTAGCCCAAACCATGCGTCTTATTTTGAAACTACTCTCTTTAGTCCCTTGCCCGTGAACAAAAGAATAGTGTTAGGTACTCATAACCTGAAGTTTCATTTATAGGACAAATATTTAGATTTTATGGCCTTATCTTGTAACAATTCCGTAAGAACCATTGCCTCTATTTTTTTGGAACACCATTTGAATCGGCAAAATATTCCAATCTTCTGTAGAATTCGCCCTTCAGTGACACAATCGAAAACAGACTGGCATCTAAGTCATATCCTTGATGATCCCGAAAAAAGGCAACCGAATTGAGTGTCAGCAAGACCTCGATTCTGGATTTAGACCCATTGGTTATNTCAATTAATTTGGGCATGGGGTTCTTTTCAGAAATCAGAGCCCCAGCCTCTACGGCTCGCAACTGAACCATTAAATTTGGATGCTTCATCAGATCTGACAAAAAAATATTTAAAGATTTAGCCTGCCTGCCAAATCCTGCAGCAACGAGGCATGCCCAGTATTTTTCCCAC
Organism: Verrucomicrobia bacterium TMED44; assembly: GCA_002168015.1. GTDB lineage: Bacteria > Verrucomicrobiota > Verrucomicrobiia > Opitutales > Seribacteraceae > Seribacter. The sequence goes on from NHCX01000120.1 coordinate 7,236, forward strand.
TCGGTTCCGGAAGATAGTACTTCTTTCAATTGATTCTCTACTTTCTGAAAAGGCAACAAAGCCAAATCGGCAATATCAACCAACCTCGCTATTTCACCGGATCGTTTTTTTCCAAAAGCAATGGGGTTCAATAACGCTTTATCTACCATGAAGCTTTCTGGATAGAAGCTCAGGTCGTTGATTTCCTTGACCTTCTTGCTCAATTTGATTCGCATTTCTATAAGTTTCTTACGGAATGCTGGATCAATGGATAAATCTTTCACTTCATAGGNATCCATAGATAGATCAAATAATTGCTCAGCGGGTCTAGGGAAGAAAAACTGTTGTTGCACCTCATTTAATTCCCCATCCTTCCAGAGTTTGCGCCATTCCGTGTAAGCAAGCATTCGGTACCTGTAATTATTTTGAAGTCCATCTGGGTAAAATCCTTGGTAGTTACGAATATATTTCCATTTTCCCTTTCTCAGGGTGCGAACCATATCATACTTCTCATCAAAACGATCCGCATAGCCGAAGGTTTCATCACGTTTGGTCAAGCCCTTTCGATTTATTCCCTTTCCAAAAAATGGATTCCCATCCATGAATTCTGGGATCTTGAGGCCAGCTAGATTAAGCAGAGTCGGTCCGAAATCTATAAAACTGGCAAACCCATCCGTGCGAGTACCATTTTTATGATCAATCAGATGCTTAAAATTTGCAGGAATCCTCACAACAAGAGGAACATGCAGACCCGTCTCATACGCATATCCCTTACTCCTGGGAAGCACACCACCATGATCACCAAAATAAAAGATAAAAGTGTCGTCCAAGACTCCGTCGTCTTTAAGTTTCTCAAGTACTGATCCAACCAAATTATCAATAACGCTCATACGGTCATGATATCGGGCATGCGTATAACGAAAGGTAGGAGTATCAGGGTGATAAGGGTGCAGTTCTACCTCGGTAACAGGCGTGATGGTAGTCTCCTTTTCCATCAATGTCTGATTGAAATGAAGAGAGCTCTCATGAGACTGAGCCATGGACTGCATATAAAAGAATGGCATGTCCTGGGTTGGACGATTTCGCCAGGTTGCTTTATTACTGGACTCATCCCAGGGTTGAGTCCCAATGTACTTAAAATTATAGTCCTGCTTACGGTTATTGGAACAAAAGTAACCAGCATCCCGAAGAATAGCGGACCATGGTAAAACTCCATTTGGCAAAGTAGCTGTTTCCGCTTTGCGGTGATATTGAAAACCGCCTCTCGGGGCTAAGATTCCGGTTGCCAGGGTTGAACGGGCGACCGAACAGACGGGTGCGTTCGAAAAAGCATGATTAAAAGTCAAGCCCTCCTCCGCCATCTTCTCAACATTGGGCATACTTCCAAACTTCGCACCATAATGTTTAAGATAATGAATTGAATTATCTTCCGAGACCAGAAATACAAAGTTGGGCTTTTTCGCCGACGCGAAGATACAAAGAATCAATGAGAAAATTAAACAGGAAAGATGCTTCATGCATCATTCAGTAGAATGAGAAATGGAGCAAGTCCACTCCAATGATCTAAGCCTAGGCGATAATATCTTTAATCACATGACCATGGATATCGGTTAGACGGAAGTCGCGCCCTTGATAGCGATAGGTAAGTTTTCGATGGTCGATCCCAAGCAAATGAAGGATCGTGGCATTCAAGTCATGAACATGCATGGTCTCAGGCGTCCAATGATGCTTATTTGGCTTAATCACATTTCCATCATGATCAGTCAGGTTATAACCGTAGTCATCCGACTGCCCATAGGTGATTCCTGGCTTGATACCTCCTCCGGCCATCCAAGTGGTAAACGCCCGNGGATGATGATCGCGACCATAGTTCTCNCGAGTTAATGCACCCTGGCAATAAGATGTCCTACCAAATTCTCCTCCCCAAATTACAAGGGTATCATCGAGAAGTCCTCTTCTTTTGAGATCAGCAATCAAAGCGGCACAACCCTGATCCACATCCTTACATTGATTTTCATGTTCGCGGGGAAGCCCACCGTGTGCATCCCAGCCCCGATGAAAAATCTGAATATTCCGGACACCTCTTTCCGCCAAACGCCGGGCATTCAGACAACAAGCGGCAAATGTCCCTGCCTGTTTGGACTCCTCACCGTAAAGCTCGAAAGTTGAATCAGGTTCTTTGGAAAGGTCCATCAGTTCGGGAACGGATGCTTGCATCCTGTAGGCCATTTCGTGCTGTTCAATTCTTGAAAGTACCTCAGGGTCGGCAAACGATTTGTAATGATGTTGATTCAGGGCAGCCAATGCGTCCAGCTGGGCACGTCGGTCTGAACGAGTCACACCAGTTGGGTTTTTAAGATATAAAACGGGGTCCTCCTCGCTTCTAAGCAAAATCCCCTGATGATCTGATGGCATAAATCCGGTTCCCCAAAGCCTGTTGAACAAACTTTGCTCGGCATGCTTGGACTTCGCATGCATCACTACATAACTGGGCAAATCTTCATTCATCGTACCCAAACCATAACTCAACCATGCCCCCAAACTGGGTCGACCAGGGATTTGGCTACCCGTCTGGATATAGGTAATCGCCGGGTCATGGTTNATCGCTTCNGTAAAGGTACCATTAATCACGCAAAGATCCTTGACCACTTTTGCGGTATGCGGGAGGAGGGAGCTTACCCAAACACCTCGGTCATTGTTTTGTTCTTTGGTAAACTTNTATTTNCTNGGTGCNAGAGGNAGNGTNTTCTGNCCTGCAGTCATNCCCGTNATTCTCTGCCCNTCCCNCACTTCAGNAGGNANNTCNTTACCGAATTCCTCNCTNANTTTTGGTTTNTAATCCCANANGTCAAGGTGACTNGGNCCACCACTCATAAATAAATAGATGACCCGCTTAGCNGAAGCTTTNTGGTGCAGTCCCCCNGATAAATTTGNTTGNCCTAGTAAATNTTGATTGAGCAAGCCTGCCATGGCTGCAGTACCNACTCCNAANGCAGATTTACCGAAANAAATGNCGGCGTGTAAGGTTTAATTGTGATTCAAAGANTGGAGAAGTTTTCATTTNAANAAAANGNAGTTCAATAAAGTAGNATNNCAGGATCACTAGCCANAANAGTCGANGANACCTGAGTCCATGCAGCCACTTCATCNGNCTTNAGTGATGNATCTGTGGATGCAAGACCNACTGAAACCANNGAGTCCGCTGATTCTTTAGATTTAGAAAACCGACTTCTGGCATCATTGGACGCCTGAGACCATGCATGTTCATGACTTGAATGCCACGATCCTTCATTTGCTTGGGATCGACCATCGAAAA